>DXBJ01000046.1 GCA_019116585.1 Candidatus Faecalibacterium gallistercoris | reverse complement strand
AACGTCCGCTCGGTGCTGGACCACAAGCGGCGAGAGGGGCAATACATCGCTTCCTTTGCGCTGTACGGATACCGCAAGGACCCGGACGCCCGAGGACATCTGGTCATCGACCCGGAAGCGGCTGCCGTGGTGGAACGAATGTTCGAGATGGCCCGCAGCGGGATCGGGACGCACAAGATCGCGCAAATACTCAACAGCGAAGGGGTCCCCAGTCCTACTGCCTACAAACAGCAGCACGGTGTTCCCTACAAGGCCGCTATGCAAGGGCCTGAACCGCCCCTCTGGGGGCCGGCGACGGTCTACCAGATGCTGCGCAACCGCACCTATACGGGAGACCTTGTCCAAGGCCGTCATAAAAAGGTCAGTTACAAATCCAAACGGACAGTCTGGTTGCCGACATCCCAGTGGATCGTAGTGCCGGGCACCCATGAACCGATCATCGACCGGGAGACCTTTGAGACAGTCCAGCAGATGCTGCAGGGCCGCGCTCGGAGTGGAACGGGCGGCCAGGTCCACCCTCTGGCCCGGCTGGTGGTCTGCGGGTGCTGTGGGGCGGTGATGGAGCAGACCGGCAGTGGGAGTGTTCGGACCGATGGCGCACGGCGGCGGTATCTCCGCTGCCGTACCCACCAGCGTGCGCCCGAGCGCTGTTCGAATAAAACCTGTACCAGTCTGGATGCCCTGCAGGACCTGGTGCTTGAACGGATACGGGAGTATGCAGCGAGTTGGTTCGACCCGCAGCAGATTGAACTGCCCGAAACGGACACTCCTGCCCGGCGGCGGGTACAGGCCCTCAAGGAGGAGCGCCGGCGGCTGCAAACCGACGTAGACCGCCGCCGTAAGGCCATACAGGAGCTATATCTGGATAAAGTATCGGGCCTGATCGACACCGAGACCTTTGCCCAGATGAACGCAGCCTTTTTGCAGCAGGTACAGGAGGCAGAAGCACGTATTGCCGTGCTGGAAGCTGACCTGGGCCAGCAGCAGGTCCGGGAGGACGCCCGCGCCGCTCAGATGGAACGGGTGACAGAGCTGGCAAAAGTCCCTGTTCTGACCCGCGAGCTGGCTGTACTTTTGGTGCATCGGGTGGTGGTTTCCCCGAAGGCCCCCGAAACCGGACAGCAGGCTGTCACCATTGAGTGGAACTTCTAAAAAGAACGCAGCAAAGACAAAAGCAAATTTGGGTTATTTTGCGTTACCCAAGTAGAGCAAATCCTAGCCAACATCTATACAGATAGTGCCCGTGTTTCAGAAGATGAAGCCCAGAAAGCGAGGGCAAAGATTTTGCAGGTGATGGCGGAGTACAGCGTGGAATCCAGTGCAACGCTGGATGCCCTTGAGACAGACTGTTTGACCCGTATCTGCAAAGATTACGAAACCGCCAGTGAAGCGGACTGTCAAGCTATGATTGCTGCTGTCAATGGATATGAAGCTCAGGATAAAATCAAACAACCATTCCTCCAAAAGCTTCAATCGCGCATCGAAAGCATCTGGTCTGCTGAGGACGGAGAGGTCTTCGACAACCTGTACCGGCAGATAGACCTTGCCGATGCCGAGGCGCGGAAAAACGCAGCTGACTTGATCCAGTCTCGGGCGAGGACAGATGCCTCCAAAAAATACATCGATGCGTTGCAGAAATGTTCCCCCAAAAAGATCAAGCAGGCACGTCTTTATAAATACAGCAAGCGTAGCACACTGTATACAGTGCTTATCATTTTGTCGGTAGTGTTCAGTATTGCCGGGGCTGCTGTCATCGGGGTGCCGGCTGCGATCCTCTTTCTTTGCCTTCGGATCCGGCTTAAATCTGCCTGGAAACTACTCACCTTGGATGGAACGGTGATTCCGCCTCTGTTGGCAAGTAAAAATGCAGCACAAGTGCAACCTGTTCCTGCCGCTATTCCAGACACGCCGCAGAAATCACAGGAAAAGTCTTGACCCATTTCCGATCTGATCGCCCAACCGAATATATACTATAACCATGAAAGCCTCGGGGAACGACCCCGAGGTTTTCTTTGTTTTCACCCTATTTCTATGATGCCTAAAGGAGGATTTACCATGCACAGTTTTGTCTACGAACTTGCCCGAATACCCGTCCGCCCGGACTGCTATGCCAGGGCCGGGAACCTGCCCGACTGGTTTTACGAGCAGGTCTGCGACTATGCCGAAAACACCGACCCGCCGCAGCGGGAGCAGGCCATCGCCGATCTGTCCCATTTCCTGGGGCCCCTCTGCACCCGCAAGGGGGACCGGCTGGACTTTGCCCCCAATCTGCGGGACAGTTTCTTCCGCAGAGGGTACGTCTGCTTCCGGGCCGCCGCTGAGGTGCTGGCCCAGACCGCCTACGCCGTGTTCAGCGGCAGTGAGAAAGCCCCGGCTTTTGACCTGGCCCTGTCCGGCCTGAACGACAGCTACGAGGACCGGTACGGCGTCTACGTTTATACAGGAACTACCAACACTCTGGAACCGCTGGACCGCTGGCTCCGCTATGCCGATCTGTCCAGGCCGGTCTACGTCGGCGGCGTGGTGGACTATCACGCTTGAAGCCCACGGTCCACCATACATTTCTAAGATGCCCGTCAAAAATGTGGGAAACGTGGGAGAAGCCCACATTTCCCACGTTTTCAAAAAACAAACTCAAATGTTCAAGGAGGAAATTTGCAATGTCTGCCAATGTTGAAACCATGTTCTACGTCCGCGAAAAGCCCTGGCACGGCCTGGGTACCCTTGTTATGGAAGCCCCCGCTTCCGCCGATGCTCTGGTCTGGGCTGGCCTTGACTGGAAGGTCATTCAGAAGGAAGTCCGCACCGAAGACGGCGCCTGGATCGCTGGTTACAAAGCCAACGTCCGAAGCACCGATGGCAGCGTGCTGGGCATCGTGTCCGACCGCTACAAGGTGGTGCAGAATGAGGACGCTTTCCGCTTCACCGACGAGCTGCTGGGAGAGGGCGTCACCTACGAAACCGCCGGTTCCCTGCAGTACGGCCGCAAGGTTTGGATGCTGGCCCGGATGCCCCAGCGGTATATCATCGCCGGAGACGAGATCGAACCCTACCTGGTAATCATGAATTCTCACGATGGCAGCAGCGGGGTGAAGGTGGCCATGACTCCCATCCGGGTGGTTTGCCAGAACACCCTTAACCTGGCCCTCAACAGCGCCAACCGCATCTGGGCAGCCCGCCATACCGAGAACGTCCTCAGCCGGGTGCGGGAGGCCAGCGAGACCCTTCGCCTGGCCGAGCGCTATATGAGTGAGCTGGGCCGGGGTGTCAACGAACTGGCCAAGATCAAGCTGTCCGACCGCAAGGCGATGGACCTGATGCAGAACTTCTTCCCGGTGGGGGAAGACCTGTCCGACATCCAGCGGAAAAACAACCTGCGGATGCTGGATGATTTGAAGCGCCGCTACTTTGACGCGCCTGATTTGCTGGACATGGGCAAAAATGGCTACCGGTTCGTCAACGCAGTCAGCGATTTTGCCACCCATGCCGAGCCCATCCGCAAGACCAAAAACTATAATGAGAACCTCTTTCTCCGCACCGTCGAGGGCAACCCCATGATCGACAGGGCCTACAAGATGGTGCTGGCAGCATAAGCCATGAGGCAGAGAATCAATATAGGCGGGACGCATGACCAAAAGCATCATGCGCCCCGCCTTTCTTCTTACAATAGGTTCTATGGAGGGATACGAATGTCATTTACAGTCATTGCCAACACCGCAGCCATGCCCTATGAGGAATGGCTGGAATGTCGCAAGGAGGGGATCGGCGGCTCAGACGCCGCTGTGGTCTGTGGGGTCAGCCGGTACAAGTCGCCGGTGGAACTCTGGATGGAGAAAACCGGACAGCTCCCAGCACAGGAGGCAGGGGAAGCCGCCTACTGGGGCCATCAGCTGGAAGAGCTGGTGCGGACCGAATTTACCAAGCGCACCGGCATCCAGGTGGAGCACCGAATGGAGCTTCTGCGCAGCGACCAGCACCCCTTTATGCAGGCCAATCTGGACGGCACCTGCCGGCAGCCCGATCTGGGGCCCTGCGTTTTCGAGGCTAAAACCGTCTCGGCTTTCAAGGCCGGGGAGTGGGAGGACGGCATCCCGGACGAGTACTACCTGCAGGTCCAGCATTATATGGCCGTGACCGGTTACCGGGGCGCATACGTCGCCGCCCTGATCGGAGGCAACAACTTCCGGTGGAAGCTCATCCACCGGGATGACGAGTTGATCGAAGCCCTGATTCAGCTCGAAGCAGACTTCTGGAAGCACGTCCAAAATAAGACCCCGCCGCCTCTCGACGGTTCCAGCGCCTCGGCCAAGTTTCTGGCCGAGTGCTTTCCAAGCAGCCTGCCCCGGTCCACGGTGGAACTTCCCGGCCAGGCCGCCACCTTGATTCGGCAGTACGATGAGGCTTGTGAACAACTCAAAGCAATCACAGAGCAGAAGCAGCAGGCTGAAAATCTGTTGAAGCAAATGCTGGGGGAGCATGAGTCCGGCACCACCGGCGACCACATCGTTACATGGAAAAATGTCACACAGGAACGTCTGGACAGCAAAACGCTGAAAGCCGAACACCCAACCCTTTATAAGAAGTATGCCAGCAAGAGCAGCTACCGGCGCTTCTCCGTCAAAGCTATATGAACACAAGGAGGTATTACACCATGGACAACACAAAACTGAAATCCCGTCTTGCCACCAAGGCTCAGGCCCTGCAGGAGGCCCCTGCCGAAAGGGAACCGGCCAGTCTTGTCCCTGTTGAAAGCGGCTATGCCGCCCTCAATGGCAATACCCTGGATCTGATCCGGGAAAACCTCAAGGAGCAGCCCTTGACCTACCAGATGTTTGACGTGGTCAAGTCGCCCTCCGGCGGCTCGACTGTGTTTACAGTGCCGGGGCTGGCCGGGGATGAGGCCGAAAAGGAACTCACCGGCATCATCCTGGATTATACCACCCCTCGGGCCTACTGGGATACCCCCGACCCGGTGGAGGGCACGCCGCCTACCTGTCTCAGCCACAACAGCCTTGTCTCAGAGGACGGCAAGGCCTGCGCTCACTGCCCCTTCAACGACTATGGCTCGAAAGACGGGGAAACGGGTGCCAAGGCCTGCAAGGAGTCGGTATTGCTGTTCCTGCTGCGGCCGGGCAACGTGTTGCCCCTGTTGGTGCGGGTTCCAGTGACCAGCAAGGGGCTGTTCCTCAAGTATGCGGCCCGGCTCACCAGCTCACTGACTCCACTGAACGGCGTGGTCACCCGGATCACCCTGCAGAAAGCCACCAGTCGGGGCGGCAAGCCCTACGCCCTCTTCCACTTTGAGGCGGTCAGCGCCCTCAGTCCCGAAGAAGCTGCCAGCGCCAAAGCCTTCGCCAAACAGTTCATGGAGGCGATGAATGGGAGCGAAGTGGTAGAAAAGCTGGAAACTGCTTGATAAAAATCTGGGCTTTCTGGATTTTGACCCAGAAAGCCCAGATTTTTTTGAAAAATAATAGTACCATAAAAATCATGGGGCACCCTCTACTTTTAAAATGCAAAAAAACATTAACATATGGGTTGCATATTAAGGCCATATGTGGTAATATAGACTTGCGCTATATGCATGAGCGCAGGTTTGCTTCGTCCTAAAACACTTCCGTAATTTCTGTATGAAAAGTGCAGTTCTGCCAACTAAGGTTACAGGAAACATGCCCGGGTTGATGCCTTGTAGTGAGGTGGTATTCTTTTTGGGATGCCTATACGTTGGGCCCTGTGTGCAGATTAAAACCAGGCTATGCTTGGTGTGAAGTTGCCTATTTCTCGAGTAAATTCCGATAGGGATCTCCAGTCGAAAGACTGGTTTTTGGGAAGGATAAGCAAACCATCTAAAATCATATAAAATGTGTTCTTTTCAGACCGCCTAAGATCCGGTTCATTGCTATGTTAGTGTGGTAGCAATTACCGTAAAAATGGCTCTGCTTAGACTCGCTCAATTTTCACAGGTTGGGTTCAGAGTAAGTTGTGATACGGAGGCCTTGAAAGCAGCACGAACAAATTTGCTATATCGCTCCAAGCGATATGGGTTTGTTTGTGTTACTTTCAAGGCCTCCTTTTTGTTGTCAAATGCTCATTTTACGACAAAAGAACGCAAAAATATTATGGTTTTAGATGAAACTGTCCGTATAACTTGGAACTAAAAACTACCACAGGAGGTAACGCAACATGAAGACACCACTTGTCCCCTATCATCAGGACCACCCCGCCAAAAAGCGCAAGACGAAGGAACGCAAGCGAGAGCTGTCGTTCGGCGACCAGCAAAGTTTAATCAACGCCATGCGCTGGATCGCAGAATTAAAGACAACCGCGCAGAATGACGCCGACCCGAAAACAGAGTGCAGCCCTCCGGCTGATGCTCAAAGCACTTTGTCGGGGGAGGTGAAGTAAATGAACATCGCAAAGCGGCCACCACAGATGAACTGGGTCTATGAAAACCCGAAAGCGGAGATAAAAATCGCTGTGATTCCTCTCCGAAACGTATACAATGGGGAATCTACGCACGCGATCATTTTTGTCGACATCGGCAGCAAGTCCTATGAAACAGCTGTTCTTTCTCTGGACGAATGTTGCCGCTATAAAAAATTGATGGAGAGCCTTCAGCTCATGCCTGATCTCTCTGCAAAAGAAAAAAAGAAGGCCGGCGAGGCATTGAGACGCAGCATCATCCAACAGCAAAAGGAAGGCGAACTTCCTTTGTACTTTGATAAGAACGGATGCTACCGTCTGCCGAACGAGTCATGGGTAGCGGTAGAAGGAGACACGACCATTGGGATCAATCCCCAGATCTGTTACGTCATCGACCCACAGGTAGAGAAACTAAAGCTCCTTCGGACCAACAATGCACAACCCGTGACCCACTTGCTGAATAGCATCTATAACGAACCGGATGAGCTCTATCTGCTCGTATCTTACAGCTATCTATCTCTGATCCTCAGCGCAATACGGGGTTGCGGCATCGAATTCCAAGCTGTCGGTTGGGTCTATGGCGAACACGGTTGTGGCAAAACGGTTGCGGCAAAAAGGCTTGGAGGTATTTTTGCATATGCAAATAACCCCAAAGCAGGCCCCGCCCTCCTCTTTGATGCAGGGGCAACGCTGTCATCCACACGGGAACTCACGACGATACACCGCGATCAACTGCTGATTATAGATGACATTGCATATAGTGCAAGTTCTAAATCGCAGGAAAAGCGTATGGAACTCTCTGGACAGCTGATCCGCGAAGGGGCCAACGGCAACCCCATCAGTAGAAATCCAGGTGGAAAATTGAGCCAGCAACAGTGTATCGGTGGCATCCTGTTCACTGCGGAGCTTCTCTTCGGCAAAGCGTCCGATGTGGAGCGCTGCATTCTGATACCAATTACCAGGCAGCTACATCTACCAAACAACTGTACGCCGGCACTATCTGGAAGTGCGGCGCACGCTTTCTTGTGTACGTTTGTCAACCAGGGGGATAACTTCCTCTATCATATCAAGGAGGAATTGCAGGACCCGCCAGCAGTGCTTCAAAACTGTAATAACCAGCGTGTCCGAACCAATCTGACGGTACTGCGTTGTGCGTTCAAATTGCTGTTGGTCGCCGCAGAAAATGAAGGAATGCCGCCTGAAGAACGGAAGACATACCAATATCGCCTCGATGCGGCTTTGAACAGGTCATGGAGTGAGACTCAGCTATATCTGAATCGGCTTGCCGCATACCAAAAGCGGGCCAGCATCCCTGCAATTCTATGGAATGCATACCAAAAGGGCAGATTCGCTCTCGTCAATAAAAAGAAAAAGCTTGAAGAAAGGCTGTCACAGATGGATGGAGCCGATCTGGATGATGGTTATCTTTGCTTGCGAAAAGCAGCACTGGAAACCTGCGTTAGACAGCAGCCAGGTTACCAAAACTGCAACATCAACGATATTGTAAAGAACCTGACCCTATATAACATCTTATACTCCAATGAAAAGAGTACATATCAGGTACATATAGGAAACGGTCCAAAGCTGCCGCGCGTCTATAAGCTCGACTTGGAGGCGCTGGAAAAAGCGGCAAAAACAGCGGATATCCCAAATGATTGAAAACGCGATATCTGATATAAGTCAACAGAGTTGTTCATTTAGGAGGATGCTTATGAAACTGAGTAAGTATGCAACCGGCCCTGTCCAGTGCGGGTCCATCCACGAGATCTACCGCCGCCTTCAGGAAGAGGGTTACCGCATCGGAGAGTCCGCTCTCCGTGCCTGGGTTAAAGAGGGTTTGATTCCTTCTATTCGCTGCGGCAACAAGGCGCTCGTTCTCTATGAGGATGTGCTCGCCTTTATCACCAACGGCTGCAAACCCATCCCGCCAGCAGCTTGATCATTCCGTTTTTCGCGCGTACATATGCCATCATCTAGGATCTCTGCCTGTCCGCAGACAGGGATCCTTTCTTTATTACCAAGATAGTAAATAAGGAGGACTTTTTCAATGGCCAATTTACAGGAGCGCCGGAATAAAGACGGCAAACTGATTTCCTATTCCATCCGCATCTTCCGTGGACGCGGACCGGACGGCAAACAGCTCAAGCCCTTCACCGCTACCTTCGAGGTCAAGCCGACCTGGAGTGAGAAGAGCGCCCGCAAAAAGGCAGAGGCCTATGCTGCCACCCTGGAAAAGGAAGTGAAAGAAGGGAGTCTGGAAAACGCCCGCCAACGTTTTGACCAATACTGTGATTACGTTCTTGAACTGAAAAAACGATCAGGAACAAAGCAGACAACTCTCAAAGGATATCGTTACCTCATTCCCCGTACATATAAGGCCATCGGTCATATTCTGCTGAAAGATCTGCGGCCTGACCATCTGAATGCGTTCTATATGCAACTGGAAGAAGAAGGCTCTGGCGTAGAGCAGAATATGGCGGTTGCCAAAAACTTACCGGCAATTTTAAACAATAAGGGAATGACCCGAAAGGAGCTGGCAGAGCGCTCTGGTGTGTCGCTCAATACGGTTTATCTCATTGTGAAAGGGAATCCAACTCCTGTAAAGAAAGCTCTCGCCATCTGTAAAGGATTGAACATGGAGTTGGAAGAAGTTTTCACCACAGAGCGGAAGGTGAATACCCTCTCGGCCAATACCATCCAGCACTACCACAGGATGATTTCGATGGTGCTGGAACATGCGGTCAAGGAAGGGCTGGTTGTTCAGAATGTAGCAAAAAGAGCTACACTGCCGAAAATACAGCATAAAGAGGTAAACCACTTCCAGCCAAAAGAACTGATTAAAATCCAGGATGCCCTGGAAAAAGAGGACATTAAATGGCGCACCATGATCACCATTCTTATGATGAGTGGGTGCCGCCGTGGGGAATTGATGGGCCTGAAATGGGACCGTGTGGATTTTGAACAAGGTACCATCCGCATTGACAACAACGTTCTGTATGTGCCCGGCGTAGGCCTATATGAAGACACCCCCAAAACAGAGAAGTCCAAACGCACCATTGCGCTGCCGCCCCAGACGATGGAACTTCTCAGACAATATAAGAAGTGCCAGGAGGTGGAGATCAAACGCTTGGGAAACTACTACCGGGATCAAAATTTTCTCTTTGCGCAGGAGGACGGTTCTCCCATGCACCCGGATTCGGTCAACACCTGGCTGGACCGGTTCAGCAAGCGGCATGGTTTGCCTCATATCAATCCCCATGCCTTCCGGCATTCGATGGCCAGCCTGCTGTTCTATAAAGGAATGGACAGCGTCAGTGTCTCTGCCCGGCTGGGCCATGCGCAGGTGAGCACCACCAGCAATATCTACGCCCATGTCATGGAGCAGGCTGACAAAAAAAGCGCCGACATCCTGGCTGATGTCTTTGACAAAAAAGCAGAAGATCCATCGAGTTGAACGCAAGTTGAATTTTAGTAGCCTGCCGCACCACAAAAACAAAAATCCCACGGAGAACCTTTCGATTCTTCGTGGGATTTTGGTGCGATGGAAGGGACTCGAACCCCCGGCCTACTGATTCGTAGTCAGTCACTCTATCCAGCTGAGCTACCAACGCATACGTTCCGTTTGTGTTCTGTCCGGAACGAGATATATTCTACCATCTGCGGGGCCGTTTGTCAACTGTTTTTTGAAAAAAATTTTGGCGGGTCCCCGGCAGGCGCCGGAAAGAGGGCGGAGCGGGCCGGGAAGGCCGGTTCAGACCCCGCCGGCCTCGGCGGCCAGACGGCGGGCGATGGCCCGGCCGGTGGGGGTGGCGGCCAGGCCGCCCAGGCCGGTCTCCCGCAGGTCGGGGGAGAGCTGCAGCCCCACCCGGCCCATGGCGTCGATCACCTCGTCACAGGGGATGGCGCTGTCGATGCCGGCCAGGGCCATGTTGGCGCAGGCCACGGCGTTCACCGCGCCCACCACGTTCCGTTTCACGCAGGGCACTTCCACCAGGCCGGCCACCGGGTCGCAGACCAGGCCCAGCAGGTTGCCCAGGGCCATGGCGGCAGCCGCCGCGCAGGCGGCGGGGGTGCCCCCTTTCAGGTAGCACAGGGCGGCGGCGGCCATGGCGCTGGCGGCCCCCACCTCGGCCTGGCAGCCGCCTTCGGCCCCGGCCAGGGTGGCCCGGGCGGCGATCACCTGCCCGAAGCCGGCCGCCACATACAGCGCCTCGCAGATCGCCTCGTCGCCGGCCTCGCCGGCCCGGGCCAGGGGCAGCAGCACCGCCGGCAGCACCCCGCAGCTGCCCGCCGTGGGGGCCGCCACGATCCGCTTCATGCAGGCGTTGCACTCGGCGGTCTTGAGGGCTTCCGCCGTCACCGCTGCCAGGTAGTCGCCGCCCAGCAGCCGGCCCTGGGCGGCCGCCTGCTCCACTTTGGCGGCGTCCCCGCCCACCAGGCCGCTGCGGCTGCGGCGGCCCGGCTCATAGTCCCGGCTGGTGGCCTGCATCACCTGCCACAGGCGCCGCATCTCGGCCCGGCTGGCCTCTTCGGTCAGGCGGCTCTCGGCCAGGTCGCTGCGCAGCACCGCTTGGGCCAGGGTGCAGCCCTGCTCGTGGGCATAGGCCAGCATCTCGGCACAGGATAAAAAGGACATACGCGCTCCTCCCTTCAGCCCCGCAGGCCCCGCGCCTGCCGGTCCATATCTTCCACTACGATGTCGTAGATCTCCCCCAGGCCGGCGCAGTACTCCAGCACGCGCCAGGGCTCGTTGGTGTGGAAATGGAGCTTGAGGGTGTCCTCATCCCCGACGGTCAGCAGGCAGTCGCCTGCAAAGTGGCTGCGGATATAGTCGTTGACGGCGTCCTCGCCCACGCGGCAGCCGTCGATCAAAAGCTGGGTATCGTATCTGTATTCCATGGTCCGGGTCCTTTCTATGCTTCGTCGTCCACATTCAGGCAGGTGACCTTGCGGATGCCCGGCACCGCCGTCAGCTGGAACTCCAGCGGGGCGGGGATGTGGCTGTCGCATTCCAGCACCATCACCGCCTCGCCCCCCGGGGCCGAGCGGAACACCTGCATGGAGGCCACGTTGATCTGCCGCCGGGCCAGCGCCATCGCCACCTCGGCGATGCAGCCGGGGGTGTCGTCGTTGTGGATGATGAGGGTATTGGCGTCCCCGCCAAAATCGGCGGCCACCCCGTCGATGGAGGTGACCCGGATGCGTCCGCCCCCCACCGAGGCGGCGGACAGGTTCAGCCGGCGGGTGGGCCCTTCCAGGGCCAGGACGGCGGTGTTGGGGTGGGCGGAGCGCAGCTCCACCGGGTGGATGGCAAAGTCCAGCCCCGCTTCCCGGGCCAGGGCAAAGCTGTCGGGCAGGCGGGGGTCGTCCGGCTTCATGCCCAGCAGCCCGGCCACAATGGCCCGGTCGGTGCCGTGGCCCCGGCCGGTGGTGGCAAAGCTGCCGTACAGCCCGATGTCGGCCCGGACAGGCGCCTCGCCCAGAAGCTGGCGGGCCGTCCGGCCGATGCGGGCCGCGCCGGCGGTATGGCTGGAGGAAGGGCCGATCATGACCGGCCCCAGGACGTCAAACAGGCGCATCGCGTGCAAAACCTAGCCTTTCGCTGCAAATTGGGGCGGGCAGAGGGGCCTGCCCGCAGAAAAATCCAATTTTATTATACCGCTTTTGCGCCGAATGTGCTATAATAATTTTAAATTGACTACATCGCGCCCGCATGGGGCCGCACGGAGGGTAACATCGACATGAAACTGGTAAGTGTAGAAACGCCTGAAAAGAACATCTGCAAAATGACCTTCAGCGCCTCGGCCGCCGAGCTGGAGGAGGCCGCCGAGGCTGTCTATGAGCGCACGCGGGATACCTTTACGATCAAGGGTTTTGCCAAGGGGCAGGCCGACCGCGCCCAGATCGAGGCCGACCGCGGCGAGCACGTGTTCTGGTACGACGCCATCAACGACCTGATGGACCGGGACGTCCCCGGCCTGTACGAAAAGGCCCTGGCCGACCACGATCTGACCCCGGTGGACGAGCCCAGCTACGACCTGGTCAGCGTGAAAAAAGAGGACGGCTTCGTGGCCACCGCCACCGTCGCCCTGCAGCCCACCTTCGTGCTGGGCAAGACCCAGGGCTTTGAGGTCAGCTGCACCATCCCCGCCACCACCGACAAGGAGGTGGACCGGGTGATCGAGCGCCGCCGCGCCGGCTTTGCCGAGCTGGTGCCCCACAAGGGCCCGGCGGTCAAGGGCAACATCGTCCACATGGACTACACCGGCTATGTCAACGGCGAGCCGTTCCCCGGCGGCTCGGCCACCAAGCAGGCCATCGAGCTGGGCCGCGGCCGGATGATCCCCGGCTTTGAGGAAGGCATCGTCGGCCATCAGGCAGGGGACGAGTTCGACCTGAACGTCACCTTCCCCGCCTCCTACCACGCCAAGGATCTGGCCGGCAAAGAGGCCACCTTCAAGGTCAAGATCATCGACGTGTGCATCCGCCAGCTGCCGGCCCTGAACAGCGACTTTGCCAAGAAGGCGGGCAAGGTGGACACCATGGAGGAATACCGCGCCCAGATCCACGACCAGCTGGCCAAGCGCAAGCGGACCGCCGCCGTCAACCACGCCCGCAACCAGATCCTGATGATGCTGGCCGACGCCGCCGAAGGCGAGCTGCCCGACATCCTGGTGGAAAACGCCTACCACGCCGAGATGCAGTCCTTCCAGCAGCAGCTGCAGATGCAGCGGATGAGCCTGGACAAGTACCTGGGCCAGGTCCACCAGACCCGGGACGAGTTCAAGGCCACCGTCCGCAAGGTGGCCGAGCGGAACACCCGCGCCCGGATGGCCCTGCTCCAGATCGCCGGGGCCGAAGGGCTGATGCCCACCGACGCCGAGGTGGACGCCCAGCTGGCCCAGCGGGCCGAAATGGCCAAAAAGACCCTGGAGGAGGTCAAGGAAAAGACCGACCTGCGGGCCTTCCGCCGCAACGAGGCCATCCGCCGTGCCGCCGACTGGGTGATCCAGCGCTCCACCGTCAAGGAGATCCAGGCGTAAAGCCTCTCCCACCCCTTTCAATCAAAACAAACAGGACGCAGAACCGGTGCCCTCGCACCTTCTCTGCGTCCTGATTTTTTGTGTGCCGGGGGGATCAGCCTTCCTCCGCTTCCGGGTCCGCTTTTCCCAGGAGCTTTCGTTTCAGGCGGAACAACAGCCTGCCGGCCGGCCCGGTCATCAGGGCCAGCCCCAGCAGGATGCCGAAAGCTCCCCCGAGGGCAAAGTCCGCCAGATTCATCGTCCAGCCCTCCGCCGCCAGGCCACAAACCTCCAGCGCTCCATAGAGGGCAAACGCCGCCACTCCCAGCCAGGCCATCCAGTTCAGGTTGCGGGTGATCCGCCGGTTCACCTCGGCGGAATACCCCGCCGCGATCTGCAGGGTGTCGCGGGTATCCTGTTTCGTCGTTCCTTCCATCGTATGCGTCCTCCTTTCGCCGTCCAGCAGTTCCCGGAGTTCGACGCCGTAAAAATCCGCGATCTCCAAAAGGACGCTCAAGTCGGGCAGGTTGGCGCCGGTCTCCCAGCGGGATACCGTCCGGCTGGATACCAGCATCTTTTCCGCCAGCTGTTCCTGGGTGAGGCCCTTTTCGGCCCGCAGGGCCCTGAGGAAGGCCCCGATCTTTTTCTGATCCATGACGCCGTCTCCTTTCACGTTCAGCATACCGCACGGCGGCCTTTCCGGCAAGGACACAGGCCGGGAGACGCCTCTCCGGCCGCCGGACATCCCGTGTCCGGCCGGGCAAAAGGGCCCGGCGCTCCCCCAGCGGGGGAGCTGCCGCCGCAGGCGGCTGAGGGGGGACTCCTTGAAACGGTTCCGCCGCCTTGCAGTCAGCACAGAGGAACGCCCCCTGCCGGGACAGCCCCCAACGGGGGCGGCGGCGCAGCCGCGGGGGGACTTCCGCTGGGGGCGGGTGGGCGGGTCTACAGCCGCAGCCCTTTGATGTCCTTGATGCGGGAGAGGATGATGTTGCAGCTGCAGCTGACCACCCCGGGCAGCGGGTCGATCACCTCCCGGATCAGCCGCTCCATCTCCTCGCTGGAAGCCGCCACCGCGTGGACGTGGAGCTTGTCCTTGCCGGTGACCCGGTAGATCTGGGTGACCGTCTCGTTGGCGGCCAGGCGGTCCGTCACCTCGGCCAGGGTGTCGGGCCGTGTCTCGATCTCGAAATAGCAGCTGACCGCGCCGCTGATCTTCTGCGGGTTGATGATGGTGGTGTACTCCTCGATGACGCCCCGCTGCTCCAGCGCCTGGATGCGGGCCTTGACCGCCACCCGCGAGATGCCCACCGCCTGCCCGATGTCGGAGTAGGACATCCGGGCGTTTTCGATCAGCAGCTGGACGATGCGCTGATCCAGCGCGTCCAGACCCTCCAAAAACATGGCAAAAGCCCCCTTGTCGTATCGTTCGCCCCCAGTATACCACCGCCGGGGCAAAAAGCAAACAGCCAACCCGCCCGCAGCCCGGGGCCGGCGGGCCTACCGGGTTGACACCGGGGAGCGGCAGCGCTATAATGGTTGCGAAACGTAAGATACAACTTTCGGTTTGGAGATGAATCTGTATGAATCAGGACCTGACCCGCGGGCCGGTCATGCGCTCGATGCTGTTGTTTGCCATCCCCATGATCCTGGGGGATCTGCTGCAGCAGTGCTACAATGTCGCCGACACCCTGATCGTCGGCCGGTTCGTCGGCACCGACGCGCTGGCGGCCGTCGGCTCTTCCTACACCCTGATGACCTTTTTGACCTCTATCCTGCTGGGTCTGTGCATGGGCAGCGGGGCGCTGTTCTCAATGCACTTCGGCCGCCGGGACGGGGAGGGCCTGCGGGAGAGCCTGGTCTCTTCCTTTGTCCTGATCGCCGTGGTGACGGTGGTGCTCAACGCGGCGTCCTTCGCCTGCCTGGACCTGATCCGGGTCTTTCTGCAGGTGCCGGACCAGGTCTGGGGGCTGATGCGCAGCTATCTGGCCATCATCTTTACCGGCATCCCGGCCATCTTTTTGTACAACTACTTCGCCTCCTTCCTGCGGGCGGTGGGCAACAGCGTGGTGCCCCTGGCGTTTCTGGCGGTGTCGGCGCTGCTGAACATCGTCCTGGACCTGTGGTTCGTCCTGGGGCTGGGGCGCAGCGTGGCCGGCGCCGCCGAAGCCACCGTCATCTCCCAGTACGTCTCGGGCATCGGCATCCTGCTCTATACCCTGGCCCGCCGCAGCGAGTTCCGGGGCCTGGGCCGGCACCTGCACATCCGGGCCGCCTGCCTGCGGGAGGTGGCCAGCTATTCCTTTTTGACCTGCATCCAGCAGTCGGTGATGAACCTGGGCATTTTGATGGTGCAGGGCCTGGTGAACAGCTTCGGGCCCACCATCATGGCGGCCTTTGCGGCGGCGGTCAAGATCGACTCCTTCGCCTATCTGCCGGTGCAGGACTTCGGCAACGCCTTTTCCACCTTCATCGCCCAGAACTACGGCGCCAAGCAGTCCGGCCGCATCCGCGCCGGCCTGAAAGGGGCGGTGGCCGCTTCGATGGGCTTCGGGGTGGTGCTGTCCGCCCTGGTCTGGGTGTTCGCCGCGCCGCTGATGGGCCTGTTCGTGGAGGCGGGGGAGGCCGCCGTCATCGCCGAAGGGGTCCTGTACCTCCACATCGAGGGGGCTTTCTACTGCGGCATCGGCTGCCTGTTCCTCCTCTACGGCCTTTACCGCGCCCTCGGCAAGCCGGGGATGAGCGTGGTCCTCACCGTCATCTCCCTGGGCACCCGGGTGGCCCTGGCCTATCTCCTGTCCGCCACCCCCCTGGGGGTCACCGGCATCTGGTGGTCGGTGCCCATCGGCTGGGCGCTGGCCGACGCCGCCGGCCTGGGCTACTACCTCGCCCGCCGGAAAAAGCTGCTCGCCTGGGAGAACTGAAAAAGTCCCCGGCCGGCATCCTCCACGGATGCGCGGCCGGGGGCTTTTGGCTTTCGCCGGCTTTATTCGTCAAACTCCAGATCCCCCGCCTGGATCAGGTCCAGGGGGGCGTCGGGCTCGGCCACCAGGCGGCGGCTCTGGTTGTAGATGGCCTTTTCCAGGGTGTTGCGGGCCAGGCGGCCGTTGCCGGCGGTGCGGCTGTCGGCGGCCTGCCGGCGCTGGTAATAGCCCAGCAGGGGGAAGGTGCAGCTGTCGTCCAGGCGGTAGCCCCGGGCGGCCGCCAGGGAGGCGGTGATGTCCAGCAGCTGGTCTGCGGTGTAGTCGGGGAACTCGATCTGGTTGGGGAAGCGGCTGGCCAGGCCGCTGTTGGCGGTGAGGAACTGCTCCATCTCCCGGGTGTAGCCCGCCAGGATCACCACCAGGTCCTCCCGGTGGTCCTCCATCCCCTTGACCAGGGTGTCGATGGCCTCCAGGCCAAAGCTGTCCTGCTCGCCGCGGTAGAGGCTGTAGGCCTCGTCGATGAAGAGGACGCCCCCCAGGGCGCTCTCGATGACGCTGTTGGTCAGGGGGGCGGTGTGGCCGGTGTAGCGGCCCACCAGGTCTCCCCGGCTGACCTCCACCAGCTGGCCGCCCCGCAGGGCGCCGATGGCCTTCAAATACCTGGCCACCAGCCGGGCGATGGTGGTCTTGCCGGTGCCGGGGTTGCCGGTAAAGATCATGTGCATCGACAGGCTGGCCGTCTTGAGGCCGGCGGCGGCCCGGCGCTTCTGGACCCGGACATTGTCCGCCAGGCCGAACACATATTCCTTGACCTCGTCCAGGCCCACCAGGGCGTCCAGCTCCTGCCGGACCTCCTCGGTCCCGCCGTCCCAGACGGCAGGCAGCAGGTCGGCCAGGGGGGCCGGGGCGCTGCCGTTCACCGAAAAGCAGAGCACCCCGTCCCGCACCTCCAGGGCCGCCGTCCCGGGCTGGAAGCGGTCCTGCCGCAGGCAGTATTCGCTCAAGGCCCGGAAGATCCGCTCGCAGCAGCCGGACAGCGCCGCCGCCCCCAGCTTGCCGGTGTGCTGGCCGGCCACATAGTCCCGGACGTCCTCCCCGGCCGAGAGGGTCAGCTTGAGCTGGCGGGCGCACAGCCGGGCCAGGTCGTTCAGCAGGCGGGCGGCCAGGGCCTGCAGGCTTTCGGCGGTGAAGGGCCGGGTCTGGCACACATCCCCCAGGGCCGCCACAAACCCGGCCCCCAGCAGGCCGGCCATCTCCTCCCTCCCCTTGTGGGAAAAGAAGATCAGGTACTTGCCCCGGGGGGTGATCCGGCTCACCGCGCCGGCGGCCAGAGCGGTGCCGGCGTCGATCAGGATGCCCTCCCGGTTGACCAGATACCGGGAGGCCAGGGGCGCCGCCCCTTTCACCGCCAGGCTGGCCAGCGTCCGGAGAAAGGCGGGGCAGCAGCTCTCGTAATGGTCGAACAGCACCATCTCCCCCGGGCCGTTCAGGGCGGCGTAGAGGTCCTGCAAAAAGAGCTTTTCGGCGCCGGGGTCAGGGTAAAGGGCCAGGTCCATCCGGGCCATCTGGCCGCTTTGCAGCAGGCCCCGGGCGGCCATCCGGCGGGCGGTCTCCTCCAGGGCAAAGTGGCGGCCGGTGCCCGGCGGCCCCCACAGCAGGATCACGTTGCGCGCCTTCTGGCCGTCGGTCCCCAGCACAAAGGGCCGGCGCATGGCCCGGACCAGGGCGTCCACATAGTCGTCCTGGCCCAGCACCGTCTGCTTGACCTCGGCGGCCAGCCCCTCGAAGCTGCCCAGCTGCGCCGCAGGGATGTCCGCCGCGCCCTGGGCCAGCAGGCCGTCGGCCTCCATATCCCGCAGCAGCTGGCGGCTTTCTTCCAGCGCCTGCCGTGTGGAGGCGTCCTGCCCCCGCAGGGCTTCGTTCTGCTTTTTCAGCAGCTTATCCAGCGTCTTTTGCTGTTCCAGCAGGGCTTTGTTCAGGTCCGGAGCCTCGGCCCGGGGAGCGGAGCCGGCGGGCTTGGGGGCAGCAGGTTTAGCCCCGGGCTTTTCGGCCGGCCGGGCCTCCTTTTTGGCCGTGCCGCCGGCGCGCATCCTCCCTCCCGGGCCGAACACACTGTTCATCAAGCTTTCCCAATCGTCGTTGTAACCCATCACGGCGCCTCCTTATCCATCTCCCGGGGGACGGGGCCCGCCCCGCTGCCCGGGATGCGTCCTGCCCGCCCGCGCACGACGGCCGGGCGGTGTTTTGAAACGTTGCCTTGTCTGCTTTCAGTATAGCGGGCGGCGGGGCGTTTGGCAAGGCCGGACAGGCCCGTTTTGGGCATTGTGCCCAAAGAAACGCCCTCTTTTAAAAAATTATTTAGGAACAGCTCTTGCAAAGCACGCCTTCGTCCTTTACAATATATACTATATAAAGAAATTATAAAGGGAACCATTCACACGAGCGACCAATAAGGATGTGAGGACAGTGAGCGTAAAGACCCCCAAGAGCCTGCGGGCCTATTATGACAGCGAGCGGTTTGAGAAGGAGTACCTCTATGACGGCCCTCTCGGCCCCGATTACACCCGGGAGGGCACCCGGCTGCGGCTGTGGGCCCCCACGGCCGAACAGGTGATGGTCAACCTCTACCGCCAGGGGGACAAGGGCTTCTGCATCGGGTCGCTCACCATGGAGCGGCGGGAGCACGGCTGCTGGACCATCTACCTGCCCGGGGACCAGCACGGGCTCTACTACACCTTTTCGGTGCGGGTGAACGGGCAGGTGCGGGAGACCGGCGACCCCTACGCCCGGGCGGCGGGGGTGAACGGGACGCGCAGCATGATCGTGGACCTGCGCCGCACCGACCCTTCGGGCTGGCAGTTCGACCGGCGGCCGGTGATCCCGCCCTCCCGGCGGGTGATCTGGGAGGTCAGCGTCCGGGACTTTTCCTGGGACCCCGACGGAGGCTTTGCCCGGCCTTGGCGGGGCAAATACCTTGCCTTTACCCAGGAGGGCACCACCCTGGCCGGGGACAACGTCCGCCCCACCGGCCTGAACTACCTGCGCCGCCTGGGCGTCAGCCATGTCCAGCTGATGCCGGTGTTCGACTTTGGCAGCGTGGACGAGGCCCGGCCCCTCCGGCTGCAGTACAACTGGGGCTACGACCCCACCAACTACAACGTCCCCGAGGGCAGCTATTCCACCGACCCCTACCACGGGGAGGTGCGGATCCGGGAATTCAAGCAGATGGTGGCCGCCCTGCACAAGGCGGGCATCGGCGTGGTGATGGACGTGGTCTACAACCATATGTACCGCCAGGAAAACGTCCTGAACCACACCGTGCCCTACTATTTCTTCCGCCAGAACCCCGACGGCACCCTGTCCAACGGCAGCGGCTGCGGGTGCGAGTTCTGCTGCGAGCGGCCCATGGCCCGCCGCTACATGATCGACTCCATCCTGTACTGGGCCCGGGAATACCACATCGACGGCTTCCGGTTCGACCTGATGGGCCTGTTCGACGTGGACACCATGAACGAGGTCCGCGCCGCCCTGGATAAGCTGCCCCGGGGCCAGGAGATCCTGATGTACGGCGAGCCCTGGCAGGGCGGCGCGAGCATGCTGCGCCGGTACGAGGCCAACAAGGCCAACCTGCAGATGCTGAGCACCCGGATCGGGGTGTTCAGCGACGACACCCGGGACGCCATCAAGGGCAACTGCTTCGACGCCCGCAGCCCCGGCTATGTGGAGGGCAAGCAGGACGCCTTTTGGGACATCGGGTCGGCGGTGGGGGCCTGGTGCCTCCAGGACCGGGTCAACCCCCGCGCCCCCAGCCAGATCATCAGCTATGTGTCGGCCCACGACAACCTGACCCTGTGGGATAAGCTGCTGGCCGTCAAATACAAAAAGCCGGACTACGCCGCCGCCCCCGACGTCATCCTGGCCCAGAACCGGCTGGCCGCCGGCATCTACCTGACCTGCATGGGCACCCCCTTCATGCTGGCAGGGGAGGAGTTTGCCCGCACCAAAAAGGGCATCCACAACAGCTACCGCTCGCCCGCCTCCATCAACCAGCTGGACTGGAGCCGGGCCGCCCGGTTCCACGGGCTGGTGGACTATTACCGGGGGCTGATCGCCCTGCGGGCCCGCTTCCCCCGGCTGGGGGACGGCAAGCTGGAAAGCGCCCACGCCATCGAGTTTTTCTCCCTCGAGCCGCCCCTGGAGGGCTGGCATCTGGAAGCGGCCAGCGGCGACGGCGCGGCCTGGCCCGAGATCGCCGTCTTTTACAACCCCACCGGCCAGGAGGCCACCGTGCCCCTGCCCGAAGGCCGCTGGCGGCTGCTGTGCGACGGCGTCTCCTCCAGCCTGTGGCGGGGCAGCGAGATCATCCGCACCGGTTCCACCGTCCTGCTGCCCTACAGCGCCACCATCCTCGGCCAGGTATAAACAAGCAAAGGCTGCTGCACGACGAATCATTGTGCAGCAGCCTTTTGTCATGTCGATCAGCGTTTGGCGGCCCGCCAGACAAGCCCTGCCGCCAGGCCGGCCAAGGCGGGGCAGACCCAGCCCAGCCCCAGCCCATAGAGGGGCAGCCAGCGGCCGGCGGCCTCCAGCAGCCCGCCCAGCGGCAAGACCGCCTGCGCCCCGGCGGGCAGGGCCTTGAGCAGGTCCAGCACCGCCGCCGGCAGGGTAAAGGCCGTCACGCACAAATAGACCCGGCGGTCGTTGCCGAACAGGCCCCCCGCCAGAGACAGCAGGATCAGGGTGATGGCCAGGGGATAGAGGAACATCAGGACGGGGGTGGCCCAGGCCAGGATGGTCTCCAGCCCAAAGTTGGCCGCCCCAAAGGAGAACAGGCAAAACCCCACCGCCCACGTCCGGTAGGACGGCCCGCGGGGGAACAGCTCGCAGAAGGTCTGGGAGCAGCTGGTGATGAGGCCCACCGCCGTCTTGACGCAGGCAAAGGTGACGGTCACCGCCAGGATCACCGCCCCGAAGCCGCCGAAATAGTGCCGCGCGATGGCCAGCAGGGCTTCGCCCCCGTTGGAGGACGCGGGGTAGAGCCCCCGGCTCTGGGCGCCCACCACCGCCACCGCCAGATAGATGACCCCCATCAGGCCGCAGCCCAGGCAGCCGGCGGCCACTGTGTTGGCCGCCACCGCGCCCGGCTCGGTGACATCCAGCCCCCGGATGACGTTGACCACCACGATGCCGAAGGCCAGGCCCGCCAGAGCGTCCATGGTGTTGTACCCCTCCAGGAAGCCGCCCACGAAGGCCGACCGGGCAAACGTCCCCTCCGGCGCGGCGGCATCCAGCGGCCCCATGGGCCGGAGCAGGGCCGTTGCCAGCAGGGCCGCCAGGCAGACCAGGAACAGGGGGTTGAGCACCTTGCCCACCCAGGTCAGGATCTTGCCCGGCCGCAGGGAGAACCACAGCACCGCCGCAAAAAACACCAGGGAAAACAGGGCCAGCGCCCCCTGGCCGCCCCCGCCCCCCAGAGCCGGGGCCACCCCCACTTCAAAGGGGACGGTGGCGCACCGCGGGATGGCAAAAAAGGGCCCGATGGTCAGGTAGAGCAGACAGGTAAAAAACAGGCTGTACCGGTCCCCCACACGGCGGGTGAGGGCCGCCAGGCCGTCGCACCGGCTGATGCCCAGGGCCGCCACCCCCAGCAGGGGCAGCCCGACCCCGGTGACCAGCAGCCCCGCCGACGCCGCCAGCACCTGGCTGCCCGCCAGCTGGCCCATCGACGCGGGGAAGATCAGGTTGCCCGCCCCAAAAAACAGGCCGAACAGCATGCTGCCCACCGCCAGCAGCTCCCGGAACGAGAGTTTTGTTTTCATCCAAACACCTTCTGTCTTGCGTATCCTATTTGCTTCATGATAGCATATCGCAAGATGAAAGTAAATGATGTGCAGGGAAAAGGCGCAAAAAAGGCCCCGCCCGGCTGCATCTGTCCGCCGGGCGGGGTCGTGGAATAAAAAGGAGAGCTTGTGCTTGCAGGGGGCCGCCCCGCCCGCTCAGGGGGGCGCTTTAGTCCAGCAGGGCCAGCACACCGGCCTTGGGCCGGCTGCCCACCGACTGGTTGACCAGCTTGCCGTCTTTGAACACCAGCAGGGTGGGGATGCTCATGACGCCGAACTGGGCGGCCAGGTCGGGCTGTTCGTCCACATTGACCTTGCCCACCTTGACGTCGGGCCGCTCTTCGGCCACCTGGTCCACGATGGGGGACAGCATCCGGCAGGGGCCGCACCAGGAGGCCCAGAAGTCCAGCAGGACGGGCTTGTCGCTGTGGAGCACTTCGGCTTCGAAATTGTTCTTGGTGATGGTGACAACAGACATATCTTTTACCTCCCATAGGATCGCAGAGCGTTTTGTGTTTGTGCTGTCAGTATAACCCAAAGGGGGCTGCTTTTTCCGTAACTGCGTCACCGACCGGGCCGGCAGAAAAAGGCGCGCCCTTCCGTCAAAAGGCGCGCCGGCGGTTTCTTGTTTATACAAGGATATAAAGTTATATATAGCACACCTGTGCACACAAGTCAAGTCCAAACGGCTATTTTTCTCACTTTTTGGCAGGCCGCACAAAATTACGGGTTGATTTTTGCGAGTTTTTGCTGTAAACTGGTAACAGCAAAAACAGCGGGTTTTCCCGCCGCATCCGCGTTCGCGTCCCACGCCGGGCCGGCAGGCCCGCCCGCCGGGGCTGCAAGTAGGCAGCAGAGAGGAAGGCCTTTATGCCCCGTTCCAAATTCGGTGATATTTATCGCGACCTCAAATACAAGATCGAATCGGGCGAGTACCCCTACCAGTCCCTGGTCCCGTCCGAGAATACATTGGTGGCTGTGTACGGGTGTTCCCGCAATACGGTGCGCCGGGCGCTGGCCGGCCTGATCGAGGCCGGCTATGTCCAGGCCATCCAGGGCAAGGGGGTGCGTGTGCTCTACCGCCCCGCTGCCCGGGCCCCCTTTACCCTGGGGCGGATCGAAAGTTTCCGCGAGACGGCCCGCCGCTGCCGGACCAATTACCAGACAAAGGTGGTCCACTTTTCCATGACCCAGACCGACGGCGCCCTGGCCGCCGCCAGCGGCTTCCCGCCCGGGGCCGACGTCTACCATGTGGAGCGGGTGCGGATCATCGACGGCCGCGCCATGGTGCTGGAGGTCAGCTATTTTCTGCGGTCGGTGGTCCCCACACTTACCCCGGAGGCGGCCGAGCAGTCGATCTACGCCTACCTGGAAAAAGAGCTGGGCGTCCAGATCATGACCAGCAAGCGGACCATCACGGTGGAACGCGCCGCCGCTGCCGACCGCCTCTACCTCGATATGGGCAGCTACGACTGCCTGGCCGTGGTGACCAACCAGGCCTTCAATGCCGACGGCATTTTGTTTGAATACACCGTCTCCCACTATCACCCCGAATATTTCCGCTTTCAGGACACGGCCAGCCGCCGGGGCAAGAAAACGGAGTGACCCCCGTCCCTGTCTGCCTGTCTGTCTGTAAGTGCAAAGGAGCCGCTGCGCCCAAGCAGCCCGGCTCCTTTTTGTTCGTTTGGCCGGGTGGCCGCGCCTTTATTGCTTTCCGGGGCGCGGTGCGGTATACTGTATGAAAAAAGGAGGTATGCCCCATGATGACCAACGAGACCCTCGAGACCTTAAAGACCCGCCGCAGCTGCCGCGCCTACAAGCCCGACCAGATCACCGAGGCCGAGCTGGCCGCCGTGCTGGAAGCCGGCACCTACGCCCCCACCGCCATGGGCCTGCAAAGCCCCAAGATCGTGGTGATCCAGGACGAGGCCACCCGGGCCAGGCTGTCCCGGATGAACGCCGCCGTCATGGGCCGGGAGGGCAGCGACCCCATGTACGGCGCGCCCACCTACCTGCTGGTGCTGGCCGACGCCCACCGCCCCACCGCCCAGCAGGACGGCAGCCTGGTGATGGGCAACCTGATGAACGCCGCCGCCAGCCTGGGGCTGGGCAGCTGCTGGATCAACCGGGCCCGGGAGATGTTTGCCACCGACGAGGGCAAGGCCCTGCTGCAGGCGTGGGGCATCGAAGGCGACTGGGAAGGGGTAGGCTTCTGCATCCTGGGTTACCCCGCCGCCGCGCCCAAGCCCGCCGCCCCCCGCAAGGCGGACTACGTCGTCCGGGTCTGATGGCCCGCAGATCCTGCCTGCCCGCGCCGCCGGCCCTGCCCCCCGACCACGCCGGGCTGGACCGGCTGGAAGGCCCCGAGGCCGCGGCCCGGCTGTACGCCCTGGCCGGCGCCGGGGAGGAGGGGGCCGGCCTGCTGCTGCGCCGGGCCGACCTGACCGGCGAGGACCTGGACGGCCTGACCCTGGCCGGCTGCGTCCTGGAAGGCTGCCGCCTGACCGGCGCGGGGCTGCGGCGGGCCTCCTTCACCGACTGCCTGTTCCGCCAGTGCGACCTGTCGGGGGCCCAGTGGTACGACGGCAGCCTGCTGCGCTGCCGCTGGGAAGGGGTCAAGGCCCTGGGCTGCAACCTGGCCGGGGCCTGCATCCGGGATCTGGACTGCACCGGCAGCCGGTTGGACGCCCTGCGCCTGGACGGCGCCGCCCTGGAATGCGTCCGGTTCGCCGACACCAGCCTGACCGGGGCCAACCTGGCCGGCCTGCGCTGGAAGCACCTCGCCCTGGAGGAGGCCGATCTGTCGGGGGCCTGCGTCACCGGCGCCTGCCTGCGCGGGCTGGACCTGCGCCGCTGCCGCCTGACCGGCCTGACCGCCGGCGAAAGCCTGCGGGAGCTGCGGGGCGCCATCGTCGATCCCATCCAGGCCGCCGAGCTGGCCCGCCTGCTGGGCCTCGAGATCCGTTAACCCTCACCACCTGAAAGGAAACCTATGAAACCTGATTACAAGCTGGTCGCCAAGGCCAAGTATATCCACCTGACCGCCGACCTTGCCGCCGAGGTGTGGCAGGAGTGCTACCAGAAATTCTACCCGCCCAAGCAGCTGGCCGCCCTGATCGGGGCGCTGCAGAGCCCCGACGCCATCGAGGCGGACATCGACGGCGGGGCCAACTACTTCGTGGTCCAGCTGGGGGGCAAGCCCATCGGCTACTTCGCCTGGAAGATGGAGCCCACCGCCCTCCACCTGCTGCACCTGTACCTTTTGCCGGCCTACCGGGGCAAGGCCCTGGGCCGGGACATCCTGGCCTCCTGCGAGCGGCTGGCCCGCAGCGACGGCAAGGGCCGCGTCCGGGCCGAAGTGCACACCAAAGCCCTGCCGGTGCTGGCCTTTTTCAAAGAACGGGGCTACCGCCCCGGCGCCCCCGAGCCCGCCGAGGCAGAGGGCATCCGGATGGATCTGACGCCGGTGGAAAAATTTCTTTAAAATTTTTCACGCACTTCATAAATTCCAGTTGCTTTTTTGCCCGGTTTGGTTTACACTTACACTAAAGCAATAAACCGCACCGATACAGTGAGGAGCAACACCATGGCAAAAGATCATCCCACCGGCAAGTCCGGCCTGTACCAGGCCATCCTCAAACTCGAGACGCCGGAACAGTGCTTCCGCTTCTTCATGGATGTATGCAGCTATTCCGAGCTGAGCGCAATGGAACAGCGCTACAACATCGCCGAGATGCTGGCCGACGGCCGCATCTACACCGATATCCGGGAGCGGACCGGCGCGTCCAGCGCCATCATCAGCCGGGTCAACCGCGTGCTGTCCGCCCGGGACAGCGTCCTGCGCCAGTTCGTGGAGGAGAGCCGGCCCGGCCCGGACGATGCCGCATACGTTGAAACATATCAAGGGAGGCAGAACGATTCATGAGCAAAGCAGTTGTCTTTTTCGCCGAGGGCACCGAGGAATGCGAGGCCCTTCTCGTCGTTGACCTTCTGCGCCGGGCCAAGGTGGAGGTGACCGTGGCGTCCGCGTCGGGCAGCCTGACCGTCACCGGCAGCCACAAGGTCACCATCACCGCCGACGCCCTGGCCGAGGACATCGACTACGCCGGTGTGGACCTGGTGGTCCTGCCCGGCGGCATCCCCGGCACCCCCAACCTGGCCGCCAGCCCCGCCGTCACCGGCGCGGTGCAGGCCATGGCCGCCGCCGGCAAGAAGGTGGCCGCCATCTGCGCCGCCCCCAGCATCCTGGCCAGCCTGGGCCTGCTGGAGGGCCGCAAGGCCACCGCCCACGCCGCGTTCCAGGACCAGCTGGCCGGCGCCGAGGTGCTGGACCAGGAGGTGGTCGTGGACGGCAACATCACCACCAGCTACGGCCTGGGCGGCGCCATCCCCTTTGGGCTGGAGCTGGTGCGCCAGCTGGCCGGCCCCGACGAGGCCGCCCGCATCCAGAAGGCCATCGCCTACAAGCACAGCCTGCTGTACAAGAGCCACCGCTGAGCGCAGCCGTTCGTTCTGCCCGCCGCAGCCTTTCCCGGCCTGCGGCGGGCTTTTGTATTGCCAAAAAGAATTCTTCTCTTATTTTACTCATGAAATTATAAAAAAAGTTCCGGAAAGGTATACCTTTCCGGAATGCCTTTTTGGACAAAATTCAGCCAAATCGACTTGCAAACAAAACGTTTCTATGTTATTATTTATTATATAATTTTATAACCTTATTGTTTCCGGAAAGGTATACTTTATTGGACAGGAGCAAATCAAAATGTTTGAGCAATATAAAAACCACGATCTTGCGTGTTATGCCGGGTATATAAAGGATGATACTGAGCTGCTGGAATGCACTTCCGGCGGCATTGCAACTGCTTTAGCACGCCAAATGATACAAGACGGTGGGTATGTCGCTGGCGTCGCCTACAGCGATGACTTTTATCGGGCAGAATACCTCATCACAAGAAATGAATCCGACCTAAATAAATTCAAAGGCTCAAAGTATTTTCATTTTGACAAGAAAACCATCTATAAAGACATCAAAGTTCTGCTTGATAGTAATGAGAGGGTTCTATTTTTTGGATTGCCTTGTATCGTGGCTGCTCTGCGTTCTTTTCTGGGGCGAGATTATGACAACTTGATTGCTTGCGAATTAATCTGCCATGGTCCTACCAGCCAAAAAGTACATAGCGAATATATTAAATACCTAGAACATAAATACAACGATAAAATTGCAGATTTTTCGGTGCGACATAAACGCGGCGCTTGGATGCCTACCTACCTATACGCTAAATTCCAAAATGGTCAAATATTTGAAAAAGAATTCTACAGCACCGAATATGGATATGCCTTTAGCGTCATGGCACAGCCGGGATGTTATCATTGCCCTTTCAAAGGCAATAACCGAACGGGCGATCTTATGATTGGCGACTTTTGGGGTGCAACCAAAAGCGACATATTTTGGAACGAAAAAGGAGTTTCTGCTATCCTAGCACATACTGTTAAGGGCAAAGAGTTTTTGCAGTCTACCGAAAGCATTCAGTTATTTGAAACCACTTTTGAAAGAATTGTCGCAAACAATCGAATGGTTATTCAATCCAGAACACCTTCTCCTGAAAAATCAAAGTTTGAACAACTTTTTGCTCAGAAGGGGTTATTTTACGCTGTACAGCACTCTAAGAGCTTAAAAAGGCGCTTCAAAGACTTTCTTAAAGTCCTCCTTCCAGAAAGCATAAGGTCTCCTCTGAAAAAGTGGTATCACAAAATCAAACGTTAAGCCTTCTTTTTGTGAATCCAAATCTTTCAGATTTTGTTTTGGAATTATAAAAGTTTCTTTTTACCAAAAAAACCGCCCCTCCGTCCGCGCTGCGCGGGCAAAGGGGCGGTTTCGTTTGCCTTCCGGCAGGGGCGGTTTATTCCTCCATCTGCTTGGCCAGGAAGGCCGCCGCCACCGACACCGCTTTCTGGTGGGAGGCGTCGGGCTTCTCGGTGCGGTCGCCGGTCAGCAGGCCCACCGCCCCGGTGACGTCCCCCGCCGCCACGATGGGCCAGGCGCAGAGGATGGACCGGTCCGCCCCCTCGCAGGGCAGCACCGCCTGTTCGGGCACTCCCTCGCTGAGATAGGGCTTGCGGCTTTCCATCAGGCGCTCCAGGGGCTGGCTGATGGCCCGGTCGGCGATCTCCCGCCGGCCCGTGCCGCTGACCGCGATGATGTGGTCCCGGTCGCAGACAAACGCCGTCATGGCAAAACTTTTGTTCAGCACGTCGGTGTACTGGCTGGCGGTGCTGTGCAGCTCCCCGATGGGGGAATACTTCTTAAAGATGACCTCGCCGTCTCCGGTGGTGAAAATCTCCAGCGGGTCCCCCCGCCGGATGCGCTGGGTGCGGCGGATCTCCTTGGGGATGACCACCCGCCCCAGCTCGTCGATGCGGCGGACAATGCCGGTTGCCTTCATAATGACTCCCTCGCTTTCCGTTGATTGGGCTCCGGAGATAGTATTTGTAAGAAAGTGGGGATTATACCCTCCGGCCCCAGCCGGCCCCCAGGCGGGCCCGCGCCGGGGCCGGGGCCGCCCCGCCCCAATTTATGACAGAATTGAAAACTTTTTTGCCACCCCCTTGACAGCGGGCCGGATTTGCATATAATAAACTTAGCACTCAAAGAGAGCGAGTGCTAAACGATCCGATCAAAACAGGGAGGCAGGACAGCATGGCAATGGATGAGCGCAAGCAGCGTGTGCTGCGGGCAATCGTGTCCCTCTACAGCGTCGAGGGCGAGCCTGTGGGCAGCAGCGTCCTTGCCAACTATTTTGATATGGCGGTGTCCAGCGCTACGCTGCGCAACGAGATGGCGGCCCTGACGCGGCTGGGCCTGTTGGAACAGCCCCACACCTCGGCCGGCCGGGTGCCCAGCGCCAAAGGCTACCGCTACTATATCGACCACCTGCTGGACGACAGCCAGCCGCTGGACCGGGTGGCCCGGGCGCGGGTGGACAGCGTGTTCGCCAGCCTGGACCACGAACCCGACCGGCTGGCCCAGGGCGCGGTCAAGGCGCTGGCCCAGATGAGCGGCTACACCGCCGCGGTCAGCACCCCCTGCGCCGACGATCTGTGCATCGCCCACTTCGAGGTGGTGCAGGTGGGGCGGAACGCCGCCGCCATCCTGGCCGTCACCTCGGCGGGCTACGTCCGCACACGGGTGGCCCGGGTGCGGGAGGGCCTGACCCGGGAAAAGGCCGCCCAGCTGGCCTCCCTGCTCAACCACAGCCTGACCTTCGTGGCCGCCGTGGATCTGTCGCGGCGGGCCCTGGCCGACCTTTGCAGCCAGATCGAGCCGGCGCTGGTCCCGGTGGTCAGCGCCGCCGCCGCCATCCTGGAAGAATCCGCCACCCCGCGGGTCTACCTGGGCGGCGAGCCCTTCCTGCTCAACTGGCCCCAGCTGGAGGGCAAGGTCCAGACCATCCTCACCCTGCTCAACGACGAGGCCGCCGCGGCCCGGCTGATCGCAGCCCCCGCCGAAGGCGCCAGCGTCCTGCTGGGAGAGGATATGGAGCCCCGCATCCCCGGGCTGTCGGTGGTCAGCTGCCGGTACCTGGTGGGCGGCGGGCTGTATGGGTCGGTGGCCCTGGTGGGTCCCACCCGGATGCCCTTCAGCAAGGTGATCCCCCTGCTGGAAGCCTTTGCCGACGAGCTGGGCGAAGGGATGGCAGGCAAACGAAAAGACGCACCACAGGCCGCGCCGTACCGCGGCAGGCCGTGATCTGATAAGGAGGAGCGCAGATGAGCGAAGAAACCAAGAAGGCCCCCGAGGCTGAGACCCCCGGGCCTGCCGGCGCCCAGACCGGCAGCGAAGAGACGGCGGCGGAACAGTCCGCTTCTCCCAGCGCCGGGGCCGACACCGCCGGGGCCCCTGAGGCCGCCGGCGACGCCAAAGACGAGCCCAAAAAGAAGGACGGCTGGTTCAACAAAAAGAACCGCGAGGCCGAGGCCCTGAAGGCCAAGCTGGACGCCGCCGAGAAGAGCGCCGCCCAGGCCAAGGACCAGCTGCTGCGGGTTGCCGCCGAATACGACAACTACCGCAAGCGGACCACCCGGGAGGCGGACCAGAAGTTCAACGACGGGGTGTCCTACGCAGTGAACCAGATCATCCCCATCCTGGACACCCTCGAGATGGCGGCCAACGCCCCCTGCGCCGACGAGAACTACAAAAAGGGCGTCACCATGACCCTGGAGAAGGCCGCCAAAGCCTTCCAGACCCTGCGGGTCGAGGAGATCGAGGTGCTGGGCAAGCCCTTTGACCCCAACCTGATGAACGCCGTGCAGCAGGTGCCTGTCCAGGAAGGGCAGGAGAGCGGCACCGTCGTCACCGTCTACCAGAAAGGCTACAAGCTGGGCGACAAGATCGTCCGCCACGCCACCGTGGTGGTGGCCGAATAGGCCGCCCCGGACGCCCGCCGTGCCCGGAACGGGCCCCACAGATGAGAGCCATCCCTTTTACCGCCTAGCGCGGTCACACCATACACCGAAATCACACCGAGCTTTGAGAGAGGAGCCTTGATTATGAGCAAGATCATTGGTATCGACCTTGGTACTACCAACAGCTGCGTCGCCGTGATGGAAGGCGGCGAGCCCGTCGTCATCCCCAACGCCGAAGGCGCACGCACCACCCCTTCCGTGGTGGGCTTCACCAAGACCGGCGACCGTCTGGTCGGCCAGGTGGCCAAGCGCCAGGCCATCACCAACCCTGAAAACACCGTCTCGTCCATCAAGCGCAAGATGGGCACCAACGAGAAGGTCACCCTGGGCGGCAAGGAGTACACCCCCCAGCAGATCAGCGCCATGATCCTTCAGAAACTGAAGGCTGACGCCGAGGCCTATCTGGGCGAGACCGTCACCGAGGCGGTCATCACCGTGCCCGCTTACTTCACCGACGCCCAGCGTCAGGCCACCAAGGACGCCGGCAAGATCGCCGGCCTGGACGTGAAGCGCATCATCAACGAGCCCACCGCCGCGGCTCTGGCCTACGGCGCTGACAAGGACGCCGACCAGAAGATCATGGTCTACGACCTGGGCGGCGGCACCTTCGACGTCTCGATCATCGAGATGGGCGACGGCGTCACCGAGGTGCTGTCCACCAACGGCGACACCCACCTGGGCGGCGACGACTTTGACCAGCGGATCATCGACTGGATGGCCGACGCCTTCCAGAAGGAGAACGGCATCGACCTGCGCAAGGACAAGATGGCTGCCCAGCGCCTGAAGGAGGCCGCCGAGAAGGCCAAGATCGAGCTGTCCAGCGCCATGACCAGCCAGATCAACCTGCCCTTCATCACCGCCGACGCCACCGGCCCCAAGCACCTGGACATGACCCTGACCCGGGCCAAGTTCAACGAGCTGACCGTGGACCTGGTGGACCGCACCATGACCCCCGTGCGCAAGGCCCTGGCCGACGCCGGCCTGCGCGCCTCCGACCTGAAGAAGGTCCTGATGGTGGGCGGCTCCACCCGTATCCCCGCCGTCTACGACGCCGTCAAGAAGGAGCTGAACTGCGAGCCCTTCAAGGGCATCAACCCCGACGAGTGCGTGGCCGTGGGCGCAGCCATCCAGGGCGGCGTCCTGCAGGGCGACGTCAAGGGCCTGCTGCTGCTGGACGTCACCCCGCTGAGCCTGGGCATCGAGACCCTGGGCGGCGTGTGCACCAAGATCATTGAGCGCAACACCACCATCCCCACCCACAAGAGCCAGGTCTTCTCCACCGCGGCCGACAACCAGCCCTCCGTCGAGGTCAACGTCCTGCAGGGCGAGCGTGAGTTTGCCCGCGACAACAAGAGCCTGGGCGTGTTCCACCTGGACGGCATCGCACCGGCGCCCCGCGGCGTGCCCCAGATCGAGGTCACCTTTGACATCGACGCCAACGGCATCGTGAAGGTCAGCGCCAAGGACCTGGGCACCGGCAAGGAGCAGAACATCACCATCACCGCCTCCACCAATATGTCCAAGGAGGACATCGACAAGGCCGTCAAGGAGGCCGAGCAGTATGCCGCCGAGGACAAGAAGAAGCGCGAAGAGGTGGACATCCGCAACGGCGCCGACCAGATGGTCTTCCAGACCGAGAAGATGCTGAAAGAGAACGGCGACAAGCTGCCCGCCGACGTCAAGAGCGAGGCCGAGAGCAAGCTGGCCGACCTGAAGAGCACCCTGCAGTCGGGCAGCATCGACGACATCAAGGCCAAGCAGGAGGCCCTGAGCCAGGTGTTCGAGCGGATGTACCAGGCCGCAGCCGCCGCCCAGCAGGCCGCCGGCCAGAACCCCGGCGCTTCCGCCTCCGGCAGCGCGTCGGGCGACAGCAAGCCCAACGACGACGGCGTGGTGGACGCCGACTTCAAGGAAGTCTGACCCCTGAAAAAAACGAAACGCCCCTGCCCCCCGGCCAAACCGGCGGGAGGCACCGGCTGAACGGGCAGGCGCCCCGGCGGGCCCCTGCCGGATAAAGGCAAAGCCGCTCCGGTTTTCCGGGGCGGCATTTGCCGGTTTTGAGGCCAGCGCAGCTGGCGGCGAGAGGTGAGTGGAAATGGCACAGGAAAAACGTGACTATTACGAGGTCCTGGGGGTATCCAAGACAGCCACGGACGAGGAGATCAAGAAGGCCTACCGTAAGCTGGCGCTGAAATACCACCCGGACTACAACCCCGGCGACAAGTCCGCCGAGGAAAAATTCAAGGAGATCAACGAGGCCCACGAGGTCTTGTCCGACCCGGAAAAGCGCAAGCGCTACGACCAGTTCGGCTTTGCGGGGGTGGACCCCAACTACGCGGCCAGCCAGGGCGGCGGGGCCGGCGGCTTCGGCGGCTTTGGCGGGGTGGACCTGGGGGACATCTTCGGGGACATCTTCGGCGGCGGTTTCGGCGGGTTTGGGGGCGGCGCACGCGCCAACCCCAACGCCCCCCGCAAGGGCCAGGACATCCGGGTGCGCATCACCCTGAGCTTTGACGAGGCGGTCCACGGCTGCAAAAAGAACATCACCATCACCCGGCAGCAGACCTGCACCGAGTGCAGCGGCAGCGGCGCGGCCCCCGGCAGCCAGCCCGAGACCTGCCCCGACTGCGGCGGCCGCGGCTATGTCATCCAGCAGCAGCGCACCCCCTTTGGGGTCATGCAGAGCCAGCAGCCCTGCACCCGCTGCGGCGGCAAGGGCAAGATCATCAAGAACCCCTGCAAGGTCTGCCACGGCAGCGGCCGGGTGGCCACCAAAAAGACCCTGGAGGTCAGCATCCCCATGGGCATCGACGACGACCAGAGCTTTGCCCTGCGGGGCATGGGCGACGCCGGCGCCAACGGCGGCCCCGCCGGCGATGTGATCGTCATGGTCACGGTGCGGCCCGACGACCTGTTCCAGCGGGACGGCTACGACGTCTGGGTCACCATCCCCATCACCTTCAGCCAGGCGGTGCTGGGGGACAACATCACCGTGCCCACCATCGACGGCAAAGTGGAGTACACCCTGCCCGAGGGCACCCAGAGCGGCACCACCTTCCGCCTGCGGGGCAAGGGCATCCAGTACCTGAACGGCCGGGGCCGGGGCGACATGTACGTCAAGTGCGACGTGGAGATCCCCAAAAAGCTGAACAAGACCCAGCGCGAGGCACTGAAAAAGTTCGAGGGCACCCTGAAGGATGACAACTACGAAAAACGCAAGGGATTTTTTCGCAAGCTGAAAGACATCCTCAACAACACCAACAAATAACACAGCAAGACATACAGCAAGACCCCGGAGGCCCGCAGGGCTTCCGGGGTCTTTTGCGCCCTCTCGGCGGAGGGGGGCAAAAAGAGGGCGGCGGCCCTACCCCGAAGGGAGGACCGCCGCCTGTTTAGGTCTTTGGTTTAACCTCAGAGATCAGACGGTGCCGAAAGCGACAGCCGTTGCGACCCAGCCGATGGGGCTGCCCAGCGAGCTGGCGGTGGCCAGAACGCTGCGGACGCAGTTCAGGACAGAGGAGGTGGTGTAGTTCAGCCAGGTGTCAATGCCCTTCTCCAGGTCGGTGCCGATGTTGCCGGTCTTGTTGGCGGCATACCAGCGGCGAGCGCCCAGCAGCTGGTCGATCCAGTTGTACAGGCCCAGGCCCCAGATAGCCAGGGAGATACCGCCAGTGATAACGGCAGCAGCGCTACCAGCGTCAGCGCCGCCGGTGGTATAGGTCATCTCGTCCTCGGTCATGAGGTTGTAGTTAGCGGGCATACGAACGGTCATTTCCATAATAATGCTCCTTTTCTTTGCAAAGATTAGGTTTATTGAGAACGGATACATTCCAGCCTGCACGTGGATGAGATCCGAGCAGAAATGCAGCCGTTTTGCAACCAAAATCCGTCAGGCCAAAATCAGCAGGGGGATGCTCAGGGGCCACAGGCCCACCACCGTGATGGTAGCCACCAGATCACGGGTAAAGTGGGACAGCGACTGGGACATATCTGCCCCCAGATCGTCCACCGCCCTGCCCAGGATGGTAAAAATGTTGCCCTCGGCATTGTCGTCCAGCCAGGCGTTGGCCTGCCGGATGCCCCAGATGTAGCTGGAACCCAGCACGCAGACGCCCACCACGGTGGCAACGATGCCCAGAACGTTCAGGGCGGATGTAGCGGTATCCACAGCGCCGTCGATGGCGTCGCCGACACTGTCCAGCACGCCGCCGCCGTTCAGGTAAACCATTTCCTCCTCCGCGACGGGGGCGAAATGTTCGGGATAACGAATGGTGTCTTTCATAGGTAAAATCTCCTTTGCCAACCAGAGCGCGGCCCGCAGGCCCGCCCGCAAAACAGATTCCCCCACAACTTCCTCGGGCTTATTCCCATTTTACCACATTGTGAGAGAATGCTCAAGAGTTTCCTTGAAAATAGTATGAAATTTGAGCGTTTTTTATAGAAATGATTGTGCAGCTTTGTGAAAAGCGGACGCCTGCCCCCCGGTCAGCCTTCGATGCCTGCCCGGTAGAGGTAGGGGTCGCTCTTGAAGCTGTCGAAGCTGTACAGCACCAGGATCTGGTCGTAACCGTTTTCCGCGATCAGGGCGTCCAGGCCGTAGTTGTAGTTGCGCAGGTCCACCACGTCGATCTGGGCGTAGTTGGCCGTCAGGAAAGGCACCAGCGAGTTGGCATAGCTGTCCTTGACGACCAGAATGCGGCCCTCTCCGTCCCCCTCCACCCGGCTGAAACCGTTGTTGCCGTGGAGGAACGCCGCGTACTTGTCGTACACCGCCAGCTTGTCCAGGTCGTACAGGCCGGTAGCCTCCCCCTGGGTGGGCATCCCCGGGCCGGTGACGGTGTAGATGGTCAAGGGGTTGTCCAGCTCGTAGTAGGTCAGGGTGTCGGGCTGGGCGTTCCAGGTGCGGGCCCGGGAATAGAAGGTGCCGTAAAAGTCCGGCACTTCCACCGCGGTGTGGGCCTCCCGGTCAAAGGGGACAAGGCCCAGCGTCTCGCACAGCCGGCTGTAGGCATAGTAGGCCCCCAGGGTGGTCCAGTGGTGGTCGGTGCGGTAGTAGATATACTCATCCTTGTGGGCCGCCAGGGCGTCCTGCAGGGGGATATAGACGCCCCCGGCCTCCTCCACCGCCGCCTGGATCTGGCGGATGTAGCCTTCTTCTTCCAGCAGGGGCGCATGGGCCGGCACCCGCTCCGGGTAGATGGCCGAAGCCGCCGGGGCCACCATCACATACACCCTGCCGGGATAGCGCCCCGCCAGGGCCCCCACCGCCGCGATGTTCCGGGGCAGGGTGCGCTCCTCGCTGGAGACCAGGCCGTAGGTGCGGTCAAACATCTGGCCATGATCCCCCAGCAGCACCCCGCCGCTCTGGGTCTTTTGGAGCAGAGCCGTTTCCACAAAGCTCTGCAGGCTGATCCAGACATCCCGGCCGGGGATCTGGTCTTTTGTATACTGGGTGTAATCGTTGAAGAAGCGGTTCAGCCCCGCCGAGGACAAGATTTGCGCGGTCACGGCCGGGCGCTGGGTCAGGGTGGTGTTTTCCAGCTCGCTGACGGTGCGGTCGGGGGTGACGCAGTCCAGAAGGAACATCCCCACAAAAAAGAGGCTGAACAGGATCAGCACCGGGTAGTGGATCAGCCCGCCTTTTCGTTTGCGCTTGCGCTGCTGCATAGCTGCCTCCCAATTTTCAGATTCGTCCCGGCCGGCCCCGGAGGGCGGCGCGGGCTCGTTTGCGCGGATCAGAAGTTAAAGTACAGGAAGGGGCTGTTGGTGCTGCCCACCACGTAGGCCGTGGAGACCACCAGCAGCGCGCCCACCGTCAGCACCCGGCTCCAGCTGCGCCGCCGCAGCACGTCCCAGATCTTTTCGATCAGGGGGGTGCAGCAGACAAAGGAGACCGCCAGCAGCACGCCGTAATTCCGCAGGAAATACAGGGCCGAAACGCCGGCGCTGGGGGTGAACAGCTTCTGGAACAGCAGCCCGAACTGGACGCCGGGGTCGTTGCCCACGAACATGGCCCAGCCCACCACCACGAAAAAGAGGGTGTACAGGTGGGGCCAGACCCGCCCCTTTTGCAGGTGCTTGAGCAGGAACAGTTTTTCCGCCGCCAGCAGCACAAAATAGTACAGCCCCCAGCAGATAAAGTTCCAGTTGGCGCCGTGCCAGATGCCGGTCAGCAGCTCGACGATGAACAGGTTGAAGATCTGCCGCCGGAGGCCCTTGCGGTTGCCGCCCAGGGGGATATAGACATACTCCCGGAACCAGCTGGACAGGGTCATGTGCCAGCGGCGCCAGAACTCGGTGATGGAGGCGGAGATATAGGGGTAGTTGAAGTTCTGGGGGAACTCGAACCCCATCATCTTGCCCATGCCGATGGCCATCATGGAGTAGCCCGAAAAGTCAAAGTACAGCTGGAAGCTGTAGGCCAGGATGCCCAGCCAGACCAGCCCGGTGGAGGCGTTGGCCAGCCCCACAAAGGTGACCGAGGCGTCGTCCGCCACCCCGATGATGTCGGTCCAGAGGGCGCCCACCGCGTCGGCCAGCAGGACCTTTTTGGCCAGGCCAAAGGTGAAGATGGTCATCCCCTCTTCGATCTGGGCGATGTTGTAGCGGTGCTTGTAGACGTGCAGCTGGGCCGCCACGTCCCGGTATTTGACGATGGGGCCGGCGATCAGCTGGGGGAACATGACCACATAGGCCCCGAAGTCGATGATGTTCTTCTCCGACGCCACGTCATGGCGGTAGACGTCGATGGTGTAGGAAAGGGTCTGGAAGGTGTAAAAGCTGATGCCCAGAGGCAGGACGCTGATCCCCTCGATGGGGGCAAAGCTCGTCCCCAGCAGGGCGTTGGCGCTTTCCAGCACAAAATTGGCGTACTTGAAGTAGAACAGCATCCCCAGGCTGCCCACCAGGGCCAGGGCCAGGAACAGCCGGCGCATCCCCGGCCTGCCCTCAAAGTGGGCGATGGCCAGGCCGCACAGGTAGTTGATGAGGATCAGGGTCAGCATCACCGGGAAGAAGCGGACCTCGCCCCAGCAGTAGAACACCAGGCTGCAGACAAAGAGGACGGTATTTTTGGCCCGGGGCGGCGCGATGTAGTAGGCCGCCAGGGTAAAGGGCAAAAAGTGGAACAGGAAGATGATCGAACTGAAGATCAAGGCGGTATCTCCTTCCGGGTCGGAAAATCAAAGAAGAGCCCATGCCGCAGGGCACCGGCTCTGAAGGGGATCGTTTACTGTGCGTATTCGTTCATCACATCGTCCACAGCCGGGGCCAGGTCGCCGGTGCACTCGTTGGAGGCGATGACCATGACCACCAGGTTGTCCCGGCCCGAAATAATGGCGTTTTCCACATTGGCCTGGGCCTGGCCGAACTCTGCGTAGTTGCCGTAGAAGGCCACCTGGTCCTCCTTGTAGGTCTGCAGGGTCTGGCAGATGGCCTCGGCCTTGCCGGCGGCGGGCTGGATGACCAGCACCAGGCCGGCGTCGCCGTTGTCGTTGCTCTTGACGCCCTTGTAGGCGACCACATCGTCGGGGGACAGCATGAAGTCGTATTCGATGTTCATGGCGGCGATCTCAAACTGGTTGGAGATGGGGTTCGCCTCCAGCAGCCGGCTCACCGCGGCGTCCAGGCTGGCGCCGCCGTTCTCCTCGCCGGTGCGGGCCCCGGAGGCCGCCTCCGGCGCAGCCGGGGACGCCGGCGCGGCGGAGGATGCGCTGCTGGCGGAGGACGCGCCGCCGCAGCCTGCCAGCAGGGCGGCGCAAAGGGTCAGGGCAAGGGCCAAAGCAAAAATGTTGCGTTTCATCATACGTTCCTTTTCCTTCTCTCGTTTTATAGATTCTGCGCACGGGACGCAGGGTTCAAACCTCTGTTTTCCGCGGGTGTGCCTTTGGGCGGAGCGGGGAGCGGCCGTTTCGCCCGGCTCCTCCCGGTCCCCAGATACATCCTATCTTATCATATCGGGCCATAAAATGCAATCTGCCCCCTGCCCCAAAAGGGCCGGAACCCAAAACTTTTACAACCTCTTTGCCTGCACCCTGCAAACCGGGGGCAGGGCCCTCACACCGCCGCGGCGATGGACTGCAGCTCCGCGATGTACTGCTCGAAGATCAGGCCGCTGGCGTTGATGCGGGCGGCGTTTTCGGGGCCCACATACCGCCAGTGCCAGGGCTCGTAGGTGATCTCGGTCACGGCCTCGGCGGCCTCCCCCTTGGGATAGCGGAGGATGAAGCCGTAGTCCCCGGCGTGCTGGCACAGCCAGTCGAAGGCGGCGGTGTCCTCAAAGCCGGGCTCCAGGGCGGTGAACTCGGGGCAGTTCAGGTCGGCGGCCAGGCCGCAGTTGTGCTCCGAGTAGCGGGGCGGGTTGACGATGTTGGCCGCCATTTCCCGGGCGGCGGCCTCGTCGTAGCCCTGGTTCAGGAACTGCTGGGTCTTGTTGTTGTAAAGGGTGGTCTGGTACTCGACGCTGCGGTAGCCGCTCTGCATCCAGACGGTGATCCCGTCGGCGGCGGCAGCCGCCTGCATCTCCAGGAAAGCGTCGGCGGCCTCGGTCTGCAGGGTCTTGTTGATGGCGGTGGCCGAGCCGCACTCCTTGGTGTCGAAGGTATAATCCTCGGGCATGGGCACCTGATGGTTCACCAGCACCATGCGGGGGTCGGCCAGCATGGCGGCGGCCTCGGCGGCGGTCAGGCCCAGGGCGTTCTGGGGCTGGGCCGGGGCGGTGCTTTCCGCCGTGCCGGCGGCCGTGCTTGTCCCGCCTGCGGCCCCCGTCCCGTTCCGGACGCCGGAGGAGACGGCCCCGGTCCCTTCCACAGGGGCCGGGGAGGCGGCCGAGGCCGAAGGCACGTCGGCCTGCAGGCGGGTCACCGCGAAGGAGACGCCCCCTGCCACCAGCGCCAGGGCGCCCAGCAGGACGGCCAGCCGGCGGATGGCCCGGCGGCGGCGACGGCGACGCATCTCAGCCCGGGTCAGCCGGCGGCGGGGCGGATGGTGCGGATCATGGTTCGGATACGGCGGCATGGGCTGCTGCATAAGAAAAACCTCCCTGTCGGTTCAAAAAACGGATATTTCCGCCCCGGGCGGGCATACTGCCCATCAAAGCGAGGCGAAGGATCGTATGGAAATGTCATCGGAAGAATATGGCCGCCGGGTGCGGCGGGCCGGGCCGCCCTCCCGCCTGGGCCGGGACTGCCTGTGGGCGTTTTTTGTCGGGGGCGGCATCTGTACGGCAGGGGAAGCCCTGCGCCAGGCGTTCCTGGGGGCCGGCGCCGACGCCGTCACGGCGGGCACCCTGACCAGCTGCACCCTGATCGCCCTTTCGGCGGTGCTGACCGCTTTGGGCTGGTACCAGAAGCTGGCCTCCCGGGCAGGGGCGGGCAGCCTTGTCCCCATCACCGGGTTTGCCAACGCGGTGGTCAGCGCGGCCATCGAGTTCCGCTCCGAAGGGCGGGTCACCGGCACCGGGGCCAAGATGTTCACCATCGCGGGCCCCGTCATCGTCTACGGCACCCTGGCCTCGGCGGTCTACGGGGCGGCGCTGTGGGCGGCCGCCTTCTTCTCATCATAGAGGATACGCCTGCCGGAAGGAAAAAATTGCAAAAACCGGGCGGCGTGCACAAAATTCACACTTCCACCGGAAAGGAGCGACTGCGGATGGAGACTGCCCTGCGGCAGGGGGACACCCTGCTTTTTCCCGCGCCGCCGGTCCTTGCGGCCCACGCGGCGGTGGGGGGCAAAAAAGAGAGCGAAGGCCCCCTGGCCGGCGCTTTTGACGAGCTGAGCCGGGACAACCTCTTCGGCCAGGACAACTGGGAGGCCGCCGAGCGGGCCCTGCAGCTGCGGGCGGCCCGGCTCTGCCTCCAAAAGGGCCATGCCGCCGAGGACTCGGTCAGCCTGGCCCTGGCGGGGGACCTGCAGGCCCAGTGCACCGCCTCCAGCTACGCCATGCGGGAGCTGGGCATCCCCTACGCGGGGCTGTTCGGGGCCTGCAGCACCATGGCGGAGGCCCTGGGGCTGGGGGCCGCCCTCTGCGCCGGCGGGATGGCCCGCGGGGTGCTGGCCATGGCCTCGGGGCACTTCTGCGCCGCCGAGCGGCAGTTCCGCACCCCGCTGTGCTACGGGGCCGTCCGCACCCCCACCGCCCAGTGGACCGCCACGGCGGCGGGCTGCTGCCTGCTGCGCCCGGCGGGGGAGGGGGCGGCGGGCGTCCGGGTCCGGGCGGTCACCCTGGGACGGGTGCAGGACTATCAGGTCAAGGACATCACCAACATGGGGGCGGCCATGGCCCCGGCCGCCGCGGCCACCCTGCTGCGCTACCTGCGGGACACCGGCACGCCCCCCGCCGCCTTCGACTGCATCTACACCGGGGACCTGGGCCGGGTGGGCAGCGGCCTGCTGGCCGAGCTGCTGGAGGCGGAGGGGACCGGCCCCCTCCACCACGAGGACTGCGGCTGCCTGCTCTACGGCCACGACCCCAAGGTCCACAGCGGGGCCTCGGGGCCGGGGTGCTGCGCCAGCGTCCTGTGCGGGCACATCCTGCCCCAGCTGGAGCAGGGGGCCCTGAAGCGGGTGCTCTTTCTGGCCACCGGGGCGCTGATGAGCCAGACCACATTTTTGCAAAAGGAGAGCATCCCCGCCATCGCCCATCTGGTGGAGCTTGCCTCCCCCGATTGGAAGGAGGGCTGACCATGGGCTATCTCTGGGCGTTCCTGGTGGGCGGGGCCATCTGCGCCGCCGGCCAGCTTCTGATCGACCTGACCAGCCTGACCCCCGCCCGCATCCTCACCGGCTACGTGGTGGCGGGGGTGGCGCTGTCGGCGCTGGGGCTGTACGGCCCCCTGGCCGATCTTGCCGGGGCGGGGGCCAGCGTTCCCCTGCTGGGGTTCGGGCATCTGCTGGCCCAGGGGGTGCGGCAGGCCGTGGCCCAGCAGGGGCTGCTGGGCTGCCTGACCGGGGGGCTGCAGGCCGGGGCCGCCGGCATCGCCGCCAGCCTGATCTGCGGGGTGGCGGCCTCCTGGCTGGGCAAAAGCCGGGACCAGAACTGACCGCCCCCTCGACACACAACACCCTCCTTTGCGCTCCGGCCGCTGTATGCTGGAGGGCAAAGGGGGCGTTTTGTTATGTTCTGCACGTTCTGTTTTAGGCTGTCGGCCGCCCTGGCCCTCCTGCCGCCCTTCTGGTGGGCGGGGCAGGGCCTGTGGGCCGCCCTCGGGGGGCGGGGGCCCGGCTATGGCCCGGAGGCGCTGGCCCTGGCCGGGCTGGCCTGCCTGGGATGCGCGCTGGGCTGGCTCTGGCTGCCCGTGCCCGGCCCCGGCCCCGACGGCCTGCTGGAGCCGGTAAAAACAAAAGCTCTCCTGCCGGATGAGTGGCGCGGAGAGCTTTGCTCGTCAATCGTATCGAACCAGTCGTGAACGGCTTAGACTGCCTTGTTGGCGCGCTTGGCCATACGGCTGATCTTGCGGGACGCGGTGTTTTTCTTCAGCACGCCCTTGGCGCGGGCCTTGTCGATCGCGGAAACAGCAGCCAGGACAGTTGCGTCCTTGTCAGCGGCTTTGGCATCGATGGCAGCGTTTGCCTTCTTGACGACTGTTTTCAGGTTGGTCTTAATGGCCTTGTTGTGGGCCCGCTCTGCAGCAGACTGGACAACGCGGTCCTTCTGAGATTTGATGTTAGGCAATTCGTTCCACCTCCTTGGCTACCTATAACAGCGCATCTTATGATACCATATTCGCCGCATCTGCGCAAGCTTTTTTTCAAATTTTGTTTGAAAAATTTTTATTTGCCCACACTTTGGCCAAAAGGCGGGCCCAAACCCGGCCAAAGGAGGCGCAAAATGCGGTATACCGACATGGCAGACGAGCTTTTTGGCTCCGGACAGGGGGACCCCGGCGGGGTGCGCCTGGCCACGGTCCGGCGGGGCGGGGTCACGGTGACCCGGGTGGAGGTGTCCCGGGACGGCCTGGCCCGGCCCCGGGGGCGGTACGTCACCCTGGAGACCCCCAGCCTCAGCCTGCTGGACGAGCGGGACACCCAGGTCATCGAGACGGCGGCGGCCGAGCTGGCCGCCCTGCTGCCCCCCTCGGGGCCGGTGCTGGTGCTGGGGGTGGGCAACCGCCGGGTGACCGCCGACGCCCTGGGCCCCCGCACCGTCCAGCATGTCCTGGTGACCATGGGCCACACCCTGCCTTTGAAAGGCATCCGGCCGGTGGCCGCCGTGGCCCCCGGGGTGTCCCAGGCGGCGGGCATCAGCCTGCAGGCCCTGGCCGGGGCGTTGGTGGGGGCGGTGCGGCCCGCCGCCCTCTTATGCGTGGACAGCCTCTGCTCCTCCGACCCGAAGCGGCTGGGCCGGACCATCCAGCTGTCCGACACCGGGCTCGCGCCGGCCCAGCCCCGCAGCGGCCGCCACCTGGACGCCGCCGGGCTGGGGCTGCCGGTGATCGCGGCGGGCATCCCCACCCTGATGGAGGCCGCCGAGGGCCGGGATCTGGTGGTCACCCCCCGGGCGCTGGACAGCGTCATCGCCCACGGGGCGGCCCTGCTGGGGGCGGCCATCAACCGGGCCCTGCAGCCCCGCCTGACCCTCAACCAGCTCTGCTGGCTGGCCAACCCGTGACCCGCCGCCCGGCATAAAACCCCTTTGCCTCGCATACAACTGGTGTGTATACCATGGGAAAGGGGGCGGACGGATGCAGCAGGAGCGCAGGCAGCCCGGGCCGGGCCAGCCGGGCCCCGGGACAGGCCGGGCGGCCCTGACCGCGGCGGCGGTGATGCTGGCCCTGACCTTCTGGGGCCGGGGGCTGGCCCTGGTCCTGGCGGGGGCGCTGGCGGGGCCTCTGCCCGCCCTCCGCACCGCTCTGGAACAGGGGCAGGCGGAACAGCCCGGCGGGGCGGACAGCGCCGCCTCCGGGGACAGCGGCCCCGCCTCCTCCACCGCGCCCGCGCCCGCCCTGGACCCCGCCGCCATCGAGAGCTATCTGGTGCCCCTCCTGACCGACGCCGACAAGCCCCAGGACGCCGGCACCGTGGCCGAGACCTCTTACGGCCAGGGCAGCGGCGAAAAATACATCGCCTGCGCCGCCGGCACCATCAAAAACAACACCAGCGTCCCCTCCGCCGAGGTGGCCGCCGAGATCCAGAACCCCCTGCCCTTCCACATCGAGCTGAACAGCCCCGAACCCCAGGTCCTGATCATGCACACCCACGCCACCGAGTGCTACCGCCCCGCCGAGGGGCTGTGGTTCCTGCCCGGGGACGGGGCCCGCACCACCGACCGGGCCGCCAACATGTGCGCGGTGGGGGCCGTCATGGCCGACACCCTCAACGCTGCGGGCATCCACACCCTCCACGACCAGAGCCTGAACGACTACCCCAGCTACACCGGCAGCTACGGCAACAGCCGGGCGGTGGTCCAGCAGTACCTGGCCCAGTACCCCAGCATCAAGGTGGTGCTGGACGTCCACCGGGACGCCATCGAAAAGGAGGACGGCACCCGCATGGCCCCGGTGGTGGAGGTGAACGGCCGCAAGGCCGCCCAGGTCATGCTGATCTGCGGGTGCGACAACGGGTCCACCGTGTCCCTGCCCAACTGGCGGCAGAACCTGCGCTTTGCCGCCGCCTGGGAGGGGGCCATGGAAGGGATGTACCCCGGCTTTACCCGGCCGGTGCTGTTCAGCTACCGGTTCTACAACCAGGACCTGACCACCGGCAGCCTGCTGATCGAGATCGGCACCCACGGCAACAACCTGAACGAGGCCCTCTACGCCGGGCAGCTGGCCGCCAACGCCCTGGCCTCCCTTTTTACACAGGCCGGTTGACAAACCCGCGCAGATATGCTATAGTTTCACTACCAAAAGCTAGGATCGGGAAAAGTACCCTCCCCCACGACGGCCCAGAGAGCAGGCGGCGCTGCGAGCCTGCCCGCAGGGGAGGCGAACGAACACCCGGGAGCTGCAAGCTGAACCCCCCTTTCCGCAAGGCGGGCAGTAGGCGCGCCGCCCGCCCCCGCGTTAAAAGGGGAGTGCTTATCCCCCTGGAGGGACGGAGCATAACGAGACCGGCCGCCGGCCGGTGAATTCAGGTGGCACCGCGGACATTACAAGACAGCTTGTTCGCCCTGGAGCAAGGGCAAAAGCTGTCTTTTTTCATGCCAAAGAGGGGCCCCGTCCCGCCTGCGGGGCGGCAGCGCCCTCCTTTGGACGCTCCGGCCGGGCGCACGCGCCGCCCGGCCGGGCAGACCGAAACGTGTGCACTTGAACGGAGGTAAAACGTTATGGAACGCACCGAGATCGCATCCCTCTACCGCGCCACCCCTGCCGACGGGACCGAGCTGACCGTCTGCGGCTGGGCCAAGAACATCCGCGACAGCAAGAACATCGGCTTCATCGCCCTGTCGGACGGCAGCAGCTTCAAGACCCTGCAGGTGGTCTTTGAGGCGGCCAAGCTCCCCAACTACGAGGAGGTGGCCCACGCCGGCCTGTACACCAGCATGCGGGTGACCGGCCGCCTGATCCTGACCCCCCAGGCCAAGCAGCCCTTTGAGCTGAACGCCGACCGCATCGAGATCCTGGGCGCCTGCCCCTCGGAGGACTACCCCCTGCAAAAGAAGAAGATGAGCATGGAGTACCTGCGCACCATGCCCACCCTGCGCCCCCGCACCAACACCTTCAACGCGGCGTTCCGGGTGCGCAGCGTGGCGGCCTACGCCATCCACCGCTTCTTCCAGGAGAACGGCTTCGTCTACGCCCATTCGCCCATCCTGACCGCCTCCGACTGCGAGGGCGCGGGCGAGATGTTCCGGGTCACCACCCTGGACCTGGACGACCTGCCCAAAACTGAGGACGGCCGCACCGACTACAGCCAGGATTTCTTCGGCAAGCCGGTCAACCTGACCGTGTCGGGCCAGCTGGAGGCCGAGGCCATGGCCATGGCCTTTGGCAAGGTATACACCTTCGGGCCCACCTTCCGGGCGGAGAAGAGCTTTACCACCCGGCACGCCGCCGAGTTCTGGATGATCGAGCCGGAGATGGCCTTCTGCGACCTGTCCGGCTATATGGACGTGGCCGAGGCCATGACCAAGTACGTCATCCGCTATGTGCTGGACAACTGCCCCGACGAGATGGACTTCTTCAACAAGTTCATCGACAAGGGGCTGATCGAGCGGCTGGAGCTGGTGGCCGGCAGCGAGTTCAGCCGGGTCAGCTACACCGACGCCATCGAGATCCTGAAAAAGAACAACAAAAAGTTCCAGTACCCGGTGGAGTGGGGGGTGGACATCCAGACCGAGCACGAGCGCTACCTGACCGAGGTGGTGTTCCAGAAGCCCGTCTTTGTCACCGACTACCCCAAGGAGATCAAGAGCTTCTACATGAAGCAGAACCCCGACGGCCGGACGGTGGCCGCCGCCGATATGCTGGTGCCCGGCATCGGCGAGCTGATCGGCGGCAGCCAGCGCGAAGAGGACTACGGCAAGCTGGCCGCCCGCATGGACGAGCTGGGCCTGGACAAGGCCGGCTACGACTGGTATCTGGACCTGCGCCGGTTCGGCACGGTGGAGCACGCGGGCTTCGGCCTGGGCTTTGAGCGGATGCTGATGTACCTCACCGGCATCCAGAACATCCGGGACGTGCTGCCCTTCCCCCGCACCGCTTACGGATTTTAAACGCCGGGGCGCGCTTTCCGCCCCGCATGGGTCCAGCCGGACGCATCCGCCGTCCGGCTGGACTTTTCGTTCCGCCATGCACAAGGATGCTTTTTGTTTGGGAGGTCTTATCGTGGAACACATCGCCCCCGCCCTTTTGGACTGGTTCCGGCGGAACCGGCGCAGCCTGCCCTTCCGGGACGACCCCACCCCCTACCACATCTGGGTCAGCGAGATCATGCTGCAGCAGACCCGTGTGGCCACGGCCCTGCCCTATTACGAGCGTTTCGTCCGGGAGCTGCCCGACATCCCGGCCCTGGCGGCCTGCCCGCCCGAGCGGCTGGACAAGCTGTGGGAGGGGCTGGGCTACTACCGCCGGGTCCACAGTATGCAGAAAGCCGCCCAGCTGGTCTGCCGGCAGTACGGCGGCCTGTTGCCCGCCAGCTACGACGCCCTGCTGGCCCTGCCCGGCATCGGGCCCTACACCGCCGGGGCCATCGCCTCCATCGGGTTCGGGCTGGCCGTCCCCGCCGTGGACGGCAACGTGCTGCGGGTGTTTGCCCGGCTGTACAACGACGGCGGCTCCATCACCGAGCCCGCCGTCAAAAAGCGGTTCACCGCCCGGGTGATGGAGCACCAGCCCCCCGACGCCCCCGGGGACTACAACCAGGCCCTGATGGAGCTGGGGGCCCTGGTCTGCCTGCCGGGGGGCGCGCCCCTGTGCGGCCAGTGCCCCCTGGCCCCCTTCTGCGAAGGGCGCAAGGCCGGCGCCGCCCAGGACCTGCCCCATAAGGCGGAGGCCAAGCCCCGCCGGGTCCTGCCGGTGACGGTGGTCCTGGTGCGCAGCGGGGCGTCGGGGGAGTGGCTGCTGCAAAAGCGGCCCGCCGCCGGCCTGCTGGCCGGGCTGTGGCAGCCCCCCGCCTTTGAGGGGGTGCGGCTGGACGGCCCCCAGGCTGTGCGCCAGGCCCTGGCCGGCCTGGGGCTGGACCCCGGCGGCAGCCAGCCGTCGCCCCTGCCTGCGGCCCGGCACATCTTCTCCCACGTGGAGTGGCAGATGACCGGCTGGCTGGCGGACGTGCCCGCCCAGGACGCCCCCGAGGGCTGCGTCTGGACCGGCGCCGGCGGGCTGGAAGGCCGCTACGCCCTGCCCGGGGCCTTCAAAGCGTACCGGCCATTCCTGTTTGGCTGACAGTTTTTTTGAGCTTTCCGGTTGTAATTTTGCCTCGCTGCGGGTATAATAGAGATATTCCGGGGGTATGCGCCGAATGCTGCCCCTGCCGGGCGGGGAGGGCTGCTGTTATGTTGATGCTCAAGCTTTCTGTCCATATGCTGACGGCCCTGTCCTGGGGGCTGAGGCTGCTGCTCCGCCTTGCCGCCCGGTACCATGACTTGAAAAAACGCCTTGCGCGTGAAAAGGAGAGTGCTCGACCCATGAAGAAATCCTGTCTGATCGCTGTCATCGCAGCGCTGGCCGCCGTCGCCGGCGCACTGGCCGCTGTGGCTGTCTACCTCCGCCGCCGTGAGAAGGAGCTGGACGAATACGAGCGTCTGCTGTTCGGTGAGGACGAAGCCGTCCCCGCCAGCAGCGAGGACGAAGAAGAGCCCGCCGGCACCGAGGCCGGCGAGGACGCCGCGGAGTAACGCCCCGCGGGCGCAGGGTTTTGATGCCCTGGCAAAAATGGATTCAGGGCGCACCGGGGGGATGTTACGCTCCCTTTCGGTGCGCCCTTTCCGTTTTGCGGCAGATGGTAAAAAGGAGGAGGAATCGGTATGCGGATCGTTTTGAATGCCCTCCGGCATGTCCTGCTGTGGCTGCTGGGGGTGGCGCTGGGGGTGGCCGTCCTGCTGGGGGCGGTGATGGCGGCCAGCTACGCTTTTACCACCAGCGGCAGCCTGCCCGCCCCCGACGCCCAGTTTGGCGGGGCGGCCCTGACGGTGAACGGCAGCCGCTGGCGGGTGCCGCTGGTGGGCGGGATGCTGGACAAGGCCTTTTACAGCCCTTCCACCCTGTCGGTGGAAAAGCTGGGCGTCCTCTATGAGGCCCACCCGGAGATCACCCTGCCCGAATGGGCTACATACGCCACCCTGCGCATCACCGCCGACGGCATGGGGGACGCGGCCTACTTCGACGGCCCGGTGGAGGATTATGCGGCCTTCCTCTACCCCGCCAACGGGGAATACAAGGCCGAGCTGACGGTCTGGCGGCTGCCTGTGGGGATGACCGACGTCGGTTTCGGCCAGCCCGCCGACGGGGCCGTCCTGCCGGGCAGCGGCCTGGAGCGGCCGGCCCGGCCGGCGGGGTATTACCGGTACGCCTTCCGGTTCACCATCCAGGCTTCGGCGGAGCTGACCCTTTCGGCCCAGCGGATCGAGCAGGGCGGGGTGGCCGCTCTCGAGATCAGCGGCATGGTGGGCAGCGGCACCCCCGCCGTCGAGACCGACCTGGGCAGCGTCCAGTGCGTCCGCAGCCCCGCGGGGTGGCGGTGCTATATCCCGGCGGCCTACAACGCCTCCGCCGGCAGCCACGACATCGCCGTCACGGTCAACGGCCAGACCCTGCCCCTCACCCTGGTGGTGACGGCCAAGACCTTTGGCGAGGCCGAGGCCCAGCCCGACCCGCCCGCCCCCAGCGGCGCGGCGGAGGAGTTCCGCAACGTGATCTGGTCCCTCTACGAGGCCCCCGCCCGGGAAAAAATGTGGCACGGGGCTTTCCTGTGCCCGGTGGAGCTGTACACCGTCCTTTTGGACTACGGCCAGACCAAGGTGATGGGCGGGGCCCGGGCAGGGCAGTCCAACTCCACCCTGCTCTACACCATCCCCGGCGACCCGGTGCGGGCCCCCGCCGACGGGGTGGTGGCGGTGGCCCAGGAGCTGGGCCTGACCGGCAACACGGTGGTGATCGACCACGGCTGCGGCCTGCGCAGCTACCTCTACGGCCTGGGGAGCATCCACGTCCAGCCGGGGCAGACCGTGGCCCGCGGGGACGCCCTGGGCCAGGTGGGGGAGACCCTGACCATGGACTTCAAGCTGGGCAGCAAGAGCATCAGCCCCTGGCCCCTGTTCCAGACCAGCGGGGGGCTGTTCTGGAAGGAATTCTAACGGGCCCTGCCGGGCCCTGCGGCCCTTTTCGCCCCGGCCAGGGGGCAAAACCCCCGCTGCAACCAAAAGTTGCGGGATAGTTGGTGGATGCAACCGGCCCTTTCTGGTAGACTGAAGCCACCAAACGAAAGGAGCTGATCGTTATGAAACTTGCTGCGATCGAAATTGTCGGAATGCTTTTATCCCTTCTGATCCTGGCCGCCGTCTTTGTGATCCCGGTGATCCTGATGGTCCTGTGCATCCGGGCCCTGTGGATCTACATCAGGACCCATGCCAAGGCCCAGGAGGTGAAAAAGGAGACCGCCGCCGTCCGCCGGACCCTGTCCGAGACCCTCAAGGACCACCGCACCCGCTGCAAAATGACCCAGGAGTTTGTGGCCGAGAGCCTCGGGGTGTCCCGGCAGGCCGTCTCCAAGTGGGAGACCGGCGAGACCGACCCCACCATGTCCAACCTCGCCTGCTGGCGCAGCTCTACGGCGTCACCCTGGCCGAGCTGCTGGAAAACGTCATCTAATTCCCCGCATCAGGCCCGGGCCTCAGCGTGGCGCTTTTGCGCCATGCTCCAGGGGGAACCCATTTCTGCCTGCTACGCAGGACAGAAATTCCTTCCCCCTGGTATCCCCCTGGGGACAAAATTGAGCGCTGAACCGCGCACTCGGCCTTGCGGCCTCGCATACTCTCAGCGCTCAATTTCCCTGTATGTGTCCCGTCCATCCGCACATGT
>DXBJ01000045.1 GCA_019116585.1 Candidatus Faecalibacterium gallistercoris | reverse complement strand
GAACTTTTGAATACGCTGATTGAAAAAATCGTTGTCCATGAAGCGGTCAAAGGTGAGGACGGAAGCCGGGAACAGGAGGTAGAAATCTTCTACCGCTTTATCGGCAAAATTGATTAAATGACACCAATATTTTTAACTATGTGATACCGGCCAGTCGGTACCGGACATTCTGAATTGCGACGCGCTGGCGAAACTGTACGATGTGGAGCTGGATGATCTGCTCCATTACGACCAGGAGCAGACCGGTAAAAGCATACCGCCCAGGGGCAAGCACCTGTTCGGGACCGTTCGCGTGGGGGAACGGGGGCAGATGGTCCTGCCCAAACAGGCCAGAGAGGTGTTCGGGATCAAGCCGGGGGACAGGCTGGTGGTTTTGGGGGACGAAAACCCGGAGCATCCGGGGATCGCGCTCATGAAGGAAGAGTTCTTCCTGGGGATCGTCCGGCTGTTCCAAACTGCTTTGGATACGACGGTTACACCCGACGAAACGGAGGGAGAAGAATGAAAACGGTGCTGGACGTCCGAGACATCGGGAAGCGCTATCCCGGCTTCACCCTGGAGCATGTCAGTTTTGCCCTTGCGCCCCATCGCATCATGGGGCTGATCGGCAAAAACGGGGCGGGGAAAAGTACAACGTTCAAAGCGATCCTGAACATGGTCAAGCCGGACAGCGGGAGCGTCACCCTGTTCCAGAAGGATTTCAGCCGGCACGAAAAAGAGTGCAAGGAGCGGATCGGCGTCGTGTTTGGCGGGGTCGACTTTTACCCGCTGAAGAAACTCTCTGCCATTACGGCCGTTACCCGGACGTTTTACGCGGACTGGGATCAGGAACGGTATCAAAAGTACATCCGGCGCTTTGCTCTGGATGAGAGGAAAAAGTACAAAGAGCTCTCCAGCGGGATGAAGGTAAAATACCTGCTTGCGCTGGCGCTGTCGCACCACGCCGAGCTGCTGATTTTGGATGAGCCGACGTCCGGTTTGGACCCGGTATCCCGCGAGGAACTGATTCAAATCTTCCGGCAAATTGTGAAAAGCGAAACGTGCTCCATCCTGTTTTCTACCCACATCACTTCGGATCTGGACAAATGTGCCGACGATATTACGTATATTCAGAATGGGCGGGTACTGCAGAGCGCGGATAAAGAGACTTTTTTGCAGTCCTTTGCGCATTTGAAAACGCCGCAGGATGCCGGGCCCCTCACATTGGAAGAGATCATGCTGCGCACAGAAAGGAGCGAGTGGGATGATAACGCTGCTTTATAAGGAACTGCGGCTTGCCGCCCATCCGGCCTCGCTGGTTTTTGCCTGCCTGGGCTGTCTGGTCCTGGTGCCGGCCTACCCGTACAGCGTGATCTTCCTGTTTGGATGCCTGGCGCCGTACATCACATTTTTACATGCGCGCGAAACGAATGATGCCTGGTATACAGCGGTTCTGCCGGTGACAAAGAGGGAGAGCGTGCTGGGGAAATGCCTGCTGGTCCTTGTCTTTCAGGTGTTTCAGCTGTTTTTTTCGGTCCCCTTTGCGCTTTTGCGCCATGCTTTGCACATCGCCAATAACCCGGTGGGTTTGGACGCCACCGCGGCGTGGTATGGTATGGGATTTTTCGTATATGGCGTGTTCGACCTGGTCTTTCTCACGGCATTTTATAAAAACGGCTACAAGGTCGGGCAAGCGTTCCTCCTTGCAGCCATTCCCCTCGCCCTTCTCATGACAGCGACGGAAGCCGCCGCCCATCTTCCCGCGCTGGCCTGGATGGATAGCTGCCAGCCGGAACACCTGCGGATGCAGCTGCCGGTCCTCGCAGCCGGGATCGCCTGCTATGGCGTCTTGCTTTTGCTGGCATACCGGGTCTCGGCAAAACGCTTCGAGCAGGTGGACCTGTAAGGGCCATGCGTCGGTATCGGCTCCCGGAGCGTTTTAACAGAATAACAGGCGTTTAACAGCAGCACCCCCAGGCAGGAGGCTCAAGAGGCTTCCTGCCTCAGCGTGTCGCAAAAGCGCCACGCTCCAGGGGGAACCCATTTCTGCCCGCATACGCGGGACAGAAATTCTTTCCCCCTGGTATCCCCCTGGGGACAAAATTTAGCGCCGAACCGTGCACTCACCCTAACGGGCTCGCACACTCTCAGCGCAAAATTTCCCTGTATGTGTCCCGACCGTACGCGCATGTCGTCCGGTCGGGACTTTTTTGACAATCTGAGGCAGAAGGCCCAAGAGGCTTCCTGCCTTTTTGGGCGTCTGCCGGGCCGTCTGCCGGGTTTTGATGATGACGCAAAATAACGAATTTCAACTTATTTTAACGCTTTTAAACTTATTTTGCGGAAAAGATGATTTCATTCGCAAATTGCCTTATGATTAATTCTGGTTCTTGTATGGGGATCGGAAATTCATTGAGGAGGAATTTGTATCAACTTGAAATCGGAATGTGAAATTTATGAAATGCTGCGACCGTTTCGTTTGAAATGGAAGAACATTGGCGTTTCGGACCTGGTTTGTGCGGTCATGCTGGTGGAAGAAAAGCCGGAACGTATCCATGCCCTCCACAAAGAGGTCTACATGGTGATCGCAGCGGAGCGCTGCTGCACCTGGAGAGCGATCGAAACCAGTGTCCGCAGAGTGCTGGAAGAGGCGTGGAGTCACAACCGCCGCCATATGGAGACCCTGGTCGGGTACCCGCTGGACAGCTGCCCCACCGCCGCGGAGTTTATTTATATCTGTGCGAATTATGTCCCCAAAAGAAGTGCTGAGGACATCAAATAAGGTGTAACCCGTGATCCATACAAGAACTAAAAACCGTTGTATGCAATAAGCTGCAACGGTTTTGATGTTCTGTGCCGGCGCGGCGTCCGGCTGCGGAAGCGGCCGCAAAAACAAAACGCCCCGGCTCTCGCGCAGAGGGCCGGGGACGTTGGGTTGGGGCTTTTGCTGCCGGCGGCGCCCCGGCCATTTCAAAGCGGTCTGCCTGGGCGCTCGGGGGGTGTACAAGGGCTGCCGGCGGCCGGTTCGCCGCCGTGGACGAACCCTTCCGGGGGGAGGTTCATGCCCGCACAGTCCCCCCTCAATCCCACCAGAAGTACCAGACGGTGGACTGCCGCAGCCCGTCGGCCAGCGCGCCCACGGTGGCATCCTCCGCTCCCTGGTCGATCACATCGGGGCAGAAGCCGTACTGCTCCGCTGCCAGCTCCATGGCCTTTTCCTGGGGAATGGGGGACGGCAGATCAAATTCCAGCTCGTCGTGGCTCATGGCGGCCGGTACCGCGCCGTACTGCTCGAACCAGTATTTCGCCGCGGCCATCAGCTGGGGCGTGTCGGGGCACTCGTTCCAGTTGCCGAAGGGCAGGTATGCAAAGACCTCCCAAGGGTTCCTGACCGGGATCTTCGCCAGAATGAGCGGATGGGTCATCTCGGTGACGTCGTCCCAGTAGCTGGCGAAGCGGCCGTTGTCGCAGCCGCCCGCCCTCCTGCCCAGGACCTCCTCGTCCCAGTCCATATCGTCGTCCGCGGCTTCTTCTTTGCGCTGTCCGGTCATTTCGTTCAGGACGGCCTTCCCGTCCCGGAGGGGGGAGGCAAGCATCTTTTTCCGGTATGCCGCCACCTTGTCCGGGTCAAAGGCGTGCTCTTCCGCGCCGTCGCTGTCCGGGTCGGCGTTCAGGATCAGGCACTCCCACAGGGTCTCGTCGTCCGCCCGGACGAGCACCGGCACAAAGCCCTCATGGGCGGCATCCCGTCTGGCGTAGCTGTAGGCCGCCGTAATGGGGTCGTCGTCCTTCATGGAGGGGAAATAGGTGCACGCGCAGTCCAGATAGTCCATCAGGGCGCAGGCCAGTTCGGAGGGTTCCAGGGTGTCCTCGTCGAAGTCCTGTCCCTGCCAGTTGACAAAGCGCCGGTCGATGAGGTGGGCCATGGCCTGGTAGTAGTCCTCGTCAAAGGGGACGAACAGATAGGCCTCGTCCTGGATCTCGTCGGAATCGTTGCGCTCGGGGCCGATGACGCCGATGGCGTAGTTGTCGATGTCGCTGGGGAAGTAAGGGCTGTCCGGCTCTCCGTAGTAGTAGGAGGCAAAGGCCGCCCCTTTCCTGTTGAACAGCGCCCCAAAGAGCTGCCCCTTCAGCTGGTCACGGATCAGGCCGCGCAGGTCGGCGCGGCTCAGATCCTCCATAAACGGCTGCAGCTGCTCCCAGTACCGCTCCATAAATTCCGTGCTCATCAGATCGCGCTCCAGGCACCAGCGCAGGTAAATGGCCAGATGGTTATAGGCGTTGATCTCCTCCACCGGCAGATGTTTCTCCCGGATGGTTTCCAAATGCCAGGCGGCATCGTCCATTTCCCCCACAAAATCCTCCTCGCCGCCCAGAGTGCCCCGGGTGATGGTGTCCTGACGGGCGGGGTCCACCACAAAGCTGATGCCCGCCATTTTGTCCAGCAGGGCGTCCGCATCGTGTTCCAGCTTATAGTCCAGCTCGTCCCGGTAGAGGGGGATCACCTGGTAGAAGTTGACTTCCTCGCCGCCGGGCAGGGTGCAGACCTCGCTGCCGTCCTCCGTGCCCTGCGGGCTGGTGAGGATGGCGGCGCAGAGCTCCGTGCCCGCTGCAAAGGGCGACTGCTTGTCCATGGTGTGGCCCCAGCCCAGCCAGGTGTCGCTGGCAATGGGCAGCCGGGCCAGCGCTTTCAGCAGGCCGACGGGCCAGTACCACCGTTCCTCCTTCAGGGATTCCTGATCCAGTTTCCAGTCCGGCGGCAGGGCGATGGCCAGCTCCGCCCGCTCCAGTTTGTACTCCACCAGTTCCTCCGGGACGTTCATCCGGTGGGCGCCCATGCCCATGGTGACCAGGGTGCAGTAGCGCCGTTTTTCCGAAGGGGGCACCAGGCAGATGTCCACATGGATGTCGGGGGACTCCAGCTCGTGGAATACCGTCTCAAACTTGCCGAAGGCGTTTTGGATGTGCTGCTCCACCGCAGACATCTCCTCCTCGGTGTAGACCTCCGGCTCGCGGCTGTCCGCCGAAGACCAGACGGCATCCTCCCTGGTCCCGTCTGGATTCAGGAAGATCTGAACATACCGGTCCTCCCCCGGCTGCTGGTAGATAAGCCCCATGCGGCGGGTCTGGTTCACCAGCACCCCCCTCAGGACGCCCTCCGGTTCCCCTTCAGGGGTGTAGGTGAGCCACTCACCGCTGGCCAGCCGGCCTTTCAGCTGCCGCAGCCAGTCGGTTCCCATCTTGGAGAGCCCGGCCTCGTTCATGCAGAAGGTGAGCTCCACCGGATGCCCCTTCACCGGGTAGAGCAATCTGCAGAAGGGGCTGTTTTTCTCATAGTCATACCGCTCCGGGTGGAACAGGTCGTAAAATTCGGCCAGCCCCGCTTCGTCCACCCGAAGGCAGGCCAGGGCGCGCTGCTTTTCGTCCACATCCTGGCCCAGCCCCTGCTGGAGGGCCTGGTCGGAGTCGGGGTCAATCCAGTGGTATTCCATTTGTTCCAGGGAGGCCCCGGCTTCGATTTCTTTTTGCAGGGTCAGGAACTCGTAGTCCCCCGGTTCCAGCTGCAAGCCCTGCCTGACGGCGTCCAGCGCGCCGGCTTTGTCCCCAAAATGCGCCCGCAGCTTGCCCACCTCCAGCCAGATCCAGGGGTAGTCCGGTTCCTCCCGGGCGCCCTTTTCCGCGTATTCCAGCGCTTCTTCCAGCTTGCCGCAGTACATGAGGGCCACCGAATAGCGGTAGTACCAGGTGGCGCAGCCTGCGGCGTGTTTCTCCGAGTCCTTCATCCACTCTGCGGCGCGGCTGTAGTGGACATAGTCATCCAGATTGTTGCAGGCGAAGGCGTACCAGAGGGCAATCTGCAGATCCTGGCGGGCCTGCTTTTCGGTGAACCGCCCTTCTTCTACGCCGCTTTTGATGAAATCCTCCAGCCAGCGGAGCATTTTCCCGAAGTAGCCGGAAACGCCGTCGTCGAAGGAAGCCAGCGTTTCGATGTCCTCTGCCGAGAGCAGGGAGCCGGTGTCCGCGATGGCCATGTAGGCTTTGGCCAGTTCGCTGTCCATCTCAGGGGTGCGCTCCCCGGCGGGGATGGCCTCCAGCGCATTGATCACCTTCTGGAACTCGTCCTGTTCAAACCACAGTTGGCACTGTTTCAATACTTCCATATCGGAGCCTCCTTTCAGGCAAAAGAAAAAGCCCCGCGCCTGCTGTCACCTGGACAGGAGGGCGCAAGGCATGAAAAGGCCGCACAAAACCAGGCCGCGCCCCAAATGCGGGCGCCGGCATCCAGAGAAGGGGCAGACAGCGGGGGAGGGGATGCAGCCCATGGCTGCGGGAGAAAAGGCTTCATAGAGGACCTCGTTTCGTTGCGATGAGGGCGCAGTGGTTGGTTACGATGATTATAGCACAAAAACAGGGAAAAGGGGAGAGAGAAGTGTGCGCTCCGGCAGCAAAAAACACGGACGGCTGGAGGCGGGCGCCGGGCCCCTGCCGGCCGCCGCTCTTGCGAAAGTATACAAAACCGGCGCGCAAAGTTTAGCATTCTGCAATCTTGCTTTCTCATCGGGGAACTGCTATACTAGGGCTAAATTGTTGCGCAATCTGCGCAAATAGCGCAACTCTGGATGAGAGCTCGCAGAACGAACGGAGGAAACATCAATGCAGGAGAGCAAACTTCTTTATGGCGGGGACTATAACCCGGAACAGTGGCTGGACCGGCCGGACATCCTGGAGCAGGATATCCAGCTGATGCAAAAGGCGCATGTCAATACCGTGACCCTGGGGATGTTTTCCTGGTCCCTTCTGGAGCCGGAGGAAGGCGTCTATCACCTGGACTGGCTGGCCGACATCATCCACAGGCTGTATGCCTGCGGCATTGCCACCATCCTGGCCACCCCCAGCGCGGCCCGCCCGGCCTGGATGGCCCACAAGTACCCCGAGGTGCGCCGGGTACGGGCCGACCGGACCCGTGAGCTGTACAGCCGGCGGCAGAACTACTGCTATACCTCGCCCCTCTACCGGAAAAAGGTGCGCGCCATCGACCGGGAGCTGGCCGCCCGCTTCGGGTCGGACCCGGCGGTCATCTTGTGGCATATCTCCAACGAGATGGGGGGCGAATGCCACTGCGAGCTCTGCCAGGAGGCGTTCCGCCAGTGGCTCCGGCACCGCTACGGCACCCTGGAAGCCCTGAACAAAGCCTGGAACGCCCGCTTCTGGAGCCACGATTATACCAGCTGGGACCAGATCGAAAGCCCCGCGCCCCAGGGGGAGGACGCCGTCCAGGGCCTGACCCTGGACTGGAAGCGTTTTGTCAGCAGCCGGCACATCGACTTTTTCAAGTTTGAGCGGGATTGCGTGCGGGAGCTGGCCCCGGAGGCAAAGTTCACCACCAACCTGATGTACCGCTTCCACGACATCGACTACTTTGAGCTGGGCCGGGAGCTGGATGTGGTCAGCTGGGACTGTTACCCCACTTGGCACAAGCCCACCGAGACGGTGGAGCAGACCGCCCTTGACACGGCGATGATGCACGACCTGTTCTACTCCCTGAAGGGGCAGCCTTTTTTGCTGATGGAGTCCACCCCCAGCTGCGCCAACTGGCAGCCGGTGAGCAAACAGAAAAAACCGGGCATCGCCATGCTGTCGGCCCTGCAGGCGGTGGCCCACGGCTCCGACAGCGTCTGTTATTTCCAGTGGAGGGCAAGCCGGGGCGCCGAGGAAAAATTCCACGGTGCGGTGATCGGCCATGACGGCCGCTCCGACAGCCGCACCTATCGGGAGGCGGCAGAAGTGGGGTCCGCTCTGGAAAGGATCGCCCGGGCTGCCGGTACAAAGCGGCCCAAACAGGCGGCCATCGTCCACGATTGGAACAATATGTGGGCCATCGAGGGTTCCTCCGGTCCCCGTAATGCAGGGATGGGCTATTGGAAGGAATTGGCGCTCCATTACAACGCCCTGTCCCGTGCCGGCATTGCCGTAGATTTCATCCACCAGGACAGCAGCCTGGAGGGCTATGGCCTGGTGGTGCTGCCCATGGTCTACCTGCTGCGGGAAGATTTTGCACGCTCCGTCTGTGATTTTGCTGCAAAGGGCGGCACCGTAGTAGTCACCTACTGGACCGGCGTGGTGGACGAAAGCGACCTTTGCCGCCTGGGGGATACGCCCTACGGGCTGACCAAACTGCTGGGCCTGCGCCGCACCGAGATCGACGGGATGTACGACGGGGAGACCCGCCGCTGTGTCCTGGCGTCCGACCCCCGCCAAAACGTTGCCCAGGCCTCCATCCTGTGCGAGGTCGCGGCCCTGGACCCGGAGGACCCTGCCCAGCCGCTCGTCCTGTATGACGAGGATTATTTTGCAGGTATGCCGGCTGTGGCCGAACATCGCTTTGGCAAAGGCCGGGCCTACTACCTGGCCAGCCGTTTCGAGGCTCCTTTCTACGATGGCTTGTACCAGGCGGCCGCCCATGAGGCGGGGCTGACCAGCTGCCGGCCGGCTGCTCTGCCGGAAGGTGTGCTGGCAGTCCGGCGGGGAGAGCTGCTGTTTTTGCAGAACTGCCATGCCACGCCCGTTCTTTTGCCCTCGGGCTGTGAGCTGCCCGGGTATGGGACGGCAGTCTATCGTACCAGCGGAGAGCGGCTTCTGTAAAACCGGCCGGGGGCAGCTCTGAAAGCCGAAAAACCGCAAAATTTGCCCAGAATGAGCCGGAGCCTGCGGGCGGCGGCCGGAAAGAGCCACGCCGGATGTGGAGCCTTGACAAAACGCCCCTGGGCTGGTACTCTGAGAAAAAGCGCAATGTGCGCAAAGAAAAGAGGAGAACGAACCGTGCCGGCAGAACAGGAAGCGTCAAAGAAAGTATCCATCGAAGAGATCGCCAGGGCGCTGGGAGTCTCCAAGACCACTGTGTCCCGGGCGCTGTCCGGCAAAGGCCGGATCAGCCAGGCGACCCGGGTACGGGTGCAGGAATATCTGACCAATGCCGGGGCGGCTCCGGCTGTGCGCACTACACCGCAAGTCCATACGACCCATAATCTGACCATGGTGATCCCCAGCCATTTTGTACACCTGGACCTGCCCTTTTTGCGCAAAAGCATGGGGGGCATCTGCACGACGGCAGCCCAGCGGGGGTACGATCTGCTGCTTTGCTACGCTGAGGGGGCAGATACCCGCCAGCTGGAGCGCCAGCTCTCCCACCACAAAATGGACGGAGTGATCCTGTCCCGTACCCTTCAGGACGATCCCTGTATCGAGCTGCTGCGGCAGTTTCGGGTGCCTTTTGTCGCCATCGGCCGCACGGAGGACCCATCCATCCCGCAGGTAGACAACGACCAGGTCAGCGCCAGCCAGGAGATGACCCGGCTGCTGCTTCAGCTGGGCCTGCGCCGGATCGCCCTGCTTGCCGGCAGCCCGCTGTACTACGTCAACCGGGACCGGGCCAAAGGGTACATGGACGCTATGGCCCAGTGGGGCATCCAGCCCGACCCGGGGCTGATCCACACCGGCATTGAGACCGACGTCCAGCGGATCGACGCGCTGGAGGCTGTCCTGGAGCGCCGCCCCGACTGCATCCTCTGCGGGGACGACCGGCTGGCCTTCGATGTATCGCTGGAGCTGCAGGCCCGTCAGATCCGGGTGCCGGATCAGATGCGGGTGGCCAGCCTCTACGACAGCGAGCTGACCGCCGGGCTCAACCCCGGCATTTCAGCCGTCCAGTTTGATGCGGAGGCTCTGGGGGGCGCCGCCTGCCGGATGCTGCTGGATCTGATGGCCGGAAAGGAATCCAGCCGTCAGGTGGTGATGGGCCATCAGGTCATCCTGCGGGACTCCACCAAAATGACGCCCGGCCGCTGAAGCCTCTGTTTCTGCCCTCGCCCCTCATCCATAGCATTCACTGTGTCCCATCCGGTAAAAGCGTGCCGGATGGGATAGCGTGTCGCGTTGCGACACGCTCCAGGGGGAACCCATTTCTGCCCGCATACGCGGGACAGAAATTCCTTCCCCCTGGTATCCCCCTGGGGACAAAATTGAGCGCTGAACCGCGCACTCGCCGCAAGGCGGCTCGCACACTCTCAGCG
>DXBJ01000044.1 GCA_019116585.1 Candidatus Faecalibacterium gallistercoris | reverse complement strand
GAGTGTGCGAGCCGCCTTGCGGCGAGTGCGCGGTTCAGCGCTCAATTTTGTCCCCAGGGGGATACCAGGGGGAAGGAATTTCTGTCCCGCGTATGCGGGCAGAAATGGGTTCCCCCTGGAGCGTGGCGCTTGTGCGACACGCTGAGAGGGCCGCGGCCAAACGGACGTTCAGCAGCAGCCCCCTGTGGGGTCGGTTTTATGCGTTGGAGGCAGTGGCCTCGAAGTCGATCTTGCCCAGGTTGACGTCGGCCCGGACGATGGTGATCATCAGGCTGTCGCCCAGGCTCCACTGCTTGCCCGAGACGGGGTCGGCCAGGCGGACGCCCTCGGTCAGCAGGGCCCCGGTGGGGGTCAGGCTGGCCACCGGCACAAAGCCCTCCACGCCGTTGTCCAGCTCCACAAAGACGCCCCGCTGGGTGACGCCCGAGATGATGCCGGCCCGGTGCTCGCCGATGTGAGCGCGGGCATACTCGGCCTTGTAGCAGTCCTCGGCCTTGCGCTCGATCTGCATGGCCACCACTTCCTGCGCGCTGGACTGCTTGCTGACCTTCTCCGCAAAGTCGGTGTACCGGGCAAGGATGGTCTCCTTGTCCATGCCGCCCAGCAGGGCGGTCAGGATGCGGTGGATGGCCAGGTCGGGGTAGCGGCGGATGGGGCTGGTGAAGTGGGCGTAATCCTTCAGCACCAGGCCGTAGTGACCCTTGGGCGCCGGCTGGTACTCCGCCTTGGACATGCACCGCAGCAGGCCGGTGTGGATGATCTTTTCGTAGGGGGTGCCGCGGACCCCTTCCAGGATGGCGCTCAGCTCCTTGGGCTGGGGCACCTCCTTGGCAAAGTGGTCGTTGATGCCGCAGGCCTTGAGCAGGGCGTGCAGGCGCTCCAGCTTTTCGCTGCCCGGCTCCTCGTGGACGCGGTAGACAAAGGGGATCTGTTTGGTGCGGGCAAAGTAGGCCGCGCACTGGTTGGCCAGCAGCATGAACTCCTCGATCATGGCCTCGCTTTCGCCCTGCACCCGCTTTTTCACGTCAATGCAGCGGCCGTTCTCGTCCAGGATCAGCTTGACCTCGCCGCTCTCGATGTCCATGCAGCCCCGCTCCCGGCGCAGGCCGGCCCGCAGGGTGTACAGGGCCTTCATGGCGGGCAGCTGGGCGGCCACCTCGGCGTACTTGTACTGGGTCTCGGTGTCGGCGGTGCCGGCCAGCAGGGCGTTGATCTCGCTGTACACGCCCTTGACCCGGCTGCGGATGACCGACTTGACGAACTTGTAGTTGATGAGCTTGCCCTCCTTGTCCAGGTGCATCAGGCAGGAGAACGCAAGGCGCAGCTCGCCTTCGTTCAGGCTGCAGATGCCGTTGGACAGCTGCTTGGGCAGCATGGGCACCACCTGGTCGGCGTAGTATACGCTGGTGGCCCGCTCAAAGGCCTCGTTGTCCAGGGCGGTGCCGGGCTTGACATAGTGGGAGACGTCGGCGATGTGGACCCCCAGCTCGAAGCCGTCGGGGGTCTGGTTCAGGCTGATGGCGTCGTCGATGTCCTTGGTCTCGGCGCTGTCGATGGTAAAGATGGGCAGGGCCCGCAGGTCCATCCGGCCCTGGGTGTCGGCCTCGGTGACGGCGGCCCCTTCCAGCTTTTTGGCCTCCTCCCGCACCGGGTCGGGGAAGCGGACGTGGACGTCCCGTGCGTAGAGCAGGGCTTTGGCGCAGCGCTTGGCCTCCTCGCTGGAGCCGAACCGCATGACCACCGCCACCCGGTGGTCCTCCTGGCGCATCCCGCGGGAGCGGATCTCCACGGCCACCTTGTCGCCGTCCCGGGCGCCGCCCTCGCTGTCCCGCAGGATCTGCATCGAGATGGCGGGGCAGTCGTCGGGCACAAAGACCAGCTTGCCGCCCAGGCGGCGGGTGGTGCCCACCAGGCTGTTTTTCTGCTCCAGCACGGCGAGCACTTCGCCCTCATCGCTGCCCTCCACACGGGGGTGGGCCAGCTTTTCCACCAGGATGCGGTCCCCGGGCATCGAGCCCTTCATCAGCCGGCCGGGGATGAAAATATCGCCGGAGCCGTCCTCCAGCATGGCAAAGCCGAAGTTTTTGCCCAGCTTGACCAGGGTGCAGAGCAGGGCCTTGTCCTTGCGGCCCGACCGCACCGTGAAAAAGACCCCCTGGGTCTGGCAGACCACGGCATCCCGGACCAGCTCGTCCAGCGCTTCCATCACCTTGCGGTCGGCGGCACGGTCGCCGCCGAACTTGGCTTTCAGGTCCTTGACGGTGCAGGGCTGCATCTGGATGGCCCGCTCGATCTTGTCTCTCATTGGCATACAGGTAATACTCTCCTTCACATCCTCAGCGCACCGCCTGCTGCTTCGGGCGGGCGCGACTTCACAGCCGGGCAGCTTCTCCGATTGGCCCGGACACAAAAACAGCCCCGCTCAGCTGCGGGGCCCTGCACACGTTCCCATCCGTCCGGCCCGGACGATATGCGGCTGCAGGCCGTCTGCCGGCAGGGAACGGATCGCGCGGTCGGCGGCTTGCCCTCTTGCGCTTAGCCGGTTTTTCCGGCGCGCCCAGGAGGGCGCTTGCAAAAACCGGAGCGCGGCGCCTGAGCCGCCTCCCTGTTTCGTCCGCTGGACGCGGTCGGCGGCTCAGCCCAGGCGGCTGGACAGCACGCAGGCGGCGATGGCGACCACAAAGAAGATGACGCCGGCGATGCGGGTCACCTTGGCCAGCATCTGGTCGGCGGGGCTCAGCCGGGTGCTGTTGGCGCCCTGGACACCGCCGCCGATGGCGCTGGACAGGCCCTGCCCGTGGGTGTGCTGCAGCAGGGTCAGCACGATGATCACCAGTGCGACGATCAGCAGGACAACGCCGCCTACAATCTCGTAAACCGTCATGTGTATAACGCTCCTTTGAAACTTATTCGGGGTGGCCCCCTGAAATTTGCATGGAAATACTTCTATAGAATAGCACAAGCGGCGGATAAAAGCAAGATGCGGGCCGGATTTTTTCGGCTTTTCACTGCTGCAGGAGCCACAGCGCCTGGCACACCTGGGCAAAGATGGCCGCGCTGGAATGCTCCGGCCCGGTCTGGCCGTCCTGCAGGACCACCACCGTGTATTCCGGGTCGGAGGCAGGAAAGAAGCCTGCGAACCAGAGGTTCATTTTTTCTTCCCCGCCGGGTGTGAACTGGCCGGTCTGAGCGGTGCCGGTCTTGCCGGCGGCGTCCACAAAGAGGGGGGCGGCCTCCCGGCCGGTGCCCTCGGCCACCACCCCGGCCAGCAGCTGCTGCAGGCGGCGGGCGGTGGAGGCCGAAAACGCCTGCCGCGCCGCCGGCGGGGGATAGCTCTCCAGGACGGCCCCGGTGGCCTCGTCCAGGGTGTGCAGAACAAAGGAGGGGGCGCGGTAGACGCCGTCCGCCGCGATGGCGTTCATCATGGCGGCCACCTGCAGAGGGGTGGCCAGCAGCTGCCCCTGTCCAAAGCTGAAGTTGGCCAGCTGGCCCGCCGGCGTCAGGGACTCGGCTTCGGGCAGGACCCCTGCCGCCCCCTGCAACGTGCCGGCCACCCGCACCCGCTGCCCAAAACCCAGTCGGCGGGCGGCTTCCAGCACCGTTTCGGCCCCCAGCTCCTGGCCCAGGCGGATGAAATAGCCGTTGCAGCTTTTTTTCAGGGCGGCGGCCAGGTCCACCGTGCCGTGGGCGGTGCCCGAGGCGCAGCGGAACACCTGCCCGTCCACCACCGTGTAGCCCGGGCACTCCACCGTCAGGCCGTCCAGGCCGGCTTCCAAGGCCGCGGCGGCCAGCACCGGCTTGAACACCGACCCCACCGCATAGGCGGCCAGGGTGCGGTCCAGCAGGGGGCTGCCCGCCTCATCCAGGCTGGCGGCGATGTTGTCGGGGTCGTAGCCGGGCAGGCTGACGCTGGCCCGCACCTGGGCGGTGTCCACGTCCAGCACCAGGATGCAGCCCGAAGTCATGGTCTCGGCGGCTACCGCCTCCGCCGCCCGCTGGACGGGGCGGGAGATGGTCAGCTGCACTCCCGCCCCGTCAAAGGAGGCGGGGGTATAGACCGGCTGGGTGCCTTCCACCAGCCGGCCCTGGCCGGTGACGGTGCAGGTGACGGTGTCCTGGCTGCCGCTGCCGGCCAGCACCGGGTCCAAAGCGGCCTCCAGCCCGGCCACCCCGCGGCCCTCGCCGTCCAGATAGCCGATCAGGTGCTGGCAGAGGGGGACGGCACAGTAGCGCCGGGATGCAGGGTAGGCGTACACCCCCAGCCCGCTGACGTCCCGGCTGACTTTCAGCAGGAAAGGGGAGGCGGCGTTCCGCCGCTGGTACAGCGCGGCCTGGCCGGCGGGGCCGGCGGCGTCGTAGAGGCGGACGTAGCTGTCCTCCCCGGGCAGGCAAAGGGCATACCAGGTCTCTTCCAGGCCGGTGAGGGGCAGGCCGCTGCAATCGTAAAAGCCGCCCCGCCGGGCCGGCAGCCCCAGGGTGACGGCGCTCTGGTCCGCGGCACGGGCCGCGTAGCCGGTGTTGCTGGCCGTCAGATACAGCCGGCACAGCACCACCGTAAACCCCGCCAGCAGCGCCGCATACACGGCGGCCAGCCTGCGCACCTGCATGGACAGGCCCCCTCTCCCACCTTTTGGAGAAAGTGTGCGCACCGGGGCGGGGGTTTATGCAGTGTTGATGGGCCGGCCTGCGGTTGACATAGTGTCAAAATGGTGCTATAGTAGGCACAGAGACACGCGGCGGCCGCCTGCCGCCCCGGCACCCGGCCGGGCTGCGGCCGCGCAGGAAAGCGAGGCAACTCCATGAAAGCAAAGGTCTATTTTACCCGTGAGCTGACCCCCGAAAAGGTGGTCGAGGCTTACCACAAGCTGGGCATCCAGCTGCCCGGCAAGGTGGCCGTCAAGGTCCATTCGGGCGAGAAGGGCAACCAGAATTTCCTCCACCCCGAGTTCTGGCAGCCTATGGTCCAGGAGGTGCACGGCACCATCGTCGAGTGCAACACCGCCTATGGCGACGCCTCCGGCGGCGTGCGGGACAACACCGAGTCCCACCGCAAGCTGCTGGAAGAACACCGCTGGACCAAGTTCTTCCCGGTGGACCTGCTGGACGCCGAGGGTCCCGACCTGGTCTGGCCCATCCCCAACGGCAAGATCCTGAAACAGAACCTGGTGGGCAAGGACATCGTCCACTACGACTCCATGCTGGTGCTGGCCCACTTCAAGGGCCACCCCATGGGCGGCTACGGCGGGGCCCTCAAACAGCTGTCCATCGGCTGCGCCTCCCGGGCGGGCAAGGCCCTGATCCACTCCGGCGGCCGGACCGACGACCGCTATGAGACCTGGCAGCAGCACGCCAGCAGCGTGGTGTTCCCCGAGGCCATGGCCGACGCCGCCATGAGCGTGGTGGAGCACTTCCAGGGCAAGATCGCCTTTATCAACGTGATGAAGAACCTGTCGGTGGACTGCGACTGCTGCGCCGTGGCCGAGGACCCCTGCATGCAGGACATCGGCATCCTGGCGTCGCTGGACCCGGTGGCCATCGACCAGGCCTGCATCGACCTGGTGATGCAGTCGGACGACCCCGGCAAGGAGCACTTTATGGAGCGCGTGAACAGCCGCAACGGCATCCACACCATCGAAGCGGCCGCCGAACTGGGCTACGGCACCCGGGAGTATGAGCTGATCGAGTTCTGAGCCGCGCTGCCCGGCCGGGGGAGGGGAGCGGCGCGGATTTGACACTTCCCGCCCGATGGGTTATAATGACAAAAAGATCACATTCGGAAAGGAGGCTTGAACCGTGCCCAAAAGCTCTGAAGAGCAGGCCCAGGCCCGCAGGGACGAGATCGTCAACGCCTGTGCGGAGCTGTATGAGACTATGAGCTTCCGGGACATCACCCTCAAGGAGATCGGGCAGCGGACATCGTTTACCCGCACCTCGATCTACAACTACTTCCAGACCCGGGAGGAGATCTTTCTGGCCCTGACCCAACGGGAATACGAGGCCTGGACCGCCGACCTGGACGCTCTGTGCGCCCAGAGCGGGACCCTCTCCGCCGGCGAATTTGCCGGCGCCCTGGCCCGCACCCTGGAGCGCCGCACCCGTATGCTGAAACTGATGGCCATGAACCTCTACGACATGGAGGACAACACCCGGATGGAAAATCTGGTGGCCTTCAAAAAAGCGTACGACGGGGCGATCCGCGCGCTGCAGCGCTGCCTGCAGGCGTATTTCCCCCAGATGACCGGGGCGGAAGCCCAGAACTTCCTGTACCTGTTCCTGCCGTTCATGTTCGGCATCTACCCGTACACCTCGGTGACCGAAAAACAGCGCGAGGCCATGCGCCTGGCCCAGGTTAGCTATCCCAGCTTTACCGTTTACGAGCTGAGCCGCACCTTTGTGGAAAAGGTGCTGGCCCCCTACGTCGGCTGACCCGGCCCTGCCTGCCGCGCCGATGCAAAACAACAAAACCGGCCCCGCGCCTTTGACAGGCGCGGGGCCGGTTTACTGTTTCAGGGGGTCAGGGGCCGGGGCTTAGTACATCTCGCCGCCGGCAGGAGCCGCTGCGGGAGCGGGGGGCTCGGGCAGGTCGGCCACCAGGCTCTCGGTGGTCAGCACCATCTCAGCCACAGAGGCCGCGTTCTCCAGAGCGGAGCGGGTGACCTTGGTGGGGTCAACGATGCCGGCAACGATCATGTCGTCCACAAAGACTTCCTTCTGGGCGTCGTAGCCGTAGTTGGGCTTGCCGGCCGAGACGATCTTGTCGATGATGACGCTGCCCTCCAGGCCGGCGTTCTCGGCGATCTGGCGCAGGGGAGCCTCCAGGGCCTTCAGGACGATGCGGCCGCCGGTGCGCTCGTCACCCTCCAGGGTGTCACACAGGGCCTTGACTGCGGGGATGGCGTTGATGGGGGCAGTGCCGCCGCCGGCGACGACGCCTTCCTCCACGGCAGCCTTGGTGGCGTTCAGGGCGTCCTCGATGCGCAGCTTCTTGTCCTTCATCTCCACCTCGGTGGCAGCGCCGACCTTGATGACAGCCACGCCGCCGGCCAGCTTGGCCAGGCGCTCCTGCAGCTTCTCACGGTCGAAATCGCTGGTAGCGGCCTCGATCTGGTTGCGGATCTGGGCCACGCGGCTCTTGATGGCGTCCTTGTCGCCGTAGCCGCCCACGATGGTGGTGTTCTCCTTGGTCACCTTGACCTGGCGGGCGCGGCCCAGCATCTGCAGGGTGGCGTCCTTCAGCTCGTAGCCCAGGTCAGAGGAGATGACCGTGCCGCCGGTCAGGGTGGCGATGTCCTGCAGCATCTCCTTGCGGCGGTCGCCGAAGCCGGGGGCCTTGACAGCCACCACGGTGAAGGTGCCGCGCAGGCGGTTGACGATCAGGGTGGACAGGGCCTCGCCCTCGATGTCCTCCGCGATGATGAGCAGCTTCATGCCGTTCTGGACGATCTGCTCCAGCAGGGGCAGCAGGTCCTGGATGACGCTGATCTTCTTGTCGGTGATCAGGACGACGGCGTCGTCCAGCACAGCCTCCATCTTGTCGGTGTCGGTGACCATATAGGGGCTCAGGTAGCCGCGGTCGAACTGCATGCCTTCCACGATCTCGCTGTAGGTCTCGGCGGTGGCCTTGTTCTCCTCGATGGTGATGACGCCGTCGGAGGTGACCTTCTCCATGGCCTCGGCGATCAGGCGGCCGATCTCAGGGTCGCCCGCCGAGATGGTGCCCACGCGGGCGATGTCGTTGCTGTCCTTGACCTTCTGGCTGTGGCTCTTGATGGCCTCCACAGCAGCGGCGACAGCCTTGCTCATGCCGCGGCGGATGTCCATGGGGTTGGCGCCGGCGGCCACGTTCTTCATGCCTTCGGTGACCATGGCCTGGGCCAGCACGGTGGCGGTGGTGGTGCCGTCGCCGGCGGCGTCGTTGGTCTTGGTGGCGACTTCCTTCACCAGCTGGGCGCCCATGTTCTCAAACGGGTCCTTCAGCTCGATCTCCTTGGCGATGGTCACGCCGTCGTTGGTGATGACGGGTGCGCCGTACTTCTTGTCCAGCACGACATTGCGGCCCTTGGGGCCCAGGGTGATCTTGACGGTGTCGGCCAGCGTATCAATGCCGGCGCAAAGTGCCTTGCGGGCGTCCTCGCCCTGTTTGATCTGTTTTGCCATAAGGTATCTCTCCTTTTCCTGCTATACATGCGGCGGCTTGCCTGCCGCGGGATGGTCCGGTCCTGCTCGGGGAGGGCTGCTTACTCTTCCACGATGGCCAGGATGTCGCTCTGGCGCACGATGGTGCATTCCTCGCCGTCCACCTTGACGTCGGTGCCCGAGTACTTGCTGGTGAGCACCTTGTCGCCGACCTTCACGGTCATGGTGACTTCCTTGCCGTCCACCATGCCGCCGGGGCCGACGGCCAGGACCTCAGCCACCTGGGGCTTCTCCTTGGCGCTGCCGGTCAGGATGATGCCGCTCTTGGTGGTCTCCTCGGCCTCCACAGTCTTGATGACGACACGGTCTGCAAGAGGAATAATCTTCATAATTCTTGCCCTCCTATTTTAAAATGCGATTGCAACATCGTTGTAAGGACCGCCGGCGGGGCGGCGGCTCCTGTTTAGCACTCCGTTTATCTGAGTGCTAAGAGTATTTTACTCATCTTGGCAGGAAAAATCAAGAGCTTTTGCACATTTTTTTGTTAAGTTTTTATGACAAAATGTCAAGGCGGCCCTGCGGCTGGTGGTTTCAGCCGCAGGACCGTCTTTTTTAAACAGTCGCCTGCCGTGCGGCGGCGTGCTGGCGGCGGCAGACTGCCGCCGGCAGGATGACGCGGGCTGCCAGCGGGGCAAGGCGGATCTCCAGCCGGGAGACTTCTGCGCACTCGCCGTCGGCGGTGGCGGTGATGGGGCCGCGGCCGTCGGCCAGTTCGATGGTGATGTGCCGGGCCTGCCGGTAGATCAGGTAGCGGGACAGGTCGGGCGCCAGAGCGCCGCCCGCAAAGTGACGGCCCTGCTTGTAGCGGTTGAGCAGGCGGAGCAGGGTCGCCCGGCTGATCCTGCGCACCACGATCAGGTCGATCAGGCCGTCGTCGGGCTGGGCGGCGGGGGCTGCCCGGAAGCCGCCCCCGTAGTCCCGGGTGTTGCAGGCGGCGCACATCATGACCGGGGCCTCGAAGGTCTCGCCGTCCACCGTGAAGCGCATCTGCCGCCCGATGGGCCCGCAGATCTCCCGGGCGGCCGACAGCAGGTAGGCGGCTTCCCCGTGGAAAAGGGGATTGTGACGGAACCGGGCCGCCCCGGCGGCCACCTGAGCGTCCAGGCCCGCCGCGCAGACCGACACCGACGGGCCCAGGTCCGTCTCCATCAGGTCGAGGGGGACGACGCTGCCGGCCAGCTGGCCGTCCAGGTCCAGGAACTCCGGCTTTGAGCCAAAGGTGCGCAGAAAGTCGTTGCCGCTGCCGGTGGGGATGCAGCCCACCGCGGCCTCGGGATAGGGGCGGGCGCCGGCCAGCGCCTCGCTGAAGGTGCCGTCCCCGCCGGCCGCGTAGATGCGGACCGGCCCGCCCTCCCGGGCGGCGGCTTCGGCCAGGGCCCGGGCATGGCCCCGGTATTCGGTCCGCCGGATCGCCCAGGCCTCCCGGGGGATGCCGGCCCGGCGCAGCGCTCCTTCCGCCTGCAGGCGGAGGCGCTCGGTGCAGTCCTCCCTGCCGGCGGCAGGGTTGAGTAAAAACAGATAGCGCATGGGTTCCTTCTCTCCGTTTTGCCCCGTCTGGGGTTGATGCTCTTAGGGTGTATCTGAAAACTCCTCAACACTGTCCCATTCTACCAGAAAGGCGCATCTGCCGCGTTGCATTCGCTTGCATTCCACAAAGGAGTGCAGCGCTCATGCGCCTTGCATCTGCACCTTTCTGACGAATGGTTCAGCATTTTTGACTTCTCAGATACACCCTAGTATAGCGTACCGGACAGCCCCTGTCAAAACAAAAAGCCCGGAGTCGGAACTCCGGGCGGGGGTCAAATCTTAATACTCTCTGGCTTTTTCTTCGCCGGTGACCACGCGCAGCGCGCCCTGGCACAGGGCCAGCAGCTCGTCCTCGCCGGGGTAGACGGTGATGGGGGCGATGAAGCCCAGGTGCTTTTCCAGGATCTCGCGGGTGTAGGGGTTGTAGGCGATGCCGCCGGTCAGGATGATCTGGTCCACCTTGCCGCACAGAACGGCGGCCATGGCGCCGGCGTCCTTGGCGATCTGGTAGTAGAAGGCGTCCTGCACCAGCTGGGCCTCGGCGTTGCCCTCCTTGGCCAGCTTTTCCACCACGCGGGCGTCGTTGGTGTGCAGGTAAGCGTTGAAGCCGCCGTTGCCGCAGATCTTTTTGTAGATCTCCTGCTGGGTGTACTTGCCGCTGAAGCACATCTTGACCAGGTCGCCCACCGGCACGGTGCCGCTGCGCTCGGGGCTGAAGCAGCCCTCGCCGTCCAGGATGTTGTTCACGTCCACCACCTTGCCGTGGTCGTGGGCGCCCACCGAAACGCCGCCGCCCATGTGGATGACGATGAGGTTCAGGTCCTCGTAGCGGGCGCCGTGCTCCTTGGCGTAGCGGCGGGCCACCGCCTTCTGGTTCAGGGCGTGGAAGATGGAGCGGCGGGGCAGCTCCGGCATGCCGGACAGCCGGGCCTTGTCGGTCAGCTCATCCACCACCACAGGGTCCACGATGTAGCTGGGCACACCCAGCTTGTCCCCGATCTCCCGGGCCAGGATGCCGCCCAGGTTGGAGGCGTGCTGGCCCTGCACGCCCTTGACCAGGTCGGCCAGCAGGGCGTCGCTGACGGTATAGGTGCCGCCGGGGATGGGCTTGAGCAGGCCGCCGCGGCCGACGATCACGTCCAGGCTCTTGGGGTCGCAGTCCTTCTCTTTCAGGAAGTCCAGAATGATCTCCTTGCGGAAGTCCTTCTGGTCGATGACGCTCGCATATTTTGCGATCTCCTCGGTGGGGTGGCGCAGGGTCTCCTCAAACAGCAGCGTTTCGTCCTCGAACACGCCTACCTTCGTGGAGGTCGAGCCGGGGTTGATGACCAGCGTTTTGATCGACATACTATCTCGTCTCCTTTTTGATTACTCAGCTTTCAGGCCGGCGGCCACAACGGCGGCCAGCGCGATGGAGTTGACCTTGGTCTGGAAAGAATCGGAACGGCTGGTCAGGATGGCGGGCACGCGGGTGCCGGTCAGGATGCAGCCGTTTTTGCACTCGGCGGTGTGGACCAGGGTCTTGTAGACCAGGTTGCCGGCCTGAATGTCGGGGAACAGCAGGATGTCGGCGTGGCCGGCGGCGGGGCGGTCCTGGGCGCCCTTGTGCTGGGCTGCCTCGGGGTCGATGGCGATGTCCATGGACAGGGGGCCGTCCACCACGCAGCCGGTGATCTTGCCCTCAGCGTTCATCTTGCGCAGCTCCTCTGCGTCCACGGTGCAGGGCATCTTGGGGTTGACCACTTCCACGGCGGCCAGAGGGGCGACCTTGGGGCACTCGACGCCGCAGGCGTGGGCCACGGCGACGGTGTTCTCGATGATGTGGACCTTGTCCTCCAGGGTGGGGTAGGTCATGAAGGCGACGTCGGTCAGGAACAGCAGCTGCTCGATGCCCTTGACCTCAAACACCGCCACGTGGGACAGGGTCTTGCCGGTGCGCAGGCCCACTTCCTTGTCCAGCACGCTCTTCAGGAAGGTCTTGGTGTCCAGCAGGCCCTTCATGTACATATTGGCGACACCGTCGTGGGCCAGCTTGACGGCGGTCAGCGAAGCCTTGACCTTGTCGGGCTCGTTGATGATCTCGTAGCAGCTCAGGTCGATGTCGAGTTCCGCGGCGATCTTGCGGATGGCGGCCTCGTCGCCCACCAGGATGGCGTCGGCGATGCCCTGCTTACGGGCCGCGTCAACGGCTTCCAGAACGGCGTCGTCCTCGGCGGCGGCGATGGCCAGCTTCTGCTTGCCGCAGGTTTTTACTTTAGCGATCAAGTCCTCAAAATTCATGGTACAGCACCTCGTTTTATCTTTCTTCAGCAGTGCAACAGGAAGGGACACGCCCTCGTATGTTAAAATAATAACACGGTATGTCCCGCGGGTCAAGGGGGCGGGGCCGGACGTAGGAAGGAGAGGGGAGGGGCCTTCCTATTATAAAAGAAGGATACAAGAAAACGCGGCGGCGAAAGCCCGGCCCGGGGGCAGAGTTTAAAAGGCTGTACATATTCTGAACACCCATTCGACACATCCTGCTGGTACAATCAGGCTAGGGTGTATCTGAAAACTCCCCAACGCTGTTCTATTCTACCCAAAAGCCCCATCTGCCGCGTTGCATTCGCTTGCATTCCATGGAGGAGTGCAGCGCTCATGCGCCTTGCATCTGGCGCTTTTGGGCGAATATCCCAGCATTTTTGACTTCTCAGATACACCCTAGGTTTGAGGCGGGCGCTTTTGCCCCCGGCGCAGAGCGCACCGGGCAGGAAAGGGCAAAAATCACGCAACCATGCTTTCTCTTGGCAATATCCACAAAAAGACAGGAGATTGTTTTAAATTGTTTGGGGGCATAAAAACCGAAATTTTGCACGAAACTACTTGATAAACTTTTGACAATGTGCTTTACTAGGGATGTCAGGAGGCGCGGGACGCCGCCTTGGCCCAAAGGTCGTTAGAAAAATAACGACATGGCTCATTTACACGGGACCAGGGGCCGCACCATGCCGGCCCTTGCCCAAGACAGGGAGGCAGTTTCCATGGCCATCGCCATTTACCCCGGGTCGTTCGACCCGGTGACCCGGGGGCATCTGGATATTATCAAGCGGGCGGCCAAGATCAACGACCACCTGATCGTGGCGGTGCTGATCAACAGCGCCAAGCATCCGCTGTTCACCATCGAAGAGCGGGTGGCCCTGCTGCAGGAGTGCTGCAAGGACATCCCCAACGTCACGGTGGAAAGCTTCGACGGCCTGACCGTCGATTTTGCGCGCAGGCGCCACGCCACCGTCATGGTGCGGGGGCTGCGGGCGGTCACGGATTTTGAAAACGAGATCCAGCTTGCCCAGACCAACCACGCGCTGATGCCCGGCATCGAGACGGTGTTCCTGGCCACCAGCATCAAATGGAGCTATCTGTCCTCGACGGTGGTCAAGGAAGCGGCGCGCTACGGCAGCGACATCAGCAAGTTCGTCACGCCCAATGTGGAAAAGGCGGTGCGGGCCAAATTTGACGCCCTGCCGCCTGAAAATGGCAAAAGTCCCTGCGGGTGACGCCCAAAGGGTTTTTGATAGAAGGTTTATGCAGGAATACACAAACCACTTTTTATCCCACACAAATCTTACGGAAAACAGGAGGCTCACAACATGAAAAAGATCGTCATCGCATCTGCATGCCGCACCGCCATTGGTAAATTTGGCGGCACCCTGTCCAACACCCCGGCCGCCGACCTGGGCGCCATCGTCATCAAGGAGGCCATCGACCGCGCCGGCATCAAGCCCGAGCAGGTGGACCATGTCTACATGGGCTGCGTCATCCAGGCCGGCCTGGGCCAGAACGTGGCCCGCCAGGCTTCCATCAAAGCCGGCCTGCCCGTGGAGGTGCCCGCCGTCACCGTCAACGTGGTCTGCGGCTCCGGCCTGAACTGCGTGAACATGGCTGCCCAGATGATCGAGGCCGGCGACGCCGACATCGTGGTTGCAGGCGGCACCGAGAACATGGACATGGCCCCCTTCGCCATGATGAAGGGCCGCTACGGCTACCGCATGGGCTACCCCATGGGCAAGAGCGAGCTGGTGGACACCATGGTCAACGACGCGCTGTGGGATGCGTTCAACAACTACCACATGGGCATCACCGCCGAGAATGTGGCCGACCAGTGGGGCCTGACCCGTGAGGACCTGGACAACTTCGCCTACAACAGCCAGCTGAAGGCTTCCGAGGCCATCAAGAACGGCGCCTTCAAGGAGGAGATCGTCCCCGTCGTCATCAAGAACAAGAAGGGCGACATCGTCTTCGACACCGACGAAGGCCCCCGTCTGAGCGCCCCCGAAGTGCTGGCCAAGCTGAAGCCCGCCTTCAAGAAGGACGGCAAGGTCACCGCCGGCAACGCCTCCGCCATCAACGACGGCGCCGCCGCTCTGGTCATCATGAGCGAGGACAAGGCCAAGGAGCTGGGCATCACCCCGATGGCTACCTGGGTGGCCGGCGCTCTGGGCGGCGTCGATCCCTCCATCATGGGCGTGGGCCCCGTGGCTGCCACCCGCAAGGTCATGGCCAAGACCGGCCTGACCGTGGCGGACATGGACCTGATCGAGGCCAACGAGGCTTTTGCCGCCCAGTCCCTGGCTGTGGCGCATGACCTGGAGTTCGACATGGACAAGGTCAACGTCAATGGCGGCGCCATCGCTCTGGGCCACCCCGTCGGCGCTTCCGGCGCCCGCATCCTGGTCACCCTGCTGTACGCCATGAAGCACCGCGGCGCCAAGAAGGGCCTGGCCACCCTGTGCATCGGCGGCGGCATGGGCTGCGCCACCATCGTGGAGATGGACTGAAACAAGAAACTGCCTGATACCAAGATTTGATGTGGGTGCGCGCCGGCGCAGGGCTGCCTGCGCCGGTATGCGCCCAACTGGTGAAAGGAAACGCTATGGCATTTGTGAAAACCGAAGTGCAGGGCGCCGTTGAGATCATCACCATCGACCGCCCCAAGGCACTGAACGCACTGAACCCCGAGGTCCTGGCTGACCTGAAGGCCGCCTTTGAGGCTGTGGACCAGAACACCATCCGCTGCATCGTCCTGACCGGCGAAGGGGACAAGAGCTTTGTGGCCGGCGCGGACATCGGCTCGATGAGCACCATGACCAAGGCCGAGGGCGAGGCTTTCGGCAAGCTGGGCAACGACATCTTCCTGATGATCGAGAGCTTCCCCATCCCCGTCATCGCGGCCGTCAACGGCTTTGCGCTGGGCGGCGGCAACGAGCTGGCCATGAGCTGCGACATCCGCATCTGCTCCGACAACGCCGTCTTTGGCCAGCCCGAAGTGGGCCTGGGCATCACCCCGGGCTTTGGCGGCACCCAGCGCCTGGCCCGTCTGGTGGGCCTGGGCATGGCCAAGCAGCTGGTCTACTCGGCTTTGAACATCAAGGCCGACGAGGCCCTGCGCATCGGCCTGGTCAACGCGGTGTATCCCCAGGCCGAGCTGATGGACAACGCCCTCAAGCTGGCCGGCAAGATCGCCAGGAACGCCCCCATCGCCGTCCGCAACTGCAAGAAGGCGATGAACGAGGGCATCTCCCTGCCCATCGAGAAGGCTGTGGAGGTGGAGGAGAAGCTGTTCGGCGACTGCTTCGAGACCCACGACCAGGTGGAGGGCATGGCCTGCTTCCTCTCCCGCGAGAAACCCAAACCCAAGCCCGTCTTTACCAACAACTGAGCCTTGGGGCAACAGGATATATAAAAATCATAAAGGAGAAATTGCTATGAAAATCGGCGTTATCGGCGCTGGCACCATGGGCCAGGGCATTGCAAAGGCATTTGCGCAGGTCGAGGGCAACACCGTTGTCCTGTGCGACATCAAGCAGGAGTGGGCCGACAACGGCAAGGCCAAGATCGCCAAGGGCTACGACCGCCTGGTCGCTAAGGGCAAGATGACCAAGGCCAAGGCCGACGAGATCTGCGCCGCCATCACCGCAGGCGTCAAAGAGGACCTGTGCGCGGATTGCGACCTGATCGTGGAGGCCGCCTTTGAGGACATGAAGGTCAAGCAGACCACCTTTGCCGAGCTGGACAAGATCTGCAAGCCCGAGTGCATCTTTGCTTCCAACACCTCGTCCCTGTCCATCACCGAGATCGGCAAGGGCCTGAGCCGCCCGCTGGTGGGTATGCACTTCTTCAACCCCGCCGACCGCATGAAGCTGATCGAGGTCATCGCCGGCGGCAACACCCCCGTGGAGACCGTTGAGAAGATCAAGGAGATCTCGGTGGCCATCGGCAAGCAGCCGGTCCAGGTCAACGAGGCAGCCGGCTTCGTGGTCAACCGCATCCTGATCCCCATGATCAACGAGGCCGCCTTCATCAAGATGGAGGGCGTGTCCGACATCGAGGGCATCGACACCGCCATGAAGCTGGGCGCCAACCACCCCATGGGCCCCCTGGAGCTGGGCGACTTTGTCGGCCTGGACATCTGCCTGGCCATCATGGACGTGCTGTACAAGGAGACCGGCGACTCGAAGTACCGTGCCTGCCCGCTGCTGCGGAAGATGGTCCGCGGCGGCAACCTGGGCTGCAAGACCGGCAAGGGCTTCTATGTCTACAACGCTGACCGCACCAAGACCCCGGTCGACAAGCTGTAATCTGCCATAAGGGGCCGGCTGGGCGCAGAAGGACGTTCCCCGCAGGGGTTGGCTCTGCGGGGAGCGGCTTTGCCCCGGCTGCCGGGCCCCATGACCACACTATTTCCGAACGAGGGAGGAAGCACTGATGGATTTTACTCTGTCCAAGCAGCAGCTCATGGCGCAGAAGATGTACCGCGAGTTCGCTGAGAATGAAGTCAAGCCCCTGGCAAAGCAGGTGGACGCCGAAGAATACTTCCCCAAAGAGACCGTCGAGAAGATGGGCAAGCTGGGGATGATGGGCATCTATTTCCCCACCAGCGTGGGCGGTGCAGGCGGCGACGTGCTGAGCTACGTCATGGCCGTTGAAGAGATGAGCAAGGTCTGCGGCACCACCGGCGTGATCCTGTCGGCCCACACCTCGCTGTGCGCCGCGCCCATCTACGAGAACGGCACCCCCGAGCAGAAGGCCAAGTACCTGCCCAAGCTGTGCAGCGGCGAGTGGCTGGGCGCTTTCGGCCTGACCGAGCCCGGCGCCGGCACCGATGCTCAGGGCCAGCAGACCTACGCCGTGGAGCGTGAGGACGGCTGGCTGCTGAACGGCTCCAAGATCTTTATCACCAACGCAGGCTTTGCCGACGTGTTCATCATCATTGCCGTCACCGGCACCGTGGTGGACAAGCGCGGCCGCAAGTCCAAGGAGATCTCCGCCTTCATCGTCGAGCGCACCGACCCCGGCTTCAAGGTCGGCAAGCCCGAGGAGAAGATGGGCATCCGCGGCTCCTCCACCTGCGAGCTGATCATGGAAGACTGCCTGATCCCCAAGGACCGCCTGCTGGGCGTCAAGGGCCGCGGCTTCCAGCTGGCCATGGCGACCCTGGACGGCGGCCGCATCGGCATCGCCGCCCAGGCCCTGGGCATTGCGGAAGGCGCCATCGACGAGACCGTGGCCTACGTCAAGGAGCGCAAGCAGTTTGGCCGCAGCATCGCCCAGTTCCAGAACACCCAGTTCGAGCTGGCTGAGATGAAGGCCCGTGTGGACGCCGCCAAGTACCTGGTCTACGCCGCCGCCCTGAAGAAGCAGGACGCCATGAACGGCCAGAAGGTCCGCTACAGCGTCGAGGCCGCCGAGGCCAAGCTGATCGCCTCCCGCACGGCCAGCGACGTGACCCGCCGCTGCCTGCAGCTCTTTGGCGGTTACGGCTACACCCGCGACTATCCGATCGAGCGGATGATGCGCGACGCCAAGATCACCGAGATCTACGAGGGCACCAGCGAGGTGCAGATGATGGTCATCTCGGGCGCGCTGCTGAAGTAAGGAGGGCAATGTTACAATGAAAGCGATTGTTTGTGTCAAGCAGGTTCCCGATACCTCCGGCAAGGTTGCAGTCAAGCCGGACGGGACCCTCGACCGTGCCTCTATGGCAACCATCACCAACCCCGATGACCTGAACGCCCTCGAGGCCGCCCTCCAGCTGAAGGACGCCACCGGCTGCGAAGTCGTCGTCGTCACCATGGGCCCCCCGCCGGCCGAAGGGATGCTGCGCGAGCTGCTGGCCCGCGGCGCAGACCGCGCGGTGCTGGTGTCGGGCCGTGAGTTCGGCGGTTCCGATACCTTTGCCACCAGCCAGATCCTGGCCGCCGCCGTCAACAAGATCGGCGTGGGCCCCGAGGACATCGTCTTCTGCGGCCGTCAGGCCATCGACGGCGACACCGCCCAGGTCGGCCCCCAGATCGCTGAAAAGCTCCACCTGCCCCAGGTCACCTACGCTGCCGAGATCCAGAAGGACGGCGACAGCCTGGTGGTCAAGCGGATGCTGGAGGACGGCTACATGATGATCCGGGTCAAGACCCCCTGCCTGATCACCTGCATCAAGGAGCTGAACCAGCCCCGCTACATGAACATCAACGGCATTTTCACCTGCTACGACAAGCCGATGGAAGTCTTTGATTACAACGCGCTGAAGGATGATCCCCTCATCGAGGTGGACACCATCGGCCTGAAGGGCTCGCCCACCAACGTCTTTAAGTCCTTCACTCCTCCCCAGAAGGGTGCAGGCACCATGCTCACTGGCGGCGACGAGGCGGCGCAGCTCGCTTCGATCCTGGCCGGCAAGCATCTGATCTGACGAAAGGAGCAGGATTACAATGGCTGATTTTAAGGAATACAAGGGCGTGTGGGTCTTCTGCGAGCAGCGGCAGGGCGCACTGATGTCCACTGACTTCGAGCTGGTCAGCGAGGCCCGCAAGCTGGCCGACGAGCTGGGCTGCGAGGTCACCGGCCTGCTGCTGGGCGACAACGTCGAGCCCATCGCCAAGGAGCTGGGCGGCTACGGCGCAGACAAGGTTCTGGTCTGCGAGAGCCCGCTGCTGAAGGACTACACCACCGACGCCTACGCCAAGGTGGTCTGCGATATGGTCAACGAGTACAAGCCCGAGGTGCTGCTGATCGGCGCGACCAACATCGGCCGCGACCTGGGCCCCCGCTGCGCCGCCCGGCTGCACACCGGCCTGACCGCCGACGCCACCCACCTGGACATCGACACCAAGAAGTACGTGGACTTCCTGGCCGAGAGCTCGACCATCGACCTGTCCAAGCAGACCTTCGACTACGAGGACCGCAACCTGAAGATGACCCGTCCGGCTTTCGGCGGCCACCTGATGGCCACCATCATCTGCCCCCGGTTCCGTCCCCAGATGTCCACCGTCCGCCCCGGCGTCATGAAGAAGGCTCCCTTCGACCAGGCCAAGGCCGACGCCTGCCAGATCGTCAAGCCCGCGTTCAGCCTGACCGCTGAGGACATCAAGACCGAGGTCCTGAGCGTGGAGAAGGCTGCCAACAAGCTGGTGGACCTGATCGGCGCCGACGTCATCGTCTCGGTGGGCCGCGGCATCTCCAAGGATGTGGAGAAGGGCATCGCCCTGGCCGAGCAGCTGGCCGCTGCCCTGGGCAACGGCGTGGTGGGCGCTTCCCGTGCCGTCACCGACGCAGGCTGGATGACCGCCGACCATCAGGTGGGCCAGACCGGCAAGACCGTCCACCCCAAGATCTATGTGGCCCTGGGCATCTCCGGCGCCATCCAGCACGTGGCCGGTATGCAGGACTCCGAGCTCATCATTGCCGTGAACAAGAACGAGACCGCCCCCATCTTCGGCGTCGCGGATTACGGCATCGTGGGCGACCTGTTCAAGGTCGTGCCCGAGCTGATCAAGGAGATCGAGGCCGCCAAGGCTGCCAAGTAACTGTAAAGAAACTTTGCTTTACAGAAAAACCGGGCGAATTAGCGCGTAAAAACAAAAACGAGAGCGTCCCGTCCAAAACGGGGCGCTCTTTTTGGCATCTGGCCTTCCAGCTCGGAAACAGCCCCTCAAACCTCTGCCCGATATATGATCCCCTTTGCTTGACTGGAGTGTGAAAAGTGTGGTATGCTTGCATCAAATACCGGCGGGGGGTCTGCCGGGCATTGGGTAAAAGGAGGTATGTTTATGAAAACGAGCGGATGGAAACGCTGGCTGCCGCTGTTGCTGGCAGGCATGTTGCTGCTGGGCGCGCTGAGCGGGTGCTCGGTGGAGTGGGGCGACGTGGACGATGTGATCGGCGAAGTAGACATGACGTATGGCACAGCCGAAGAGTTTGAGAATGAAGTCATTCGCCTTGTCAATCAGGAGCGCGAGAAACGCGGCCTGTCTCCATTAACCACCAACGACGCCATCAAAGCGGCGGCCCATGCCAGATTGAAAGAACTTGATATTGAGCCTTCCCATACCAGACCAGATGGGACCCCTTATTACACGATTTTGCCCGAGTACGGCATTTCACCCTATGCGCCGGGCGGGGAAAATTTGTTCCTTGGACCAGATACGCCAAGTGAAGCTATGGAGGGCTGGATGAATTCCTCGGGACACCGGGCCAATATCCTGAAGGAAGGGATCACCATCATTGGTGTCGCTTACAATCCTACAAACCATTATTGGGTCCAGATTTTCAGCTACTAAAAGACACGAGAGCGTCTCGCCTTCGGGCGGGGCGCTTTTTTGCGCCTTTCGGTCCCGGCGGTGGCAAAGGCGGGCGGGGGCGCATATCCTCCTATTGAATGCAGTTTTGCGAGAAGGAGGCACGTCTATGAACGGGAAACGGTGCAAACAATGTCTGTCCCTGCTGCTGATGGGGATGCTGGCCCTGCTGCTGCTCAGCGGCTGCGGCACGGCCGAAAAGGACTCGGGCGGGGACCCGGCCAAGCTGTCCAGCTTTGAGGCCGAGGTGATCCGGCTGGTCAACGAGGAGCGGGCGGCATACGGCCTGCCTGCCCTGACCACCACCGACGCGCTGACCGCCGCCGCGGCCAGGCGGGCGGAGGAGATCGCCGCCGATTACGGCCACGACCGCCCCGACGGCAGCAGCTGCTTTACCGTCCTGCCGGAGTTCGGCATCCGATACGAGACCGCCGGCGAAAACATCGCGGCCGGGCAGAGAACCCCCGCCCAGGTGGTGCGGGCCTGGATGCACTCGGAGGGGCACCGGAACAATATCCTGAACCCGGACTTTACCCAGATCGGGGTAGGCTACACCCATACGAACCGGGGTTACCGGCATTTCTGGGCCCAGACCCTGATCGGATAAAACCGCTGCGGGCTTGCGCAAACGGGGTTTTATGCTATACTATAGTCAAGTAAAGCAGGGCCCCGGCCCGCCCGCGGGAAAAAGCAGGGGCTGGAAGGGGCGGCTGCGCCGTCCCCGGCGGGCAGAGACGGCAGGGGAACGCACGGCAGCGCCCTGCAAAACACAAGGCATTGCAAGCAAGGGGAGGAGCACATTTTGGAAGAATACCGCACCATCCGGGGGACGGCCGCCGGGGAGTATGAGGAAAAGAAGAGCCGCTTTCTGGCGGCGGCTGCCCACGTGGAAAGCGAAGCGGAGGCGGTGGCTTTTTTGGAGCAGGTGCGGGCGGCCAACCGGACGGCCCGCCACAACGTCTATGCCTACAAGCTGCGGGAGGGCAGCCGGGAGCGGTATTCCGACGACGGCGAGCCTGCCAAGACCGCCGGCACCCCGGTGCTGGAGGTGATCGGCCACAGCGGTCTGACCGACCTCATCGTTGTGGTGACCCGGTATTTCGGGGGCATCCTGCTGGGGACGGGCGGGCTGGTGCGGGCCTATACCACGGCGGCCTCCCGCGCTCTGGACGCGGCGGAAAAGGTGACGGTCCAGCCGGTGGTGAAACTGTCCACCATGGTGGAATACCCCCTCTATGAGCGGGTGGACCTGCTGGTGACTGCGGCCGGGGGCCGGATGGAGGCCCCCGTCTTTACCGACAAGGTGGCCCTGACCTGGCAGATGCGGGCGGGCACCGAGGCGCCCCTGCTGGAGCAGCTGCGGGAGCTGACCCGCGGCCGGGGCCGTGTGGAGGTGTCGGAACCCTTTTACGGGGCGGTCTGAGCGGATGGAAAATTTTTCCGGCATCCAGCATTCGCCCCCTTGTGACACATCCTTTGTGTTAGAATATGGACGGGGAGACCCGTGAAGTGGAAAGTGAGGCTTGAACTATGGACGTCCGTCTGTGCACGGAAGAGATCGAACACCTGACCCTGGCGCCCTGGGCCAGCTTTTCGGACCGGAGCCGCGGCCGGGCGCGCCCCGAGCCCCAGGATCCCCTCCGGCCGGTCTACCAGCGGGACCGGGACCGGATCATCCACTGCAAGGCGTTCCGGCGGCTGAAGCAAAAGACCCAGGTCTTTCTCTCGCCGGAGGGGGACCTCTACCGCACCCGGCTGACCCATACGCTGGAGGTGTCCCAGATCGCCCGGACCATCGCCCGGGCCCTGCGCCTCAACGAGGACCTGACCGAGGCGGTGGCCTTGGCCCACGACCTGGGCCACACCCCTTTCGGCCACGCAGGGGAGCGGGCGCTGAACGCCCTGTGCCCCGGCGGCTTCAAGCACTATGAACAGAGCCTGCGGGTGGTGGACCGGCTGGAAAAGGACGGACGGGGCCTCAACCTGACCTGGGAGGTGCGCAACGGCATCGTCACCCACACCAAAGGGACCTGGGCCGCCACCCCCGAAGGGCGGATCGTCCGGATGGCCGACCAGATCGCCTACGTCAACCACGACATCGAGGACGCGGTCCGGGCCGGCGTGCTGGACCCCCGCCTGCTGCCGAAAGAGGCCACCGACGTGCTGGGGCAGACCAAGTCGGAGCGGATCACCGCCATGATCGACAGCATCCTGGCCCACACCGAGCCCCCCGTGATCCAGGCCGGCCCGGTGGAGGACGAGGCCTTCCGGGTGCTGAAAGCCTTCATGTACAGCACGGTGTATGTGGACAAGGTGGGCAAGCACGAGGAACAGAAGGTGGACAAGGTGATCGAGGCCCTTTATGAGCACTACATGGGGCACACCGAACAGATGTCCCCCCTCTACCAGCGGATCGCGGAGGAGGAAGGGGACGACCGTGCCGTCACCGACTACATCAGCGGGATGAGCGACGAGTTTGCCATCCGCGCCTTTGAGGAATACTATGTGCCCCGGCGGTGGCATGTGTTATAAAGAAGGATTGTATTACATGGCAAAAGAATTCTCATATGGATATAAAGAAGAACTTATTCGGCGTAACGATATCATAGATGTGGTTAGAAATTATGTTCAACTGAAGCGTCGGGGGCGATTGTATACAGGTCTTTGTCCTTTTCATAATGAAAAAACTCCGTCTTTCTTCGTTTATCCAGAAAATCAGAGCTTCTATTGTTTTGGATGTGGTACTGGCGGCAGTGTAATTAATTTTGTAATGAAAATTGAATCCCTGAGCTACCACGAGGCGGTCAAGATGCTGGCGGCGCGGGCCGGGATGCCCGAGCCGGAAGAGGACGACGGCACCGGCCGGATGCGCAGCCGCATCCTGTCCATGAACAAGGCGGCGGCGCGTTTTTTCCATGCCTGCCTGAACTCCAGCGTGGACGAGGCCGCCCAGGCCCGGGCCTACTGGCGGCGGCGTGGCCTGGACGACCGGACCATCGCCCGGTTCGGGCTGGGGTACGCCCCCGACGACGGACAGGCCCTCTACCACTTTTTGCGGGACAAGGGCTACACCCAGGCCGAGATGGACGCCAGCGGGCTGTTCAAGCGCAGCCCGGCGGGGCGGATCTACTGCCTGTTCTGGCGGCGGGTCATCACCCCCATCTTTGACCTGCGGGGCAACGTGATCGCCTTCGGCGGGCGGGTGATGGACGACTCCAAGCCCAAGTATGTCAACAGCCCCGAGACGCTGGTCTATCGCAAGTCGGAGACGGTGTTCGCCCTCCAGATGGCCAAGAAGGACCCCTCCCGGCGGTATGTCCTCTGCGAGGGGTACATGGACGTCATCAGCATGCAGCAGGCGGGCATCGGCACCGCCGTCTGCGCCTGCGGCACCGCCCTGACCCAGGGGCAGGTCAAGCTGCTGAGCGAGTATGCCGACGAGGTGATCCTCTGCTACGACTCGGACGAAGCGGGGCAGAAAGCGACGCTGCGGTCCCTGGGGCTGTTCCAGTCCAGCCCAGTGCAGGTGGGGGTGCTCAACATCCCCAACGCCAAGGATCCGGATGAGTACATCAAAAAATACGGGGCGGAACGCTTCCGGGAGCTGCTGGACAAAGCGGGCAACGCCCTGGACTTCCAGCTGGGGCGGGCCCGGGCCAAGTACGACCTGGCCCAGGACAACCAGCGGCTGGAATACATCCAGGAGGCGGTGCGCATCCTGGCCGACGGCACCACCCCCACCGAAAAGGAACTGTATGCCGGGCGCCTGGCCGAGGAGACCAACCTCTCCAAGACGGCCATCCTCTCCCAGGTGGATGCGGAGGCCCGCAAAGCGGGGGCACGGCGCCGGTCTGCCCGCCAGAAAGAGCTGCTCCACTCGGGGGAGATGGACACCATCAAGCTGCCCTATGGCCAGAGCGGCCCCGGCGCGCTGGGGGCGGCTTCGGCCCAGCGGCGGCTGGTGGCGGCAGCCCTCCGCCAGCCGGAGGAGCTGAAGCGGATCGCCCCCGCCCTGCAGCCGGAGGCCATCCTCAGCGAGGGCCTGCGGGAGGCTTACCAGGCCATCCTGGCCTGCTGGCGGGAGGGCCGGGAGGTCAATGTGGGCAACCTGTCGGGGCAGATCAGTGAGGAAGCCATGAATGAACTGTGCGCCGTTGCGGCAGAATACAGTGATGTGAGCTGCACCTCCCAGGACATCGACATGTACCTGGAGCGGATCGCCCGGGGCAAGCCCCTCTCGGCCCAGGCGGGCAGCATGTCGGGCCAGGAGCTGGCCGATTACATCGCCCGCATCCGGGAGAAAAAGGGCGGGGGCGAGTGACCCTGCCCCGCTGCCAAAACGGCCCGTCCGGACAGCCTGTGCGGACGGAGGGAATTGCGTGAAAGGAGTATCTGCCATGTCCCCAGAGATGCTTGCAGAACAACTGGCGCGGAAGGCCCGGGGCCGGGCGGTGACGGCCGGGCAGCTGAGCCGGGCGGCCCAGGAAGAGGACTACGACCTGGCCGGCCTGGACGCCCTGTGCGACGCCCTGAAAGCCCGCGGGGTGGAGCTGGCCCCCGGGCCCGAGCCCGCCGGTCCGGAAGAGGAGCCGCCCCTGCTGGACGATGTGCAGATCGGCAATCTGGAGCGGGAGCTGTCCCCGGCGGGGGTCACCCTGGACGATCCGGTCCGGGCGTACCTGAAAGAGATCGGGGCGGTGCCCCTTTTGTCGGCCGAAGAGGAAGCGGCTCTGGCCAGCGCCGCCCGGGAAGGGGACGCCGGGGCCCGCCGCCGTCTGTGCGAGGCGAACCTCCGGCTGGTGGTATCGGTGGCCAAGCGCTACGCCGGGCGGGGGCTGCCCTTTCTGGACCTGATCCAGGAGGGCAACCTGGGCCTGATGAAGGCGGCGGAAAAGTTTGAGCCGGAGCGCGGGTTCAAGTTTTCCACCTATGCCACCTGGTGGATCCGCCAGTCCATCACCCGGGCCATCGCCGACCAGGGGCGGACCATCCGCATCCCGGTCCATCTGGTGGAGAGCATCAACCGGGTGAAAAAGACCGCTTCCGACCTGCTGCACCAGAACGGCCGGGAGCCTACCCCCGCCGAGATCGCCGTCCGGCTGGACATGGAGCCGGAGCGGGTCAGCCAGCTGCTGCAGCTGTCCCAGGAGCCGGTCAGCCTGGAAGCGCCGGTGGGGGAGGAAGAGGACGCCCGGGTGGAGGACTTTGTCCGGGACGACACCGCCGGGGTGCCCGCCGACGAGGCCGGGCGGCAGATGCTCCACCGGGAGCTGACCAGCGTCCTGTCCAGCCTCACCGACCGGGAGCAGCGGGTGCTGTCCCTCCGGTTCGGGCTGGAGGACGGCCGTCCCCGCACCCTGGAAGAACTGGGGCAGGAGTTCCACGTCACGCGGGAGCGGGTGCGGCAGATCGAGGCAAAGGCGCTGCGCAAGCTGCGCCACCCCAGCCGGGCCAGAAGGCTGCGGGATTATCTGGAATAAACAAAGGCATGGCCGCCGGGGGAGAACGCCCCGGCGGCCTCAGCGTGTCGCAAGAGCGCCACGCTCCAGGGGGGACCCATTTCTGCCTGCTGCGCAGGTCAGAAATCCTTCCCCCCTGGTATCCTCCTTTTCGACAAAATGGAGCGCTGAACCGCGCACTCGGCCTTGCGGCCTCGCACACTCTCAGCGCTCCATTTCCCTGTATGTGTCCCGTCCATCCGCACATGTCGGCTGGACGGGACTTTTTTGGCGGTTTGTAGCCGCCGCGGTCCCGGACGGAAGGCGGATCGAAAAAAGCAAGATGCAAAGTGTACAAAATCACCAAAGGCTTTTTTGGATGGAACGTGCGAAACGAAAAATGCAAGAGCAAAAACGCACTTTTGCAACACGCCTCCGTGCGTGCGGAAAAGAACAGGGCGGGAAAAATTTTTTGACCCAAAGCCGTAAAATGGCTTGACAACTGGGATTTTTTGTGCTACACTACCTGAGTATCACAAAATGGAATACTGCGCGAAAAACGGGGTTTCGAGGCTCGACTGGCGGGCTCGAAAACGAAAAGTTTGTGAAAAACGACGAACCCGTCCGGCCCGCGCAGGGCTGTTTCTGTGAGTCTGCCAGAAATCGGACGGCCGAAGGGGGCGCGCCCCCGCCGCTTGTCAAGAGCGGAGGGAGAAAAAGCCTCCCCGCCGGCCGCCTTGTCCGCACGTCCGTGGAGTATAAAAGTAAGGAGTGGTCGATTTTATGATGAAAGTCAAGCCCGTAAAACTCGGCAAGACCGAGCGGATGAGCTTCTCCCACATCGACGAAGTCATCGGGATGCCCAACCTCATCGAGGTGCAGAAGAACTCGTACCAGTGGTTCCTGGACGAGGGCCTGCGGGAGGTGTTCCATGACATTGGCACCATTGAGGATTACACCGGCAACCTGGCGCTGAGCTTCGTGGATTACCGCCTCGACAAAGAGCCCAAGTACAGCATCAAGGAGTGCAAGAGCCGCGACGTCACCTATGCCGCCCCCCTGCGGGTCACCGCCCGGCTGCTGAACAAGGAGACGGGCGAGGTCAAGGACCAGGAGATCTTTATGGGAGATTTCCCCCTCATGACCGACGCGGGCACCTTCGTCATCAACGGCGCCGAGCGCGTCATCGTCAGCCAGCTGGTCCGCTCCCCGGGCGTTTTCTACGGCATGGCCCGCGACAAGGTGGGCAACGAGCTGTTCAGCGCCACCATGAACCCCAACCGCGGCGCCTGGCTGGAGTATGAGACCGACGCCACCGGCGTGTTCTATGTCCGCATCGATAAGAACCGCAAGCTGCCTGTCACCGTGCTCTGCCGCGCCCTGGGCCTGTCCACCAACGACGACATCCTGAACTACTTCGGCGAGGATGAGCGCATCCTGGCCACCTTTGAAAAGGACACCACCAAAAACACCGAGGAGGGCCTGCTGGAAGTCTACCGCAAGCTGCGCCCCGGCGAGCCCCCCACGGTGGAGTCGGCCACCAGCCAGATCAACATGCTCTTCTTTGACCCCCGCCGGTACGATCTGTCCCGGTTTGGCCGTTACAAGATGAACAAGAAGCTGTCCCTGGCCCGCCGCATCACCGGCCAGGTGGCAGCTGAAAACGTGGTGGACCCCCTGACCGGCGAACTGCTGATCGAGGCAGGGGAGAAGATCACCCGCGCCAAGGCCGAGCAGGCCGACGCTGCCGGCGTCAGCCTGGTCACCCTCACCATCGAGGGCAAGCCGGTCAAGGTCATCACCAACGGCTGTGTGGACGCCCAGCCCTTCTTCTCCTTTGACGTGAAGGAGTGCGGCATCAACGAGCGCTGCTCCTTCGACGAGCTGCGCAAGATCCTGGACACCACCTCCGACCCCGAGGAGCAGAAAGAGCTGCTGCGCCGCAACCATGACCAGCTCATCAACCGCACCCTCACCGTCACCGACATCCTGTCCTCCATCAACTACCTGAACGGCCTGGGCCACGGCATCGGCACCACCGACGACATCGACCACCTGGGCAACCGCCGCATCCGCAGCGTGGGCGAGCTGCTGCAGAACCAGTTCCGCATCGGTTTCTCCCGGATGGAGCGTGTGATCCGCGAGCGGATGACCCTCCAGAGCCAGGACCAGACCACCCTGACCCCCCAGGCCCTGATCAACATCCGGCCTGTGGTGGCGGCCATCAAGGAGTTCTTCGGCTCGTCGCCCCTGTCCCAGTTCATGGACCAGAACAACCCCCTGGCCGAGCTGACCCACAAGCGCCGCCTGTCGGCCCTGGGCCCCGGCGGCCTGAGCCGCGACCGCGCCGGTTTCGAGGTCCGCGACGTCCACTACAGCCACTACGGCCGCATGTGCCCCATCGAGACCCCGGAAGGCCCCAACATCGGCCTGATCTCCTACCTGGCATCCTATGCCCGGATCAACGAGTACGGCTTCATCGAGGCGCCCTACCGCAAGGTCAACAAGACCTACGACGAAAAGGGCCGCGTCATCGACCAGGTGGTCACCGACGAGGTGGTCTATATGACCGCTGACGTGGAAGACGAATACGTGGTGGCCCAGGCCAACGAGCCCCTGGACGAGAACCGCCACTTCATCCGGCCCCGCGTGTCCGCCCGCCGCCGGGACGACATCCTGGAGATCGACGCCGAAAAGGTGGATTTTGTGGACGTTTCGCCCCGGATGATGGTCTCGGTGGCCACCGCCATGATCCCCTTCCTGGAGAACGACGACTGCAACCGCGCCCTGATGGGCGCCAACATGCAGCGCCAGGCCGTGCCTCTGATGGTCACTCAGCAGCCGCTGGTGGCCACCGGCATGGAATACAAGGCCGCCACCGACTCGGGCGTCGCCATCCTGGCGGAGCGCGACGGCGTGGTGGAGCGCGTGGACGCCGACCACGTGGTGGTCCGCAACGACCAGGGCGGCGTGGACGAGTACAGCCTGATCAAGTTTGCCCGGTCCAACGCCGGCACCTGCATCAACCAGCGGCCCATCGTCTCGGTGGGCGAGACCGTCAAGAAGGGCCAGGTCCTGGCCGACGGCCCCGCCATGCGCAACGGCGAGATCTCGCTGGGCAAGAACGCCCTCATCGGCTTCATGACCTGGGAGGGCTACAACTACGAGGACGCCGTCCTGCTGAACGAGAAGATCGTCCGCGAGGACGTCTATACCTCCATCCACATCGAGGAATACGAGACCGAGAGCCGCGATACCAAGCTGGGACCCGAGGAGATCACCCGGGACATCCCCAACGTGTCCGAGGATGCGCTGAAGGACCTGGACGAGCGGGGCATCATCCGCATCGGCGCCGAGGTCAAGAGCGGCGACATCCTGGTGGGCAAGGTCACCCCCAAGGGCGAGACCGAGCTGACCGCCGAGGAACGGCTGCTGCGCGCCATCTTTGGTGAGAAGGCCCGCGAGGTCCGCGACACCTCCCTCCGTGTGCCCCACGGCGAGTACGGCATCATTGTGGACGTCAAGGTCTTTACCCCGGAGAACAGCGACGAGCTGCAGCCCGGCGTCCGCGAGGTGGTCCGCTGCTACATCGCCCAGAAGCGCAAGATCAGCGTGGGCGACAAGATGGCCGGCCGCCACGGCAACAAGGGCGTCGTCTCCCGCATCCTGCCGCAGGAGGATATGCCCTACCTGCCCGACGGCACCCCCCTGGACATCGTCCTGAACCCCCTGGGCGTGCCTTCCCGTATGAACATCGGTCAGGTGCTGGAGGTCAACCTGGGCTACGCCGCCAAGGCCTGCGGCATCAAGGTCATGACCCCGGTGTTCGACTCCGCCCGTGAGAACGACATCGGCGACGCCTTTGACGATGCCCGCGCCAAGTGGCACAGCGAGGACGCCCCCGAATATCCCACCAAGCTGCCCAAGATCATGGGCGAGCAGGGCCACATCATCGACTTCTCCAAGATCGAGCTGGACCGCGACGGCAAGACCACCGTGTACGACGGCCGCACCGGCGAGAAGTTCGACAACCGGGTCACCGTGGGCTATATGTACTACCTCAAGCTGCATCACCTGGTCGACGATAAGATCCACGCCCGCTCCACCGGCCCCTACTCCCTGGTCACCCAGCAGCCTCTGGGCGGCAAGGCCCAGTTCGGCGGCCAGCGCTTCGGCGAGATGGAGGTCTGGGCCCTGGAGGCCTACGGCGCCGCCTACACCCTGCAGGAGATCCTGACCGTCAAGTCGGACGATGTGGAGGGCCGCGTCAAGACCTACGAGGCCATCGTCAAGGGCGAGCCGGTGCCCCAGCCCGGCATCCCCGAATCCTTCCGGGTCATGCTCAAGGAGCTGCAGTCCCTGGGCCTGGACGTCATCGTCCAGGATAAGGACGGCAACGAGATCGACATGCGCCAGAACTTTGACGAAGAGGAGACTGGCTTTGACATGCGCGAGGTGGCCGGCGCCGAGAACGTGGTGCAGGAGAGCGAGCTGCTGAACGACTACACCATCAAGGACGCCGACGCGGGCTTTGACGACCCCGCCGTCCTGGAGGATAACCCCGCCCCGGAGGCCGAGGCCCAGCCCTCCGACGAAGTGGACTTCGACGAATAAAAGACAGCCGGTTTCGCATCGGAACTTGTTATAGAGATTAAGGAAGGGTTCGATTCATGGAAAACACCGTTTTCGATTCGATCAAGATCGGTCTTGCCTCTCCCGACCAGATCCGCAAATGGAGCTACGGCGAGGTGAAGAAGCCCGAAACCATCAACTACCGCACCCTGAAGCCCGAGCGGGACGGCCTGTTCTGCGAGCGCATCTTTGGACCCACCAAGGACTGGGAGTGCCACTGCGGCAAATACAAGCGCATCCGCTACAAGGGCAAGATCTGCGAGCGCTGCGGCGTCGAGGTGACCAAGGCCAAGGTCCGCCGCGAGCGGATGGGCCACATCGAGCTGGCGGCCCCCGTCAGCCACATCTGGTACTTCAAGGGCATCCCCAGCCGGATCGGCCTGATGCTGGACATCAGCCCCCGCCTGCTGGAAAAAGTCCTGTACTTTGCAAGCTATATCGTCGTGGATCCCGGCCTGACCCCGCTGGAGAAAAAGCAGCTGCTGACCGAGAAGGAGTACCGCGAGATGCAGGAGCGGTACGGCGACGAATTCCGCGCCGAGATGGGCGCCGAGGCCATTCAGGCCCTGCTGGAAGAGATCGACCTGGACCAGCTGTCCGCCGAGCTGACCGCTGAGGTGGAGAAATCCAGCGGCCAGAAGCGGATCCGCATCCTCAAGCGGCTGGAGGTGGTGGAGGCCTTCCGCATTTCGGGCAACCGCCCCGAGTGGATGATCCTGACCGTCCTGCCGGTGCTGCCCCCCGACCTGCGCCCCATGGTCCAGCTGGACGGCGGCCGCTTTGCCACCACCGACCTGAACGACCTGTACCGCCGGGTCATCAACCGCAACAACCGCCTGCGCCGCCTGCTGGAGCTGGGCGCCCCCGACATCATCGTCCGCAACGAGAAGCGGATGCTGCAGGAGGCTGTGGACAGCCTGATCGACAACGGCCGCCGCGGCCGTCCCGTCACCGGCCCCAACAACCGCGCCCTCAAGAGCCTGTCCGATATGCTCAAGGGCAAGCAGGGCCGCTTCCGCCAGAACCTGCTGGGCAAGCGCGTGGACTATTCCGGCCGTTCGGTCATCGTCGTCGGC
>DXBJ01000043.1 GCA_019116585.1 Candidatus Faecalibacterium gallistercoris | reverse complement strand
CAAGAATACGTTGCATTCTGTGCTGGCGTATTGAGGGCATATTTTGGAGCTGTTAAATCTAATTTTAGATCAGAATGGGATTCTGAAACATCAAAGCTCCTTTCTGTAATCTCAATTAACGGCTTTATAATTGCTCTTACAAGACAGCTTCCTATTAATGGAGTGAATGATTTTGAATATTATAAGAAAGTTTTTGAAGGCTGGAAGATGGACTTTTCAAATGATGGATTTCAATATACATCAAGTCAATATAGAAAATTTTCTACTAAAATATTAAAAGAGGCGTTTAAAATATCAGAAGAAAAACTGTCGAAAATATAATATTAATTGACTTTGATTTGGAGCGCTTTACTAATAGGTATTTAGTCGAGGTAGATATTGAGAACTTCTCTGACTTGTCTGTGAAAGTTTTTGCTAAAGTCTTTTTTGCTTTCCGATTTGTGTATTTCAAAATTTTTGAATGGAGATAGTTCGGTACATTTTTCGGTAATAATGTACCTATTAAATGGCGTATTATTCCATATATGTTTTATATTAACATATTATACTGATAAGTATAATGAATTTCCTAAATTGGTTTGAATAAAATGAGATGAATCAAACCCTCTAAACATCCTGTTTTCAAAGTATTCGCTTGCCAGATTTTAATTTTTTCAACGATACAAACTCTAAAAATGATTTGGATTTGAACCATTATATGGTATAATGGGCATGGAAGGAGGCGATTGCCTTGAAAGAAGTCGGCAAACGGCTGCGTGCCTTGCGGGAGAGCCTGTCCCTGTCCCAGGCAAAGCTGGCGGAGCTTTTGGGAATCACCCAGTCCAGCCTCAACCGTTATGAGAACGGGCAGTCAACCCCAACGGTGGAAGTGTTCCGCAAGTATGCAGACTTTTTCGATGTCTCGATGGATTACATCTTTGCCCGCTGTGAGAAACCGCAGGGAAAGCTGTACCACTATCAGCCGAAGGTGTGGAAAAACGGCGCTGAGATAGAGCAATTCGTGGAGATGTGCTTTGACCCCAAGTCGCCTTATTACAACCGCATGAAAGAATCTGTCTTGCAGATGTTTGCAGAAAAGGCAGATGAGGAAAAGGAGGTGACAGGATGAACGCTGTAATCTATGCCCGCTACTCCTCCGACAACCAACGGGAAGAGTCCATTGAAGGCCAGCTCCGGGAGTGTATGGAATACTGCAAAAAGAACGGAATGATGGTAGTCAAGGAATATATCGACCGCGCCTTTTCTGCCAAGACAGATCACCGCCCTGATTTCCAGCGGATGATCAAGGACAGCGCCAAAGGGCTGTTTGACGTGGTTGTGGTCTGGAAGCTGGACCGCTTTGCCCGCAACCGCTATGACAGCGCCCATTATAAAGCCGCTCTAAAAAAGAACGGCGTGCGGGTGGTGTCGGCAAAGGAAAACATTGCCGATGGCCCGGAGGGCATCATCCTGGAGTCCATGCTGGAAGGTATGGCAGAATACTATTCGGCAGAACTGTCCGAAAAGGTGATCCGCGGCCATACCGAAAATGCACTCAAGTGCAAGTATAATGGCGGCACACCCACCTTTGGATTCCAGATTGACGCGGACAAACATTACCAGCCCGATCCGATTACAGCTCCTGTTGTACTGGATATCTTTAAGATGTATGACACTGGCTCCACTATGAAAGAGATTGTGGACCATCTGAATGGGCTGGGGGTTACAACGGTGCGTGGGAAACCGGCAGATATGAATTTTATCTCTGGAATTCTTCACAATCGGAGATATATCGGGGAATATAGGTACCGCGACATTGTGGTGCCGGATGGTATTCCGGCTCTGGTTCCAACGGATTTATTTGAGCGGGTGCAGAGCCAGATGCAGAAAAACAAAAAGGCCCCGGCCCGTCACAAGGCCGAGGACGACTACCTGCTGACCACCAAGCTGTTTTGTGGTTCCTGCAAGGCAATGATGGTGGGGGAATGCGGGACAAGTTCCAGCAAAGGCCAGGTCTACCATTATTACCGCTGTGTCAACAGCAAACGGAAAAAGACTTGCAATGCCAAACACAAAAGCGTGCGAAAGGAACCTCTGGAGCGCGCCGTGGTGGATTCCGTCATGCGGAATATCATGGACGATGCCTTTGTGGAGTATTTTACCGATCAGGCACTGGCCGTCCAGGGGCAGGAGAGCAGTGAGCTGCCCGCCCTGCGCCGTCAGCTGGCAGATACCGAAAAGGCAATCGACAATCTGCTGAACGCCATCCAGGCCGGCGCTTTCAATGCATCTGTCAAGCGTCGTCTGGATGAGATGGAAGAAACCAAAGAAAAGCTGGAGCTGAGCATTGTGAAGGAAGAAATTAGGAAGCCTCAGTTCACCAGAGAGCAGATACAGTTCTATATCTTACAGTTCCGCAAAGTGGATCTCAACACCCTGGAAGGCCGTAGGAGGCTGATTGACAGCTTTGTCAACAGCGTGGTGGTATATGATGACTACCTGCTTGTGACCTTCAACTATAAGGAAGGGGCAGAGCAGATCACCTTTGACCAGGTTGAACGTTCGGATTTGTCCTCCCTCGGGGGACCAGAGGACCGTCAGTGAAAACTGGCGGTCCTTTTTTTGTGCATGGGCCCCCGGGCAAGCCTTGCCGGCGGCGGGGGATTGTGGTAGACTTTGAAAAGAAAACCCGGCCGCACGGCGGGGAACAGGAAAGGATCGTGGGGAAGATGAAACCATCATTTGCGGAAAAGGCGGCGGCCTGGCGGGCCGAAGGCCGGCGGGTGCTGGCCCTGCTGGGCCTGGCGGCGGCGGCCGGCGTCATCGCCGGGGTGCTCACGGCGGTGTTCGGCCATGGGGTGCTGGCGGCGACGGCCCTGCGGGAGCGCTGGCCCCTGCTGCTGGTGCTGCTGCCGGCAGGCGGCGCGGCGATCTGCGCGGTGTACGCCCGGTGGGGCGGCGAGTGCGGCCGGGGCATGGCCCTGGTCTTTGACGCGGCGGCCGGCCGGCGGGACAAGGTGCCGGCCCGGCTGGTGCCCCTGGCGGTGGGGGCCACCTGGCTGGGCCACCTGCTGGGGGCCAGCGTGGGGCGCGAGGGGGTGGCGGTCCAGATCGCGGCGGCGGGGGCCAGCCTGCTGACGCCGGGGCTGCAAGCCCCCCGGGACAAGCGCCGCCTCCTGATCGCCGGGGTGGCGGCGGGGTTTGCGGGGCTGTTCCGCACCCCGCTGGCGGCCACTTTGTTTGCGCTGGAGCTGTTCCACACCGGGGTGGCCCAGTACGACGCCCTGCTGCCCGCGGCGGTGGCGGCCCTGACCGCCTCGGCGGTCAGCGGGGCGCTGGGGGTCCGGCCGGCCGCCGTGGCCCTGGGGGCGGAGGCCCCCGCCTTCACGGTGGAGACCCTGATCGCCCTGGCGGTGCTGGGGGCGGCCTGCGGCCTGGCGGGCCGGCTGTTCGTGGAGCTGCTCCACGGCCTGAAGGACCGGTTCGGCCGGTGGATGCCCGGGGCGTACCAGCGGATCGTGCTGGTGGGGGCCCTGGTGGCCCTGTTCGGCCTGGCCACCGGCAGCCGCTACAACGGCCTGAGCGAGGGGCTGTCGGCGGCGGCCCTGGCCGGGGGCAGCCTGTACGCCTGGGACTGGCTGGCCAAGCTCTGCCTGACCGCCGTCTGCCTGGCGGCGGGCTTCCAGGGGGGCGAGGTGGCCCCGCTGTTCACCATCGGGGCCTGCCTGGGGGCGGTGCTGGCCGGGCCGCTGGGCCTGCCGGCGCCCCTGGGGGCGGCTTTGGCCTATGCGGCGGTGTTCGCCGCCGGCACCAACACCCTGGCTTCCCCCATCCTGGTGGGGCTGGAGCTGTTCGGGGGCGAATACTTCGGCAGCTTTTTCCTGGTGTGCGTCATGGCCTACGCCTGCAACGGCGGGCACTCCATCTACCCCCAGACGCCCCTGGAGGAGTAGGGTGTATCTGAGAAGTCAAAAATGCTGAGATATTCGCCAAAAAGTGCCAGCTGCAAGGCGCATGAGCGCTGCACTCCTTTGTGGAATGCAAGCGAATGCAACGCAGCAGATGGTGCTTTTTGGTAGAATAGACCAGCGTTGGGGAGTTTTCAGATACACCCTAAGCGAAATTTCATCCTTGCCCCGGGGGGCGGGTTATGGTACACTTTACCATAATGAAAATGTTACAGGAGGGTGAACTGGTTTGAAGATCAAAACGCACATCGCAAAGCGCCTGGCGGCAGGGCTGCTGGCAGGGGCTCTCGTCCTGGGGGCGGCCCCCCAGGCGCTGGCCGCCGACACCATCGGCGGGGCCGACACCGCGCAGGTGCCCGTCGCCCGGGAAATCGAGCAGGAAAACTGCATCCGGTGGCTGCTGGACCTGCTGGGCCTGGGCGGCAGCAAGGACAAGATCACGGTGGACTACCTCAACGTCCGGGGCCAGGGCCTGCGCCGGAACGTCCGGATGGACCTGGTGGACTGCCTGGTGGGCATCACCTACACCGAGCTGGGGTCGATCGGCAATTTTGCTGAAATTTCGGACCGCGCCGCCGCCGAGGCCTGGAAGGCCCAGGCCGTCGCCATCCATTCCTATCTGGAATACCAGAACCAGTACGGCTCGTCGGCCAACGCGCTGACCTACACCCCGGTGGACCAGATCCCCGCCGCCACCCGCCGCCAGATGGAAAACGCCATCGAAGAGGTGGCGGACCTCATCCTGGTCTACGACGCAGGGGGCGGCTACTCGGTCTGCGACGCGGTGTTCTCCTGCAGCGCGGGCTATAACACCCAGACCGGCGTCTACGGCACCTGCTCGGCCAAAGACGCCTGGGGCACCGACGTGCCCTACCTGCAAAGCGTGGAAAGCCCCTACGAGGAGCAGTACCACAACATCCTGCGCCGGGTGGTGGGCAAGGACTACCGGATGCTGGAGTACAACGACAGCCGCCACCCCGACGAGCCCTACGTCAGCGCCGACACCAGCCACAAGAGCCTGGGCGGCTTTGTCCAGTACGACACCCTGGTGGTGAACGGGCGCAGCTACCGCTATCTCAACCAGTTCGTCAGCTCGCGGTACTGCTTCGACTTCACCGCCGACGCCAACGGCACCCCCGCCATGGCCTACTACGGCTACGGCCACGGGGTGGGCATGAGCCAGTGCGGCGCGGTGGGCTTTGCCCAGGAGCGGGGCTACGATTACCGGCAGATCCTCTCCACCTACTACACCGGCGCCTCCCTGATGGACAGCTCGGACGGCAGCGTCTCCTCCGGCGGGTTCAACCTGTGGGATTTCTTGTTTGGATGGCTGCCTTTCTGACGAATAAGGCCGGTGTTTGAGGTGGTCAATTTCGTGGCAGCCACACGCCGCTGGTACAGACAGGGGAAACCCGAGAGATGCAGGAGAACGCCACGCCTGCCAAATACCGGCCGATGGGGATCGCAGTGATGCGGTCCCCATTTCCGTTTTAGCGTCACCCGAAAGCGCTCTGCCCCGCCTTGTAACGGGGCGGCTTTTGTGGTATGATAAAAAGGCAGACTGCGCGGGGACGCCCCCTGCGCATGGATCATTTGAACGATACAGGAGGCAGCGCCCCCTTTGGGCGCGGGAAAGAGAAGAATGAGCGAAGAATGCACCCATGATTGTTCCAGCTGCGGGCTGGACTGCGCCAGCCGCCAGGCCCCGCAGCACGAAGCACCCAACCCCAACAGCAGCGTCAAAAAGGTGATCGGCGTGGTGTCCGGCAAGGGCGGCGTCGGCAAGAGCATGACCAGCGCCCTGCTGGCCTGCGCCATGCGCCGCCGCGGCTACCACTGCGGCATCCTGGACGCCGACATCACCGGCCCGTCCATCCCCAAGCTGTTCGGCATCCATGGCCGGGCCATGGCCGACAGCCAGGGCTGCTGGCCCATCCAGAGCCGGATGGGCATCGACGTGATGAGCATCAACCTGCTGGTGGAAAACGAGGAGGACCCCGTGGTCTGGCGCGGCCCGGTCATCGCCGGGGCGGTCAAGCAGTTCTGGACCGATGTGGTCTGGAAGGACGTGGACTTCCTCTTTGTGGATATGCCCCCGGGCACCGGCGACGTGCCCCTGACCGTGTTCCAGAGCCTGCCGGTGGACGGCATCATCGTGGTGGCCAGCCCCCAGGAGCTGGTCAGCATGATCGTGGCCAAGGCGGTCAACATGGCCCAGATGATGAACATCCCCATCCTGGGCATCATCGAAAACATGAGCTATCTGGTCTGCCCCGACTGCGGCAGGCACATCTCCCTGTTCGGCGAGAGCCATGTGGAGCAGATCGCCGCCAAACACGGCCTGAAGGTGCTGGCCAAAATGCCCATCGACCCCCAGCTGGCCCAGCTGGCCGACGAGGGCCGCATCGAGGCCTACGGCGGCGAGTACCTGGAGGGCGCAGCCGACGCGGTCCAGAAGCTGATCTGACCCGCCGCACTCTTTTGCGGCGGACGCCAGCTGGCCGCCGGCTTCCGGCTGACCGGCCTCTACGAGGACACCAACGGCGCCGGCCGGCTGCACGAGATGGGCATCCCCTGCTTTATCGCGGTGCGGGCGGTCAAACCCCTGTAAACACTTCGCAAAGGCTCGCTTTACATTGTGAAGCGGGCCTTTCTTTTTTTGTTGTTTTTTTGCTTTTCTGAAGCGGGCGTTGGTTTTATTTTGCTTTTTTTAAAAAATCTTTCATCCCGCTATTGAAAATTTTTCCTGAATGCTTTATAATAATAAAGCACCCTGCGCCAGAGGGGGCCGGCCGTTTTGACCGGGGCCGGTTCGGACAGCAGGGTCCTGGTAAAAGAACGGGGGAGGGGCGGCCCGCTGCGGCCGCCGGCGGCCCCCGGATTGGGAAAGGAGTATCTTTCACTATGCTGACGAACGAATATTTGAAGCGCGTCTACGAGGGCCTGGCCCGGCGCAACGCCCACGAGCCCGAGTTCCTGCAGGCGGTGATCGAGGTGCTGGAGAGCATCCAGCCCCTGGTGGAAAAGCACCCCGAGTACGAGAAGGCCGGCCTGATCGAGCGCCTGGTGGAGCCCGAGCGGATCATCACCTTCCGTGTGCCCTGGGTGGACGACCAGGGCAAGGTGCAGGTCAACCGCGGCTACCGCGTCCAGTTCAACAGCGCCATCGGCCCCTACAAGGGCGGCCTGCGCTTCCATCCCTCCGTCAACCAGAGCATCCTCAAGTTCCTCGGCTTCGAGCAGGTGTTCAAGAACAGCCTCACCACCCTGCCCATGGGCGGCGGCAAGGGCGGCTCGGACTTTGACCCCAAGGGCAAGAGCGACATGGAGGTCATGCGCTTCTGCCAGAGCTTTATGACCGAGCTGTACCGCCACATCGGCCAGTTCACCGACTGCCCCGCCGGCGACATCGGCGTGGGCGGCCGCGAGGTGGGCTATATGTTCGGCCAGTACAAGCGGCTGACCAACAGCTTCCAGGGCGGCATGATCACCGGCAAGGGCCTGACCTTCGGCGGCTCGCTGGTGCGCACCGAGGCCACCGGCTACGGCCTGTGCTACTTCACCGCCGAGGCCCTCAAGTGCATGCGGGGCGACAGCTTTGCCGGCAAGACGGTGGTCATCTCCGGCTCGGGCAACGTGGCCATCTACGCCTGCGAAAAGGCCACCCAGCTGGGCGGCAAGGTGGTCACCATGAGCGACTCCAACGGCTACGTCTACGACCCCAACGGCATCGACCTGGCCTACGTCAAGGACCTGAAGGAGGTCCGCCGCGGCCGCATCAAGGAGTACGCCGAGACCCACCCCTCCGCTACTTATGTGGCCGACTGCCGCCGCATCTGGGAGACCCCCTGCGACATCGCGCTGCCCTGCGCCACCCAGAACGAGATCGACAAGGCCTCGGCCGAGACCCTGGTCAAGAACGGCTGCACCGTCGTGTGCGAGGGCGCCAACATGCCCAGCACCCCCGAGGCCATCCAGGTCTACCTGGACAACGGCGTGCTGTATGGCCCCGCCAAGGCCACCAACGCCGGCGGCGTGGCCACCTCCGGCCTGGAGATGAGCCAGAACAGCGAGCGCCTGAGCTGGACCTTTGAGGAAGTGGACGCCAAGCTGAAGGGCATCATGGAGGGCATCTTCCACGCCAGCTACGACGCCTCCAAGGAGGTCGGCCAGGAGGGCAACCTGATGGTGGGCGCCAACTGCGCGGGCTTCCTGAAGGTGGCCACCGCCATGCTGGCCCAGGGCATCACCTACTAAGAGGATCACATACCTACGGAACAAGGGCGTTCCTGCCAGGGCTTTGAGGCCCGGCGGGGGCGCCCTTTTGGGTTCCGGCATCCAACAGCCATTCTCTTTCCTATCCTAAACACGGGAGCAGAGGCCTTTTCACGGGGGCCTCTGCTTCTGTGCGTGCGGGCGGATTTTGGGCGGCAGGGGCGAGTTGCGGGCTTTTGGGACGGATTTTGCCCAGACGCTTCTCAAACCGGGGAAAATTTGGTATACTAAGACGATTGAACATTCAGGATAGGAGCGAGAATATGCACAGCGCAGATGATTGGAAGCAACAGGAACGGGCCCGGCGCCAGCGGGAGCTGGCCCGCATCATCGAGCCCGAGTTCCGGCCCGGGCGGGTGCTGGTGGTGGGGGACTGCGGCCTGGCCCGGGCGCTGCGGGACCGCCAGATCGACGCGTGGGGCCTGGGGGCCGAACAGGCAGGGGAGAGCTGGCTGTCCGCCGGGTGGAAGCTGCCCGCCCGCTGGCCCCGCCGGTACGACCTGATGGTGGTGCAGGGGGAGGACGCGCCCTGCCCCGCCGCCCTGCCTGCCGGGCAGGTATTGTTCCCGGCGGGGGAGCCGGAGGCGCCCTCGGTGCTGCCGGCCTGGGCCGGCGCCCTGGAGGCCGCGGGCCTGCGCCGTGATTTTGGCTGGAAGAGCTGGGGCGCCCTGGGCGGCGCGGCTTTGTTCCGCCCGGCGCGCGAAGGGCAGGACGCCTCCCTGGTGGAGGACTACGAGGCCGCCCTGGACGCGCTGCGCCTCAAGCTGGACCGGGCCGAGCAGAGCTGCCGCGACTACCAGAAGCTGACCGACCACCAGCGCAGCGAGCTGTCGGCCGCCCACCAGCACGAGGACCAGCTGGAGACCGCCCTGAACAGCGTCACCCAGTCCCATTGCTGGAAGGCCACCTGGCCCCTGCGCTACCTCCTGAGCAAGGCGCGGGCGCTGCTGGCGGCCCTGCCGGTGCTGGCCTGGCTGGCCCGGCTGCGCCGGGAGGGGCTGGCCGGCATCCGCCGCCGCCGGGCCGGCCGGCGGTATTTCGCCGCGCATTTCCCCGGCAAGACCTTCAAGGCCGACCGGCTGGCCCCGGTGGAGCTGCTGGTCCGCCAGGCCCAGAACCAGCCCGCCGGGCCCCTCATCAGCATCGTGGTGCCCCTGTACAACACACCCCTCAACTTCCTGACCGAGCTGCTGGACTCGGTGGTCAACCAGACCTACCAAAACTGGGAGCTGTGCCTGGTGGACGCCGGCCAGGACGAACAGGTGGGCCGGGCGGTGGCCGCCCGCATGGCCCAGGAGCCGCGCATCCGCTACCAGAAGCTGGAGCGCAACGAGGGCATCGCCGGCAACACCAACGCCGGCTTCGCCCTGGCCAAAGGGGAGTATATCGCCCTGCTGGACCACGACGACATCCTGCACCCCTCGGCCCTGTGGTATGTGGCAAAGGCCATTGCGGAGCAGGGGGCGGACTTTGTCTACACCGACGAGGTGACCTTTGAGGGCGAGGTGGAGCACACCACCCTCTACCACCTCAAGCCCGACTTCATGCTGGATAACCTGCGGGCCAACAACTATATCTGCCACCTGAGCGTGTTCAAGGCCGCCCTGCTGCAGGCCGCCGGCGGCGGCGAGCGGGGCGAGTACAACGGCAGCCAGGACTACGACCTCTACCTCCGCCTGACCGAGCAGGCCCAAAAGGTGGTGCACATCCCCCATGTGCTGTACTACTGGCGGGCCAGCCCCACCAGCGTGGCCGGGGGCATCGAGGCCAAACTGTACTGCATCGAGGCGGCCGTCAAGGCCCTGTACGCCCACTACGCCCGGCAGGGTGTGGCGGTGGACGAGGTGGCCTCCATCCCGGACACCCCCGGCTTTTACAAGACCGACTACACCATCGAAAAGCCCGGCCGGGTCAGCATCCTGATCCCCAGCTGCGACCACGCCAGGGACCTGCGCACCTGCGTGGAATCCATCTACGCCAAGACCACCTGGCCGGATTTTGAGATCATCGTCATCGAGAACAACTCGAAGGAGGAGGAGACCTTCCGCACCTACCAGCGGCTGGAAAAGCAGCACCCCGGCACCTTCCGGGTGGTGCGGTGGGAGGGCTCCGGCTTCAACTACAGCGCCCTGAACAACTTTGGCGAAAAGTTCGCCTCCGGCGACTACCTGCTGCTGCTCAACAACGACACCGAGGTCATCACCCCCCGCTGGCTGGAGGAGATGGTCATGTTCGCCCAGCAGGAGCGGATCGGCTGCGTGGGGGCCAAGCTGCTGTACCCCGACGACACCATCCAGCACGCGGGGCTGGGCTTTGGGCACCTGAGCCTGGCGGCCCATATGCACAAGAACTTCCCGGTGGCCAACCCCGGCTATATGGGCCGGCTGGTCTACGCCCACGACGTGTACGGCGTGACCGGGGCCTGCCTGATGGTGCGCCGGGAGGTGTACGAGGCGGTGGGCGGCCTGGACGAGAGCTTTGCGGTGGCCTTCAACGACGTGGATTTCTGCGTCCGGGTGCGCAAGGCGGGGTACCAGAACCTGTTCACCCCCTTCGCCATGCTGTACCACTACGAGAGCAAGAGCCGCGGCCTGGACGAGGCGCCCGAAAAACGGGCCCGCTTCGTCTCGGAGGTGACCCGCTTCCAGGCCCGCTGGAAGGCGGAGCTGGCCGCGGGCGACCCCTGCCTGAACCCCAACTTTGACCCCGACCGGGACGATTTCCGCATCAAGCTCAGACCCCTGGATTGACTGTGCAGAGGGAGGACGTTGCATTGAACCTGTCTGCGACCATCGTGACCTACAACGACCAGGCCGAGGCCCTGCGGGCCGCCGCTTCGGTGCTGGAGCACACCCGCCGCCACCCCCTGACGTTGTACCTGGTGGACAACGCCAGCACCGACGGCACCGGCCCCGCGCTGGAAGCCGCGGCCGCCTGCGGCCGCCTGGCCGCCCGCCCGGGCCAGACCGTCCGGGTGATCCGGCGGCAGGCCAACGGGGGCTTTGGGGCGGGGCACAACACCGTGCTGCCAAGCCTTGCCAGCGACTACCATTTTATCCTCAACCCGGACATCCTGCTGCGGGAGGACACCCTCTCGGGCCTGGCCGAGTGGATGCAGGCCCACCCGGCGGCGGTGATGGCCCGGCCGCAGCTGTGCTTCCCGGACGGGCGGGTGCAGGTGCTGCCGCTGCGCCGGTGCAGCCTGCGGCCCATGGTGTACCGGCAGCTGGGCCTGCCGTTTTTGAAAAAATACAACGACGCCTACGTCATGGCCGGCGAGGACCTGACCGTCCCCCGGCAGATCGAGTTCTGCACCGGCAGCTTTGCCGCCGTGCGCACCGACGCCTTCAAGGCGGCGGGCGGCTTCGACGAGGGCTACTTCATGTACGTGGAGGACGCCGACCTGACCCAGAAGATGCTCCGCCAGGGCCAGGTGTGGCTGGTGCCCCAGTACACCGCCGTACACGCCTGGCACCGGGCGGCCCACCGCAGCCTGGGGCCCATGCTCCAGCAGACCCGCAGCCTGTGCCGCTACTTCAAAAAGTGGGGCTTCCGGCTGTGAGGGCAACCAGTTGATTTTTCATCCACGGCAGTGTAAAATAAGAGCAGGCCCGTCCGCCTCAAGGTTTGGGAGGGGGCGGGCCTTTTGCATTGTTGACAGCGGACGCAGCCTCCGCTTTGTGATCGGGCGGGCGCCGGCATGGCCGCGCGCGGCCCGGGAGCTGCACAACCTTTATTTTGAACAAAGGAGTGCACGTAATGAAAGGCATTATTCTCGCCGGCGGCGCCGGCACACGGCTTTACCCGCTGACCATGGTCACCAGCAAACAGCTGCTGCCGGTCTACGACAAGCCCATGATCTATTACCCTCTGTCCACCCTGATGCTGGCCGGCATCCAGGACATCCTCATCATCTCGACGCCGGAGGACACCCCCCGCTTCGAGCACCTGCTGGGGGACGGCAGCCAGTACGGCATCCGCCTGCAGTACAAGGTGCAGCCCTCCCCCGACGGGCTGGCCCAGGCGTTCATCCTGGGGGAGGAGTTCATCGGCGGGGACTGCTGCGCCATGATCCTGGGGGACAATATCTTCTACGGCAACGGATTTTCCCGCATTTTGAAAAACGCGGTGCACAACGCCGAGCACAACGGCCGCTGCACCGTCTTTGGCTACTATGTGCAGGACCCCGAGCGCTTTGGCATCGTGGAGTTTGACGCCGGGGGCAAGGTGCTGAGCGTGGAAGAAAAGCCCCAGCACCCCAAGAGCAACTACGCCGTCACCGGCCTGTATTTCTACAACCGCAAGGTGGCCGAGATGGCAAAGCAGGTCAAGCCCTCCGCCCGGGGCGAGCTGGAGATCACCACCCTGAACGATATGTACCTCAAGCAGGGCGAGCTGGACGTCCAGCTGCTGGGCCGCGGCTTTGCCTGGCTGGACACCGGCACCATGGACAGCCTGGTGGACGCCGCCGACTTTGTCCGCATGATCGAAAAGCGCCAGGGCATCAAGATCAGCGCCCCGGAGGAGATCGCCTTCAAGTACGGGTGGATCAGCCGGGACAAGCTGCTGGAGTCCGCCGGGCGGTACGGCAAGTCGCCCTACGGGCAGCACCTGAAAAACGTCGCCGACGGCAAGCTGCGCTACTGAGCCGGCCGGCCGCGCTTCTGACACGCAAACGGAGAGGTGAACTATGAAAATCATCGTCACAGGCTGCAGGGGGCAGCTGGGCACCGAGATCATCAAGCAGCTGCGGGAGGGCGAGAGCGAGATCGGCCCCATCCCCGAAAAGCTGCTCAACGCCACCGTCATCGCGGTGGACCTGCCCGAGCTGGACATCTCCAACTACAAGGCGGTGGATGACTTCATCCGCCGCTACAAGCCCGACGTCATCATCAACTGCGCCGCCTACACCAACGTGGACGGCTGCGAGACAAACCACGACGCCGCCTACAAGGCCAACGCCCTGGGCCCCCGCAACCTGGCCCAGGCCGCCGAGAAGATGGGCGCGCGGCTGGTGCACGTGTCCACCGACTACGTCTTTTCGGGGCGGGAGAACGGCGGCGTGCCCCAGGACGAGGCCTGCCTGCCCGGGCCCATCAGCGCCTACGGCTCCACCAAGCTGATGGGGGAGAAGTACGTCCAGCGGTTCTGCCACCGGCACTTCATCGTCCGCACCGCCTGGCTGTACAGCTACTACGGCAAAAACTTTGTCAAGACCATCGCCGGCGCGGGCAAAAAGTACGGCAAGCTGGAGGTGGTCAACGACCAGCTGGGCAACCCCACCAACGCGGTGGACCTGGCCCACGAGATTTTGCAGCTGTGCGTCACCCATGAGTACGGCCTGTACCACTGCACCGGCGAGGGCATCTGCTCCTGGTACGACTTTGCCTGCGAGATCATCCGGCTGGCCGGGGTGGACGCCACGGTCGCGCCCTGCACCAGCGAAGAGTACAAGGCCAAGCACCCCGGCAGCGCCGACCGCCCCCACTGGAGCGCCCTGGACAACCGCGGCCTGCGCTGCTCGATCGGCAACCAGGTCCGTCCCTGGCAGGAGGCGCTGGCCTGCTTTTTCCGCCACTGGGACGGGGATAACGGCATGATCTGACCCCCCGCGCTGGCCGCCCCGCGCCGGGCGGCGGGCGGGCATGAAACACAACGAGGAACAAAAACGCTATGAAAACCTATCTCATCACCGGCTGCGCCGGCTTCATCGGCTCCAACTTCGTGTATTATATGCTGAAAAAGCACCAGGACATCCTGCTGGTCAACCTGGACAAGCTGACCTACGCCGGCAACCTGGAAAACCTGAAAGGGGTCGAGGGCGACCCCCGCCACGTCTTTGTCCAGGGCGACATCTGCGACAAGGAGCTGGTGGAGGGGCTGTTCCGCCGGTACGACTTCGACTGCGTCATCAACTTTGCGGCCGAGAGCCACGTGGACCGCTCCATCGCCAACCCCGAAATCTTTGTCCAGACCAACGTCATGGGCACCGTCAACCTGCTGCAGCGCGCCAAGGAAGCCTGGTACGACCCCGACACCCGCACCTGGAAGCCGGGCAAGAAGTACCTGCAGGTGTCCACCGACGAGGTGTACGGCGCGCTGGGGGCCGAGGGCTACTTCACCGAGACCACCCCCCTGTGCCCCCACAGCCCCTACTCGTCCAGCAAGGCCAGCGCCGACCTGTTCGTCATGGCCTTCCACGACACCTACGGCATGCCGGTGAACATCACCCGCTGCTCCAACAACTACGGGCCCTACCAGTTCCCCGAAAAGCTGATCCCCCTCATGATCCACAACGTCAAAAACCACAAGCAGCTGCCCGTGTACGGCGACGGCATGCAGATTCGGGACTGGCTGTACGTGGAGGACCACTGCAAGGCCATCGACATGGTGGCCGAAGGCGGCAAGGTGGGCGAGGTGTACAACGTGGGCGGCCACAACGAGCGGCCCAACATCTTCATCGTCAAGACCATCATTGCCCAGCTCCACGACCGCCTGCAGGACGAGGGCATCAGCGAGGCGCTGATCCGCCACGTGACCGACCGCCTGGGCCACGACCGCCGCTACGGCATCGACCCCACCAAGATCAAAAACGACCTGGGCTGGTACCCCGAGACCCCCTTTGAAAAGGGCATCGTCCTGACCATCGACTGGTACCTGGCCCACCAGGACTGGATGGACCACGTCACCAGCGGCAGCTACCAGAAGTACTACGAAGAGATGTACAAAAACAAGTGAGCCTGCATCCCCGCCCGACCCCGGACGGGGATTTTTGCGTGGGGGCCAACGGTTGCAACGAAATCACGATTTACCCATACACAACGAAAAAAACGAAATGCCCGCAAAAGAGGCATTTCGTTGTTTTCGTGGGTTTCGTTGCTTTCGTGATTCCGTTGGGGGGCCGTGAAATCGTGATTTCGTTGATTTCGTTGAAATCGTGTTTTTCGGGGGGTACCGTGAAATCGTGATTTCGTTGAAATCGTTGCAGCCGCGCCGAGCGCGTCCAGTGGACGAAGCAGCGAAGGCGCGGCTGGCGCAGCGCTCCGGTTTTCGCAAGCGGGCACCGCCCCGCGCCGCGAAAATCGGCTAAGCGCAAGAGTGGGTATGTCACGGTCAGCACTGCCTCCATGTGCCTTACCGTCTGTCGCTCCGCTGGGCCAGAGGGCCAGGGAGGGTGTTTCGACTCCCCCTCCCTAGGCCCTCTGGACTCCCTACCCTCCCGCAACGACCAGGGCGGAGCCCTGGACCCAAATGCGGAAGGTCGCTCCGGGCGTCTGGCTGAAAAAGCTCTTTACTGCGCGTCAGATGTATTGCGCATCGCTTTTTCCGGGCGCCATCCGCCCTGCGCTCCGATTGTGTATGCGCGCCCT
>DXBJ01000042.1 GCA_019116585.1 Candidatus Faecalibacterium gallistercoris | reverse complement strand
GAGTGTGCGAGCCGCCTTGCGGCGAGTGCGCGGTTCAGCGCTCAATTTTGTCCCCAGGGGGATACCAGGGGGAAGGAATTTCTGTCCCGCGTATGCGGGCAGAAATGGGTTCCCCCTGGAGCGTGGCGCTTTTGCGACACGCTGAACGCCCCGCTGCGGCCTGGAAAACCGCGGCGGGGCGCTGCTGTGTGCGGGTGTCACTGGGCGGCGCCGGCCAGCTCCTGGACGAAGGCCAGGAGGGAGCGCACCGCCTCAAAGATGGCGGCCAGGGCGTCGATGTCCTCGTCCCGCATCACCGAGGCGGGGGCCTGGATGTCGTATTCCCCGGGCAGGGCACGGCCGGTCAGCTCGAAGCGGAGGCCCTGGCCGGGCAGCTCCACCAGAACATGGCAGTGGAAAAACTCGCTCCAAAGGCTGCGCAGGGGGAAGCCGATGGTGATGTGGACGTCCCCGGTCTCCTGCTTGGGCGAAAAGTAAAGGTAGCCGTCCAGAGCCCCCTCCGGGTAGGCCCGCTGCATCTGGCCGGGGGCAAAAGCCGCCGCCGAATAGCCCCCGGCCGCCGAAACGGCGGGCTGGCTGTTCAGCAGCCGGGCCAGCTGGGCCTGGGTGATGTAGTCCCCCAGGCCCCAGTTGGGGATCAGGGCGGAGACGGCCGGGTACTGGGCGGTAAGGCCCGAGAGGAGGGTGCGGTAGATCTGCCGCACGTTCAGGTAGACCTGGCCGTCCTTGACATAGAGGTCGGTGAACGCCTGGTCGGGGCCGGGGGCCTGCTCGGACTGGAAGGCGCTGGCAGGGGTGTTGTACCAGGCTAGATAGAGGCTGTCGCCGCTGCTCTGGCCCGCGACCGAGCCGGTGAGGGCGTCCAGCGAGCGGAGGGTGGAGTAAGCCAGAGAGGGCTCGGAGGCGGTGGAGGTGACGGTGTAGTCGAAGGTGAAGGCTGCGCCGGCCTGCAGCGCGCCGGCCCTGGCGCGGATGAAAGCGTACAGCCCCAGCAGGGCCAGGGCCAGGACCACCAGCAGGGCCAGCACGGCCCGCAGAGCGGTGCGCCCGGGGCGGGAAGAAGAACGGGATGTGCTCATAAACAAAGCCTCCTTGGATGCGGGGAGCCGGCGGCAGGGACAAAGCGCCGGATTTCCCTTGTTTGCGGCGGAAAGATATGGTAAAATAAGCCCACGATCGGGGCCGGTCCGGGCCCCGTGATTTTCACGGAAAAGGAGCGGCTCCCATGAAGAAACGTTTGATGTCCCTGGCCCTGTGCGGGCTATTTCTGCTGGCTGGCTGTCAAAACCAGGCGGTGCAGGAGGAGATATGGGAGCTGGAACAGGACGACGTGATCGTCTTTGCAGACGGCGAGGCGGCGGACCGCTGGCGGGGCTATCAGAACGGCCTGCGGGAGCCCTGGGCGCTGTATGAGCTGTCGGACGGGACGGTGCTGCTGCAGGAAAACGACCTGTCCGGGCCCGAGGGCAGCGCGGCCTTTGCCGCCCTGAGCGAGGAGGTGCAGGCCGCCGTCTCGGCCTGGTATCAGGGGGAGGGGGCGCGCTACGACCTGACCGCCCTGCTGGAAGAATGCTACGCCCGCTATCAGGAGCAGGGCGGCGAGAACTACCAGCCGGGGCTGGTGGCCCAGACAGCGTCGGCCACCGCCGCCAGCGAGGACGTGGTCTATCTGACCACTTTGGTGGAGCAGGCGGCGGACCCGGCCGCCGGCCAGACCCAGCGGTACGGCGCAGCCTTCGACCGGGCCAGCGGCCAGCGGCTGGAGGTGTGGAGCCTGTTCACCCGGCCGGAGGCGGAAGTCCGGCTGGCCCTGGCTGCCGCCGCGGGGGACGACCCCGAGGTCCAGCAGCGATTGGCCGACGCCATCGACCCGGGGCACATCCTGTTTTACGGGGACCGGCTGGAGATCGACTTCCCGGCGGGAGCCTTCGCAGGGCTGGACACCACCTACACCCTGACGGTGGAGTATGCCCGTCTGGAAGGGATCCTGGACCCCCGGGCCCTGCCCGGCGGGCAGGGGGCGGCTTCTCAGCCGGGGTGAACCGCTTCGCCTGCCAGGATGGCCCCCATCCGGGGGATGTCCATGGCGGGCAGGGTGAAAGTGGCCTGGGGCAGGGGCCCTTCCGGCGAAAGGTTGGAGCGGACGAAAAGAGTGTCCAGACCGGCGGCCCGCCCCCCGGCAGCGTCGCAGATGGGGTCGTTGCCCACCATGATGCTGCGGGCGGGGTCCAGATGCTGCCGGGTCAGCAGCAGGTCGAAAAAGCGCCGGTCCGGCTTTTTGCAGCCGTAGTCCGACGAGAGATACACCGCGTCAAAAGCCCCTTCCAGCCCCAGGGCCCGCAGCTCGCAGGCGGTGAAGATGGCCTGGGCGTTGCTTAAAAGGTACAGCCGGCCGCCCCGGGCCCGCAGCATGGCCAGCATGGCGGGCACCCCGTCGTACAGGCGGAGGCGGGTGGTGGTCATGGCGCGGAAAAACTGCCCCGCATGGACGGCCAGGGCCCGGTCCGCCGGGACCCCTTTGGCCTGGAACAGGGCCTGGAACACCCCCGCCAGCTCGATCTCGGGGTGGGCCTCGTGGCTGTCCCGGCGCAGGCCCTGTTTGCCGGCCGTCTGCCGGTCCACCTCGGCCTGGTAGGCCGCCTGCAGCCCGGCGGGGGCGTAGCGCGCGCCGTAGTAGCCGTAAAACCGGGCCAGCGCCTCCCAGGCGGCGGGGCTGTCCTCGTCGGTGTGGATGTCCACCAGGGTGCCGTACAGGTCGAAGAGATAGTTCTGATAGGGCAGCGCCTGCATGAAAAAGACCTCCTGTCCTGAAATGTTACCGCCATGGTACCATAGGGCGGGAGGCTTTGTCAATCTCCGGGCACGGGTGTTTTTTGCACGGCAGACGGTTGACAAACCGGGCGAAACCTGCTATCTTTAATCTGTCTCAAATGCGATGAGGGAGAGTGCGCGCCGCTGCGGGCCCTTGCAGAGAGCCGGGCCAGGTGCAAGCCGGCAGGGCCCCGCGGCGTGCTGTCGCTCCGGAGCAGGGCAGGTGAGGGGCAGAGGGCCGGACGGCCCCGGCCGGGCAGCCTGCCCCGGATGGCCCCACGTTACCGGGGCGTCAAGGGGCGCCCGCCAGGACGGAGGGCGCAATATGGGTGGTACCGCGGCTTTGCTCTTACAGCCGTCCCATGGAGTTTCCGTGGGGCGGCTTTTCCTGTCCCCACCAGATTCAGGAGGTATTTGATGAAAGAACTTGCTAAACAGTATGACCCCAGCCAGGTGGAGGACCGGATCTACCAGTTCTGGCAGGAGGGCGGCTATTTCCACACCAAGGCCGACCCGGACAAAAAGCCCTATACCATCGTCATGCCGCCCCCCAACGTCACCGGCCAGCTGCACATGGGCCACGCGGTGGACAACACCATGCAGGACATCCTGATCCGGCAAAAGCGGATGCAGGGCTACGCCGCCCTGTGGGTGCCCGGCACCGACCATGCCTCCATCGCCACCGAGGCCAAGGTGGTGGAAGCCATGGCCAAAGAGGGCCTGACCAAGGAAATGGTGGGCCGGGACGGCTTCCTGGAGCGGGCCTGGGACTGGAAGAACCGCTACGGCAGCCGCATCGTCAGCCAGCTGAAAAAGCTGGGCAGCAGCTGCGACTGGGAGCGGGAGCGCTTTACCATGGACGAGGGCTGCTCGGAGGCCGTGCGGGAAGTGTTCGTCCGGCTGCACGACCAGGGCCTGATCTACCGGGGCAACCGGATGGTCAACTGGTGCCCCCACTGCAACACCTCCATCTCGGACGCCGAGGTGGAGTATGCCGAGCAGGACGGCCACTTCTGGCACCTGCTGTACCCGGTCAAGGAGACCGGCGAGATGCTGGAGCTGGCCACCACCCGCCCCGAGACCATGCTGGGCGACACCGCCGTGGCCATCAACCCCGACGACCCCCGCTACGCCCATCTGCACGGCTGCCACGTCATCCTGCCGCTGCTGAACAAGGAGATCCCCATCGTCTGCGACGAGCACGCCGACATGACCAAGGGCACCGGCGTGGTCAAGATCACCCCCGCCCACGACCCCAACGACTTTGAGGTGGGGCTGCGCCACGACCTGCCCATCGTGCGGGTGTTCACCTACGACGGGCACATGACCGGCAAGGCGGACCAGGAGGCCGCCGACGCCCTCTTTGCCGCGGGCAAGAACACCGTCAACGAGCCCCGTGTGCTGGACTGCGGCAAGTATGCCGGCATGACCACCATGGAGGCCCGCAAGGCCATCGTGGCCGACCTGGAGGCCGGCGGCTACCTCAAGTCGGTCGAGCCCCTGAAGCACGAGGTGGGCAGCTGCTACCGCTGCCACACCACCATCGAGCCCATGGTCTCCAAGCAGTGGTTCGTCCGGATGGAGCCCCTGGCCAAGCCCGCCATCCAGGCGGTGGAGGAAGGGCGCATCCGCTTTGTGCCCGAGCGCTTCACCAAGAACTATATGAACTGGATGAAGAACACCCGGGACTGGTGCATCAGCCGCCAGCTGTGGTGGGGCCACCAGATCCCTGCCTGGTACTGCGACGAGTGCGGCGAAACGGTGGTGGCCAAAGAGGCCCCCGCCGCCTGCCCCCACTGCGGCTGCACCCATCTGACCCGGGACCCCGACACCCTGGACACCTGGTTCTCCTCGGCGCTGTGGCCCTTCAGCACCCTGGGCTGGCCCCACGAGACCGAGGACCTGAAGTATTTCTACCCCACCGACACCCTGGTCACCGGCTACGACATCATCGGCTTCTGGGTCAGCCGGATGATCTTCTCGGGCCTGGCGTACACCGGCAAAGCGCCCTTCCACACCGTCTGCATCCACGGCATCGTCCGGGACAGCCAGGGCCGCAAGATGTCCAAGAGCCTGGGCAACGGCATCGACCCGCTGGAGGTCATCGCCCAGTACGGCGCCGACGCCCTGCGGTTCATGCTGGTGGACGGCTCCACCCCCGGCAACGACATGCGCTACAGTGAAAAGAAGGTGGAGGCCGCCCGCAACTTTGCCAACAAGCTGTGGAACGCCACCCGCTTCGTGCTGATGAACCTGCCCGAGGACTTTGTCCCCGGCCTGCCCGGGGCGGAGGCGCTGGACATGAGCGACAAGTGGGTGCTGACCAAGCTGGGCCAGACCGCCGCCGCCATGACCGACAACATCGACCACTACGAGCTGGGCCTGGCCGCCGCCAAGATCAACACCTTTATCTGGGATGTGTACTGCGACTGGTTCATCGAGATCGCCAAGCCCCGGCTGAACTCGGGGGACGCCGCCCAGGCGGACACCGCCCGCCGGGTGCTGGTGTACGTCCTGAGCGAGGCGCTCAAGCTGCTGCACCCCTTCATGCCCTTCATCACCGAGGAGCTGTACCAGGCGCTGCCCGGCAGCGGCGAGACCATCATGACCGCCGCCTGGCCCACGGCCGACCCTGCCCACAGCTGGCCCGAAGAGGAGCAGGACTTTGAAAAGGTGATGGACTACATCAAAGCGGTCCGCACCATGCGCACCGAGATGAACGTCCACCCCGCCAAGCGGACCAGCATGGTCATCGAGACGGCCGACCCCGCCCCCTTCCAGCGGGCGGAGGTGTACCTGGCCAAGTTTGCCTTTGCCACCGGCGTGACCTTCACCGGCCATTACGAGGGCAGCACCGAGGGGATGGTCCAGGTCTCCACCCACGCGGCCCGGGGCTTTATCCCCATGATGGAGCTGATCGACCGGGACAAGGAGCTGGCCCGTCTGAACAAGGAGCTGGCCAAGGCGGAGAAAGAGCTGGCCATGTTCCAGAAGCAGCTGGAGAACCCCAAGTTTGTGGAAAAGGCCCCCGCCGCCCTGGTGGAAGAGACCCGGGCCAAGGCCGCCCGCAGCCAGGACAAGCTGGAGAACATCCGGCAGAGCATCCGGGCCCTGGGGTAAGAAGGCGCCCGCATGTTTGCACATTAAGGAGGTGGACAGCATCAACCGCAATTACCGTATCTATTCCGTTTTGCAGTTCGTCCTGGCGGTGGCTATTTTTGGGACGGTCTGCTTCATCTTCTCCAACTCGATGCGGACGGGGGCCGATTCTTCCGGCATGAGCCGGGCGGTGCAGGATTTTTTGCAGAGCCTGCTGCGCCGCCTGGGCCACCCGGCCGCGGCCGCCCGCCTGACCGAACACATGGTGCGCAAGGCTGCTCACTTCTGCGAGTACACCATGGAAGGCTTCTTCCTGCTGCTGGGGACCCGGCTGTTCACCCACAAGCTGCGGTTCTTGAGCTGGCCGGTTCTGCTGGGCCTGCTCACCGCCCTGTGCGATGAGACCATCCAGCTGTTCTATGCCGGCCGGGGCAGCAGCGTCACCGACGTCTGGATCGACTTTGCCGGCGTACTCACCGGCATGGCCCTGGCAATGGCTTTCGCGGTGTTGGTGGAAACCCTGATGCGCCGCACCCGCCGCCGGGAGGAAAAGCGGGGGAGGCACTAGAAAACAGCTGCCCTCTCCGCCCCGCCCCGCATAGAAGGGAACCTTCCGGTCTGTTTCACGGGAGCGCGCGTGCGGCGGACGGAACTGAGAACGGGTGAGGAAAGAGCGCCTCACCCCAGAAAGGAATACACTATGCCCATCCAAACCATCGGGGAGGCGGATGCGTTTTTCGCCTCCCTGCCGGACGGCCCGGACGCCGTCCAGGACTTTGCGGCTGCGCTGCCCCCGGCGGGGGCGGCGGCTTATATCCCTGTGGCCGGCACGGCGGGCAAGACGGCCGTCGCCAGCCTGACCGCCGGGATCCTGGCCGCTGCGGGCTTCCGCACCGGGCTGTACCGGGCGGGGGCCGGGCCGCTGTCGGAGCGGATCACGCTGCAGGGCCGCAGCCTCGGGGAGGACCCGGCGGGCCCTGCCGCCGCGGCCTACCTGGCCGCCGCCGGGAACATCCTGGAAAACACCCTGCTGAACCGCCCCGCCGCCGAGCTGGCGGCCGCCTGCGCCTGCCTGGAGGCGGCGGACTGCCAGGTGGCGGTGGTGGAGGTGGGGGACGGGGCTCTGGCCTCGGCCCTGCCCGCGGCGCCGGCCTGCGCCGTCACCCACATCGGCCCCGACGGCTCGGGCCGCAGCATCGAGCGGCTGGCCCACGATGCGGCCGCCGTCATGCGGGAGGGCACGGTCTGCGTCACTGCCCCCGGCCAGCCCAAGGCGGCCCTTACCGAGATCATCGTGGCCGCCGGGAAGGCCGGCTGCGAACTGGTGGTGCCCGAAGAAGAGGACATCACCTTCCCGGAAGAAGAGGACGCCCGGGTGGACTACGGCGGCTATGACGTGCCCCCGGCCTTCCCGGGTTATCACGCCGCCTGCAACGCCGCCGTGGCGGTGGAGCTGGCCCTGGCCCTCTGGCGCAAAGGCTGGGACATTCCCGACGAGGCGATTTTGTCCGCCCTGGCCGGGGCCGAAAACCGCTCCAGCATCCGCATCCTGTCCCAGAAGCCTTTGGTCATTCTGGACGCCTGCCGCACCCCCCAGCAGGCGGCGGCGCTGCTGCGTGTGCTGCAGAAGGCCCAGGTGCACGATCTGTGCGCCGTGGCCGGCCTGGAAAGCGGCCAGGGGGCGGAGGAATTCTTTGCCGCTCTGGAAAAGGGCCTGCTGCCGGACGGCGCCCCGCAGGACCGGGCCGGGATGCCCGGCATGGGGGAGGCCGGGCCCATCGACCGGCTGTTCGTTACCGTGCCGCCGGGAGGCGACCCGGCCCTGGCCCGGGAACTGGCGGACACCGCCCGCTTCCACTTTGAGGCGGAGGTCTGCCCCAGCCTGCCCGAGGCGCTGGCGGCGGCCCGTGCCGCAGGGGGCCGCGGGCTCCTGATCTGCGGCAGCGAGGCGCTGGCCCTGGAGGCCGCCCGTCTGCTGGAAGAAGGCTGAACCCTGCCCCATACGACCAAGAACCGGCGCAGAACGCGCGCAAGGCCCCCGGCTGAGCGCGGTCCTGCGCCGGATTTGTTTTGCCGGAGCGCTGCCTTCGACACCCTTTTCTAAAATCTGAAAGGCTTGTCCCGTATACTCAAAGAGGATGGTCCCCGGAAATGGCCGGGGCCAGCCGGGAGTATACGGGACATTTTGGTTTGTCACAGGCAAAGGAGGGCGAAACGATGGCAAACGTGAGCTTCAGCGCGGCAGGGGACACCCTCTACGCCTATCTGGCCGGGGAGATCGACCACGACGCGGCCCAGACCCTGCGTCTGGCGCTGGACGACGCCCTGGTCAGCCGGGGCCCCCGGACCCTGGTGCTGGATTTTGGCGGGGTGGGCTTTATGGATTCGTCGGGGGTGGGGCTTATCCTGGGCCGCCAGCGGCGGGCGCAGGCGCTGGGGGGCACCGTCCGGGTCCAGCACGCGCCCCGCCAGCTGCGCCGGGTGCTGGACCTGGCCCACATCCCCTGCATGACCGAAGAAGGAGGTACCCACCCATGAAACCCGAAAACACCACCCGCATCCAGTTTGATTCCCTCAGCGTCAACGAGGGCTTTGCCAGGGGAGCGGTAGCGGCCTTTCTGGCGCGCTACGACCCCACCGTCCCGCAGATGGCCGACATCAAGACCGCCGTCTCGGAGGCGGTGACCAACTGCATCGTCCACGCCTACCCCGACCGGGTGGGGCCCATCGTCCTGACCGTGTCGGTGTATCCCGGCCGCCTGGTCCGGATCACGGTGGCGGACAGGGGGGTGGGCATCCCCGACGTGGCCCAGGCCATGGAACCCCTGTACACCACCGGCAACCCCGAGGAACGCTCGGGCCTGGGCTTTGCGGTGATGCAGAGCTTTATGGATGGGGTGCGGGTGGCTTCCCGGCCCGCCCGGGGCACCCGGGTCACCCTCACCAAACGGCTGGCCGCCAAAGGAGAGGATACATAAACCCAAGGGAAAGGCGGTCCTGGTATGGTATCGGACAAGACCCGGCGCAGCGCATTCATTGAACAAAATCTGGGGCTGGTGCACGCCTGCGCCGGACGGTTCCGGGGACGGGGCATCGAATACGACGACCTGTACAGCGCCGGCTGCATGGGCCTGGTCAAGGCCTGCGACGGTTTTGACGAGAGCAGGGGCGTGTGTTTTTCCACCTACGCGGTGCCGGTGATCCTGGGGGAGATCAAGAAGCTGTTCCGGGACGGAGGAACGGTGAAGGTCAGCCGTTCCATCAAGGAGCTGGGGCTGAAGGTAAGCGCCGCCCGGGAGCGCCACCTCAAACTGTACGGCGTGGAAATGACGGTCCAGCAGCTGGCCGCGGAACTGGACGAGACGCCTGAGGCAGTGGCCCTGGCTATCCGGGCATCCATGCCCGCCATGAGCCTGACCCCCGACGGAGAGGACGGGGACGACCGTCAGCTGGACATCCCGGTGGCCTCCCCGGAGGAAGAGCTGTCCGACCGCATCAGCCTGGAAGAAGTGCTGGCCAGCCTGCCCGCCGCCGATCAGGAATTGATCCGGCTGCGCTTTTACGCCGGCCGCACCCAAAGCGATACGGCGAGGCTGCTGCACACCACCCAGGTGCAGGTCTCCCGGCGGGAGAGGAAGATCCTCCAACAAATGCGCGCCAAGCTGCTGGAGAGCTCTTGAAGAAGTGCCGGAGCACTGCGTCCGGCATTTTTTTATTTCATGAAAAAAGGGGTTGTAATTTGTGGTAAGTTGTGGTAAAATATAGTTCCACAGCGGGAACCGCTGCGGACCGGCAAAAAAGATCGAGAGAGATTTGAAAAAAGAAATTCAAAAAACCTCTTGACAAATCAAGCCGAAGATGATAAACTAAACGAGTCGCCGGTCAACCGGCCGACGAACGCAGGACCTTGAAAATTGAACAATATCGAATACTTGTAACGGAACCTTTTAAAGTGTAAGGAACACTTAAAAATTCCAAAGAGTAATTCACAGGACGCAAGCGATTGCGTGCTGAGTGAACGAGATTTAACACTTTTAAAGTGATAAATATCATTTTATAAAGAGTTTGATCCTGGCT
>DXBJ01000041.1 GCA_019116585.1 Candidatus Faecalibacterium gallistercoris | reverse complement strand
AAGCAATTTTGCCACTTTCAGCCCCGCATGATAGTTCTATGTTACAATGTTTTCAGAACCGGCACAACCGTACACCATTCTCGATGAAATGTTTTTTATTTCATCGATAACAGTATACCAGCAAGCAGGGCTTGCTGGTACCAAATGTTCCAGCAAGCAATTCGTCTGGCTATCCATTTTGCCAGACGATACTTGTTGGGGCACGCCCCAAACCCCATGGAACGCAGAAGTTCTGCGCGTTCTGCGAACGCTGAAAGCGGGCAAATGCGCTTAGCATCAGGTGCACCTGCTCGATTGACATCAAATAGAAAAATAATCTATAAGGCATACCTTGCCTTTGCAGACGCAAAGGTTCAGTTGGATGATAGGGCAGGGACGTTCCATGGTTTTAGCGTGTTCTGTGGCGTTGCAGAGAGCGTTTGGACGAGAAGTGCCGCTGCAGCATGAAATAAAACGGGGCAGTGCGGAAGGAAAATAGCTAAATCAAAAGCTCCCGTACTATAGATCGCCTTGGAAAGCAAAGTGGGATCCCTGTCAACTGGGACACGCAGCGCTTTCTGGCAGCAACCAGCGGAAAAGGCCTGGCTCCTGCACAGGTGCTATCTTTCTGTGCCGTCGAAGCAAGCAAGAATTTGAGCCAAATGCATAAAATCTGGGTGTGAAACTTGTGCGTTGTGTGGAATTTTTCTTTGATTGTTGACATTCAAAAGCAAAAAATGTATAGTAAATGTGAAAATTGAGTAGGATCCGTCGGGATTGTAACTGGCAAACAGGCAACACCTGATATTGGCCGGCTGGTATGGTTGACGTACCGGCCAGGGCAATATCGGGTTTTTTTCTGCCCATTTTGCGGGCAATGGTGCCCGCGGACTGCGTTGAGAAAGAGGTGACACTATGGGCAGCGAGCGTCTTTGGATCCGCAGTATCGTCAATAACAACGTCGTGCTGGCTGTCAACGAACGGGGACAGGAGCGTGTCCTGCTGGGGAAAGGAGTCGGCTTCAAGCAGCATCCTGGCGCTGAAGTGGACCGCCGCATCGTGGTGAGGGAATTCGTTCCCAAAAACAAAGTGATTGGGAATCAGCGCTATGCGATGCTGGCGGATGTGCCAGTAGTCTATCTGGAAGTTGTTGAGGCGATTCTGGAAAAATTTCAGGAACTGGTGCATACTGAGCTGGATGAGGGCGTCTATCTGGACCTGGTAGATCACATCAGTTTTGCGGTGACACGGCTGAAAAAGGGGCTTGGTTTTCATAATTCTCTTCTGCCAGAGATACGGACCTTTTATCCGCAGGAATTCCAGGTGGCGCTGTACGGCTTAGAGCAGATTCGGGAAAAGACGGGATTTGTTCTGCCGGAAGACGAGGCTGGCGCGATTGCTATGCATCTCGTCAATGGGGAACTGCAATACGATAACTTAAATCAGGCTACCAAGACTACCCTCCTGATCCAAAAGATCCTGCGTGTCTTTAGGGACAGCATCGGAGTGAAACTGGATGAAAGATCCCTGCATTATACGCGCTTTATCACACATCTGAAGTTCTTTGCCCAGCGGTTGTTCAAAGACGAGATGCTTGACACCGATGACAGAGAGCTGCAGGGGCTGGTGCGGACACAGTACCGCCAAGAATACGCCTGTGCTGAAAAAATTGCCGCCATGATCTGGCAGGACTACGCCATTGCCATCCCGGAAGAGGAAATGATGTATCTCACAGTCTACATCCGGCGTATTACCCGACCCGATGACTGACAGGGGACCGCGGCCCCTGCTGGACATAAAATTTGCCTGTTTTACTTATGGGCTTTGGGCCCGGCATCTAAAAAAGGAGGAATACGATGAATCGTTCCAAAATGGCAGCAGACATCCTACGGCTGGTGGGCGGCAAAGAAAATGTTGCCAGTGTCACAAACTGCATGACCCGGCTGCGCTTTCAACTGAAAGATCATAAAAAAGCCGATGTAGAAGCTCTGAAGCGCCTGGATGGCGTGCAGGGCGTCGTGACCAAGAATGGGCAGTTTCAAGTTGTCATCGGCACCGACGTGGGTGATGTCTGCACTGAACTCAAAAAACTGGGAGGTTTCCATTCTGACGCCGACGCGCAGCAGTCAAACCAAGACGGCAGCATCGTTATGCGCTTTTTTGGCACCCTGACGGCGATCTTCCAGCCCATTATTCCTGCCCTGGCTGGCTCCGGTATGATCAAAGCTCTGCTGGCTCTGTTGGTAGCTACCCATCTTGTGTCGCCTGACTCACAGACCTACGCGATTTTCAATGCCTTTGGCGATGCGCTGTTCAGTTTCATGCCCTTCATCCTGGCATACTCGGCAGCAAAGTACTTCAACTGCAACCCGTTTGTCAGCGCTTCGTTGGCAGGTGTTTTGCTTCACAGCAGTTTTACCGCGCTGAACACCGGAGACCCCGTTCTGCTGTTCGGCTTCATTCCTGTGACGATGGTCTCCTACAGCGGCAGTGTTGTCCCCATCCTGCTCATCGTCTGGGTCCAATCCTATATCGAGCGCTTTGCCAATAAGATCTCTCCCAAGCCAGTCAAGATCTTCCTGGCTCCCATGCTCACCATCATTGTGACCGGTATCCTGGGCATCACCATCGCTGGCCCGCTAGGCAACATTGTCGGCCAGGTCCTGGCTGTTGGTTTCAACTGGCTCAACGATTATGCAGGCTGGGTCATCCCCGTCCTGATGGGCGCGTTCTGCCCCTTCTTCGTTATGACTGGTATGCACTATTGCTTTGCGCCTATCCAGACCATCCAGTACGCCACTTTGGGGTACGGCACTATCCTGGGCCCTGGTATGCTGGCTTCCAACATCGCGCAGGGTGCCGCCTCCCTGGTGGTTGGTCTGCGCACCAAAAACCGCAAACTGCGTGAGCTGGCCTTCTCCTCCGGCTTTACTGCGCTCATGGGTATCACGGAACCTGCCCTGTACGGTGTCACGCTAAAGCTGAAGCGGCCCCTGATCGCCACCTGCATCGGCGGCGGCGTGGCCGGTCTCTATGCCGGCATCACCCATCTGCACACCTATTCTTCCACCACCGCCGGCCTGCTGGCCCTGCCTGTCTATATCGGCGGCGACGGTTTCGGCAATGTTATCAACGCTGTTATCACCATTATTATTTCTATCGTTGTGACCGCTGTTGCTACCTTTATTCTGGGGTTCGATGATCCCGCCGACGATGATGCAGCCACTGTGCCGGCTGCTCCGTCTGCTTCTTCTCAGGAAAACAAGGTCGTCCTTTCCAGCCCCATCCGTGGCCAGGCTGTGCCTCTGGAAAGCGTTAAGGATGATGCATTTGCTTCCCATGCGCTGGGGCTGGGCGCAGCCGTCCAGCCCGACGAGGGGGTAGTAACTGCTCCGGCCCCGGCGACCGTTTCCTCGGTGGCGGATTCTGGACACGCCATCGGTCTGACCACCGACAGCGGGGTAGAGCTGCTCATCCATATTGGGCTGGACACCGTGGAGCGGAAGGGCAAAGGATTTGCCGTCCGGGTCAAGACTGGAGACCATGTCCAGAAAGGCCAGGAGCTGATCCGCTTTGATCTGGAAGATCTGTGCAAAGCAGGTTATGATGTCACTTCCCCTGTGATCGTGACCAACTCGGATGATTTCCTGGACGTTGTGGCAGTGCGCGACGGGAAAGTAGGACATACTGATACGCTCTTGACTGTCCTACGCCGCAGCTGAGAACATCGGAAAGGAGACCATCCCCATGTATTTTCCGCAGAATTTTTTATGGGGCGGCGCCATCTCGGCCAATCAGTGCGAGGGCGCATATAACGAAGGAGGCAAAGGCCTTTCCATCCAGGATGTGATGCCTCACGGCATAACCGGCCCGCTCACGGAAGGGCCGACGTCCGACAATCTCAAATTGGTGGGTATCGACTTTTATCACCGGTATCAAGAAGATATTGCCTTGATGGCGGAGATGGGATTCAAGGTACTGCGGCTTTCCATTGCCTGGAGCCGAATCTTTCCTAACGGAGATGACACTGAACCCAATGAGGAAGGGCTGGCCTTCTATGATAAAGTCTTTGACGAATGCCGGCACCATGGCATTGAGCCGATGGTCACCCTTTCCCACTATGAGACGCCGCTCCATCTGGCGACGGCCTATGACGGCTGGCGCAGCCGGAAACTGATAGGTTTCTTTGAGCGATACTGCCGCACGGTATTCGACCGCTACCGCCGCAAGGTTCGGTATTGGATGTGTTTCAATGAGATCAATGCGCTGTGGCGCTATCCCTTTATGGGAGCCGGCGTTTTGACCCCGCCTGACCGGCTGACACTGGCTGACCGGTATCAGATCGCCCACCACGAGCTGCTGGCCAGCGCTATGGCGGCCAAGCTGCTGCACGAGATGATCCCTGACGCAAAGATGGGCTGTATGGTATTGGGGGCGCTGAGTTATCCCATGTCGCCGCGCCCGGAGGACGTTCTGGCTGCACAGCAGGCAGATCGTCAGATTATGTTCTTTTGCGATGTCCTGGCCCGTGGATATTATCCCGACTACGTCCGTGCTACTTGGCAGCGAGAAGGAATTCAGCTCCAAATGGAACCTGGCGATGAGGAGCTGCTGCGTCATACGGTGGACTACATTTCCTTCAGCTACTATATGAGCAAGTGCGCGGCTGCCGACCCGGCCCGCTACCAGAAGGGAGAGGGCAACTTGCTGTCTGGCCTGCGCAATCCCTACCTGCCCGAAAGCGAATGGGGATGGCAGATCGACCCCGACGGCCTGCGTTATACATTGAACTACTTTTATGACCGGTATCAAAAGCCACTGTTCATTGCGGAAAATGGTCTGGGTGCGCAGGATCAACTGGTGAGCGACGGCCACGGTAGCTGGACGGTTCACGACGGCTACCGCATCGACTGTCTTGCCAAGCACTTGGAGGCGGTGGGCTGCGCCATTGCGGATGGCGTCCCCGTTCTGGGCTATGCTGCCTGGGGCTGCATCGACTTGATCAGCGCCTCTACTGCGCAGATGAAGAAACGCTACGGATTCATCTATGTGGATCGCAACGATGATGGCTCAGGCACTCTGGCACGTTACCGCAAGGATAGCTTTTACTGGTATAAGAAAGTGATTGCCACAAATGGCGAGAGTTTAAGCAGCTGAGAGTAAAAGCGGCGCCCTCTCATTCTCTTGTGAACCGCCTCATAATGTGCGGACAATACAAAAAAGGCCTGCAAGGGGCAGAATAAACGAATCAAAGACTGGCCTGGCGAAGCGAAAGCGGAGCCAGGTCAGTTTTTGTCTGGAGCCGCTCGTGGTTATAGAAATGGATAAACTCGTCGATCAAATCGATAGGTGGGGCTGGCGGTCCCGTTCAATTGTTCATTTTGGGCAATTGGTGCTTTTGTCGATGGCTCAATGCTGCGGAGATGTGCGCCGCTGTGGGAGATTTTTCAGCCGGATACGGTTTGCGTAATACATAAAAATATGGGAGATTTGCACAAACCACGTTGTTTTGCTTTGTGCAATCGACTGATTTTCAACAATAAAAGAAAGGACTCTAAGAAAGCCGCTTTCACTATGCTATACTAAATATACAAAAACCGAATCGTCGATTACAGATAATATGCATGGGAGGTGCTGAAGTGAAATTATTTGAAGCGCTGCCGAAAGAGTTGTTTTCAGTTCTGGCGTCGCCAAACCGGGAACTATATGCCGACGCGCTGGATGTCCTGTATGCGGCCTATCAGGAAAAACTAAAGATCCCGGAAGAGATGCTCTACTCAATGCTGCGCAGCAAGCTGGAGCAACAGCTGGCAGATGCAAATTTTGAAGGAGAGGATATCGACGAGGATGAGTTGCGAGATATCTCAGGAAGGGCTCGTTTTTTGATCCGCAAGTTGTGGGGCAAAGGCTGGTTCGAGAAAGAACGTGGAGAGAACTTCAAGGAATACATCACTGTTCCTGGGTATAGCAGCCGCCTGCTGGAATTATTCCATCAGCTGCGGGATGACAGTCCAGCACGCGGATATTCCTATGTGTTTGGCACCTATTCAAGCTTAAAAGTTGCTTATGAGGGAGACAACGTCTACGACAAAATGGCAGCCGTCTACAGCGCGTATGACAACACGCGGGATTTAATAAAACTGCTGCAGATGATCTACCATAATGTGAAGCATTTCTTCCAAAAACAAGTGGAAATGCACGAAGTCAATGAGGTACTTGCCTCTCACTTCGATGACTTTGGACAGCGAGTGGTGGAGGCATATATCCGACCGCTCAAGATCAAGGATTCGGTGCCCAAATATCGTGTGTACATCGAGAGATATCTGACGGATTGGGCGGAAGATGAAAGTACGTTGATGGCTCTGGCCAATGCCGCATTGCAGGACCGCCGCGGAGCAACGCTGAAAGCCTGCCGCTCGGATCTGCTGCAAAAGATGTTCTGGGTCAAGGACCAATACAACAGTATAGAGCACGAGTATTTGGACGAAATCGATTGGCAGGTTCGTCGTTATACCAGAGCTACGACACAAAAAATCGAAAATCTGACCAACCATGACCAGAATATTCGAGGTAATTTGAATTATTTGCTGCAGGCGTTATCCAGAAACCGCCGTGCAACGGATTTGGTAGAACAGATCCAGCCGGTATTCCAGCTGCATGAGCAATCATTCCTTTCTGAAAGGAGCCTCTGGTATCGCAGGCGGCCCGGCAAGCGAACGCGCTCGGCGCCGGTACTGATCGAGGAAACGCCGGTGGATGCAATGGCATCAGCGCAGGCGATGCGGCTGTTGAACACCGAGTACGACCGAGTGGCAGTAGCTGCCTATGTGGAACAATGGCTTGCGGCGTCTGGGATTTGCTACTCGAAAGATATGAACTTGGACAATGACAAAGCCTATGTAATGAGCTTGCTGGCTGTGCTGGCAGGACACCGGTCAGATGCGGCCTATCAAATTGAAGTACTGGATGGGTCTTTTACTGAAAACGGTTATACCATCCCACAACTTGTAATCACACGCAAGGAGGATAAGAGTGAATCTTGATTGGATCAACGGTGCGAGCCAAAAAGAACTGGATAGTTTCAAAGCTGTCTGCAACCAGTTGCTCAGCCGAACCTATATTGTCAGAACGGTGTATAAACCTGGCAATGGCCGGGTCACAAACCCAAATTATATCTTCCTTACCACTCATTACGAAGAAGTGCGGGATTATTTGTCCCTTCTGGACTGGGATCTGCGCAGAGATGACAGAAACGGCTATTTCTACATCTTGAATACGGATGAAGTTAACCGCTGTAATTTGGACAAAAAAGAAACAGCGATTCTGCTTGCTGTCCGGATGCTCTATGAGGAAAATTTGGAACATCTTGGTTTGGAACAGGATGCCATCTGCACTGTCCGCGATTTGTTGGAAAAGGTAGTGACCGATTACGCCATTCTCCCTGCCAAGCCCAACATGGAGGAGGTCAAACGGGCGCTGACTCTGCTGGAAAACCATGCAGTGATCCAGCGAATCGATGGCAAATTCAATCAGGGCAGCTGTAAGTTTGCGATCCTGCCTACCGTGCTGGCAGCAGTATCCAGCGAAAAACTGAATGCTGTGGTGGCAGTGCTGAAAAAGGAGGAAGAGAATGAAGAGACTGAAGAAGATACTTCTGATTAACTGGCTTTACTTTTCCAAACAGGTGATCGAGGTGGGGGATGTCAATTTCCTTACTGGGTTCAATGGCGCAGGTAAATCAACCATCATCGACGCTTTGCAGATCGTACTGCTGGGAGAGACCAATGCCCGCAATTTTAACCAGGCTGCCAACGAAAAATCGCAGCGGACGCTGGATGGTTACCTGCGAGCCGACATGGATGAAAACAATCCCCATTCCCGGCGGGGAAAGGATTTCTCCAGCTACATTGCCTGTGAGTTCTGGGACAACATCGAAGGAAAGGTATTTGTTGCGGGTATCGTCTTTGATTGCACCAACGACGGCAACCGGCAGGAACGGTTCTTTCTCTATGACGGCGTGGTTCCGGAAGACTGCTTTATTCGAGAAGGTGCGGCTATGGATATCCATATGCTCCGCGCCTATATCAAACAGGAATATGGTGCACGGGGTAAACTGTACGATATCCAAAAAGAATACCGGGATGATCTGCTGGCCAAATGGAATGTCCATAACGAACAAGTCATGCGGATGATGAAGAAGGCTGTATCCTTCAAACCTATCACAGATATTCAGAAGTTTATCACCGAAAATACCTGCGATATCCCCGAAAAACCGGATATCGTGGCTATGCAGCAGAATATCCGCGACTATAAACGCCATGAGCAGCTGGCTAAACAGCAGGAAGAAAAACTGGCGGCCCTGCAGGAGATTGCACGGCTGTACCGGGAGATGCAGCAGGCGGTGGAACGATGGCAGATCCATTTCTTTCTGGCCCAGTGGGGAGAAAAGGAGAAACTCGAAGCCGACATCCGCCAGCAGGAAACCCGACGGCAGCAGGCCCTGGACGAGCTGACCGAGACCGGACAAACCATCCAGGAACTGACTGCACAGGCCGCCCAGAAGGAAGAACAAAGAGAAGCATTGGAAAGGGACTGTGTCCAAAGTGACGTATTCCAAGAGGAAAGACGGCTGCGCGATCAAAAAGGCACGCTTCAACAGGAACGGGAAAAACTCGTCAATGAAATGGATAAGCTGGGACTTAATATCCGGCAGGTAGCCTTGCGTGTGGAAAAACTTCATACAACTGTACAAGGTTGGGCGCCGGACGAGTCTCTCTGCTGTGTGCAAGAGGCGGCGGCGACGGCCAGGCAGGCTTGCGCTGCCTTTGCAGAAGCGGGACGCGAAATGTTCGCCCGACCGCTTGCGCTTTTTGAGGCAGTGCAGGATGCTGTGGAGCGACTGTCTTCAGCACTGCAGGATGCGGCCTATACGCTGAACCGGCGCTTAGCGGATCTTCAAGAGCAGTCTGCCCAGAAACGCGCCGCTTTGGCCAATTTGAAAAAGGATATCAAGGATTATTCCGGTGGGCTGCTGGCATTGAAAACACGGCTGTCGGGTGAGCTGGAGCGGTCGGTAGGCTGCCCGGTTGAGATCGATATTCTGGCAGATGTACTTGAGGTCACGGAGGAAGCCTGGCGTGGGGCGGTGGAAGGTTATCTGAACACCCAAAAGTTTTATTTGCTGGTGGATCCTTCGTATTACAACGAAGCCCTGCGCATCTATGACCGCATCAAAAAAGATTTTGGAAATAAATCCTTCGGCCTTGTCGATGTGGGAAAACTGCGGGAGCGCGAGACCATCGCCCCGCGGAAGGACAGCCTTGCCCAAAAGATAAAGACAGATCATTCCCTGGCTCGCAGTTACATCGACTACCTGCTGGGACGGGTGGTGTGTTGCGCCCATGTGGATCAGTTGCGCCAGTATAAAACCGCTATCACCGCCGATGGTATGCTTTATCAAGGGTATGTGGCCCGACCTATACGCCGTGATTGGATGGAAGACGCTTTTATCGGGCGGCAGGCAGTGTCTCTTCGCATGAAGCGGCTGGAAAAAGAACTGGGCCAGATCGAAGCGGAAACCAGACAGTGGGAGCCGGTCGGCAAAGTGTTGGCTTCAAAATACGATTTTTTGTTCACCCCGTACTTTGTACAAAACAACGTCAAAACTGCACAGGAAAGCTATCTGAGGGTCCTTACCATCAAAAAAGAGACGGAGGAAATCGACGACCGGCTGTCCCATCTGGACTTGCTTTGGCTGGATACCCAGCGGCAGGCCATCGCAGATCTAAAAAAAGAGATCGCTGCACTTCATCAACAAAAGGAGCAGCGGCTCAAACAGGAAGGGCAGCTGCAGGAAACCATCCGTCAGCTGGAGTATGGTACACTGCCAGAGCTATATCAGAAGCGCACAGATGCGGAGGAGCGGATTACTGAGAATTTTTCGCAGGAATACCAGCAGCAGACGGGTATTCCCCGCTATCAACAGGAATTAAAGCGGCTGAAAAAGCCGGCTGTTGTCTCCAAAAATTTCAGTGGCCAATTGAACCGCACCCGTAACGAGCAGGAACAGGCGAAAAAGAAGTTGTTCGATGCCCGGGCAGCTTATGCAGACCGCTTTAAGCCTTGCCCATTTTCAGTTGATGCAATGGATAACGGAGAATATGAGGCAGAACAGCTCCTTTTAGAGGAAAGCGAACTGCCCCGGTACCATGAAAAGATCAAGGCCGCGCGAGAAAGTGCAATGGAACAGTTCCAGAATGATTTTTTGGCCAAGCTGAAATCCAGTATCGACCAGGTGCAGGAACAGGTGCGCAGTCTCAACAAGGCCCTCAAACAGGCGCAGTTCGGGACAGACCGCTATCAATTTAAGGTGGGGCGCAACCCGGACTACGCAGATTATTATGATATGATCATGGCCCCTGAGTTGATGGAAGGAGACGCGGGATTGTTTGCTCTGCCTTTTCAACAAAAATACGGCGATCTGATCCAGACACTGTTTGACCAGATCACGATGTCTGACGACACCCAGCTCAACGCCCGCAAGCAAAGTGAACTGCAACAAAATATTGAAAAATTTACTGATTTCCGCACCTATTTGAAGTTCGATTTGGAGACCACAGACCAAAACGGTTCCAAACAGTTGCTGTCACAGACACTGAACACGAAATCAGGCGGCGAGACTCAGACGCCATTTTACATTGCGGTGTTGGCTTCCTTTGCTCAGATGTATCAGGTCAACAACCCATCGGGGCTTGCCAACAACACAGTCCGTCTGGTGATATTCGATGAAGCGTTCAATAAAATGGACAGCGACCGCATTGTGGAGAGCGTCCGTCTGCTGCGCAAGATGGGGCTGCAGGCCATCATCTGTACTCCACCGGACAAATTGTCGGACATCATGCCGCTGGCCGATAAGACCTTGCTTGTGAACAAGGACAAATATCGAATGTGGGTCCTTGATTGGGGAAAGGAAGTGCTGCGGACGTGAAACAGAAGCTGATCCTTGAACGGCTCCTGCACAAGTATGAGCAGAGTGTTCATCTTTATCACCCAGATGTTTCTACCCGGCGGGTCATGCTGCGGGTGGATAAAAAAGAGTTCCCAGAGTATGACTATGAAAATGCGGGCGTCCGCGATGAATGGAATGCTGTGGCCAGAGAATTGGAGTTGCAGGGCCTCATTTCGATCGAGTGGGTGAAGGGGCGGCCGGTATTGTCGCGGGTGTTTCTCAATTTGAACCATGTCATGGAGTGCTACCGCGCAGTGGGACGGCTTCATCCAAAAGAACGGGCTGAAATTGTGGCAACCAGAGCCAAAGAACGGCTGGGGGCGGTGACTGTCGGTTGGATCGCAGCGTGGCGAGATAACCTATGTGCACAGGCGCAGGAAAGATATGTAGTCCCGGCTTATTGCAGACAGGAACTCACCCAGCTCGACGAATTGCTGACAGCCTTTGTGGTTTATGACGCGCTCCACGGCGAAACGATCACCATGCGAGCGTTCAGCAGCCGGTGCTATCAAGACAGCAAATTTTTTGAACGGGTAGTACGAGACCGTTTCCTTCGGGAGGCACGGCAATACAACCCTGCCCTATCTGAAGTATGTGAACAAGGTGAACTTGGCATTCGAGAACAACTTGCTTTTATGGGGATTTATGCCCGGCCAGAGCTTTACGAATTGTCGGGCCCTTGCGTGGTGGAGACGGCAGCTGGGACGATCGACTTTGCGGCTGCGACCTCCTGTGGCCTTGCCCTGCCCAGTACTCTGGTCGATCACATCACAGCGCTGGATCTGAACAAAGTGGATGCGGTGACTTTTATTGAAAATAAGACAAATTACGATGAATATATTACCAGTGAACGGCGTGCCAGCGAGCTGGCGGTCTACCACGGCGGTTTTCTAAGCCCGCAGAAGAGGAAACTCTTTGCCAAAATCGCGACCGGCCTGCCGAAAGATGTCAATGTTTCTTTCTGGGCAGATATTGATCTAGGTGGGTTTCGAATGTTCGAGCGGTTACAGCAAATATTTCCTGGACTTGAACCTATGAGAATGTCAGCGGAGGATGTTGAAGCCCACCGCGCAAACGGTCTCAAGAGGGATATGGTCTATCTAAGCAAGCTGAGAGCGGCGCTGGACGCTGGAGAGTTTCCGCTTTTTCAGGAGGTCGGGGAGGCTATTCTGAAGTATGGCGTCAGCATCGAGCAGGAGGCGTTTTTGACATAAGATAGAAATCGTGAGCGTACAAAGCAACAGAAGAGCCTGTCCCATTTTGTATCAACCTCAAAGGCCAGCTGCCTTCCTGAACATCCCCCCACAGGGTTTTGAAAGAGCCTTGCAGCGAAACCTGTACAAGAGAAATACGAGAGGATTCCGAAGAATGCAAGCAAGATCAAAACGGTTTTCCGCAGGCGTTTTCTTGACTTTTTAGGAGGAATGTTTCTTACTGCAATACCCCCGCCAGCTTCCGAAAATATTTCTCCCAACACCCCTTGCTGATAACTTTCTCCTCGCTTTCCCATGCCCGCAGGGAGCGCTCGCTGATGTCGAACTTGCGGGCAAAGGCGGTGCGGCGCAGGCCCAGTCTCTCCCGCAGGGCAATAATCTGCCGGGCCTGGCCTTTATAAAGGAAGAGGTTGTATTCATCCAGCAGATCTTCCACAGGAACCTGATAGAGCGCCGCCAGCTTGTCCATGGTGGCGGCAGGGTAGTGGGTGCAGGCGCCGGTCTCCATGTCGATGTAACGAGGAAGGGGAATGCCTGCCTGGGCGGCGGCCTCCTTCTGCAGCAGGCCTTGGCTGTGGCGGAGCCAGCGCAGCCGTTCAGGTACAGTGACCGCTTGTGCATAACTGCCGCCAAGGTGCGGGAGCTTCTTGGCTTCCGATATTCGGCAGGCCGGAGGCAGATGGAACGAGTGGAGGCAAAGAGGCGCAAATAATGTCCCACCGCGGCTTATAAGAAAGATACGGGGCGCAATTTGTTCAAAGAGGAGCCACCCCGGCGGGAGCCTGAAAATCCGGCCCGCCTTTCCAGCCAGGTCCTCCAAAAGGGCCTTGGCGAGAGGGTCGCATTTTCAATGCACCTGCTGGCATAGGTGGAAAATCTGGCCCGGCGGGTGCTGTCGAAAGTGCTGACCGCTTTGATCAGGCCGATGGTGCCGATGCTGATGAGGTCGTCCTGGTCGCCGGGCAGGGCGTAGTATTTTTTGGCGATGTGGGCCACAAGGCGCAGGTTGTGCTGGATGATCGTTTCCCGTGCGGCCGGGTCGCCGGCGCGCAGAGCCGCGAAAGCGGCGGCCTCCTCTTTGGGGGTCAGCGGCCGCGGAAAGCTGCCCGATTCCAGATGAAGCGCCAGATACAGGAACTGTGCCGAGAAAAACTGAAGCAGAGCCAACAGCATACAAAGGCCTCCTTGCTCTCATGGATGAACGCATTCATTTTCATCTTATGAGAACAGGGAGGCATTTTTGCAGGGGAGCGTCCTGGCCCGGCGGCAAGGCGGCGCAGGTTTTGCAGGCGGCGCCATGGTCGCTTTGCAGCCCCGTCACTCTCCCCAGAATACCCGCATGGCGTTGTGGTAGAGGATGGCCTCCTTTTGCTCTTGGGTAAGGGCGGGGTCCTCTGTGATGGTGGCGACGAGGTCGGCATAACGGAACTGGCAGAGGTTTTGGGGCGTGTCGGTACCGAAGAGAAGGCGGTCGGTCCCCACCGTCTCGGCCGCCCGGGCGAGGAAGCGCCGGGTCACCGGGTAGGGCGGCTGGTCGGGGCGGACGTTGTGCTGCAGGGAGGCCAGGTCGAACCAGACGTTGGGCAGGGCCAGGGCGGCCAGGCCGTCGGCCATCTCGCGCAGCTGGGTCTGCTTGGGGGCGAGCAGGTGGCAGACCACGAACTTCATCCCGGCGTGGCGCTGGATGAGGCGGCGCAGCGCCTGGACCTGGCTGCTGGGGCTGCCCAGCTTGCCAATATCCAGGACGAACACCAGGCCGTGCTCGTCGGCAAAGGCGGCTTCCCGCTCCATCATGTCTCCGTCCAGGGCAAAGACCGGGTGGGTGGCCATCAGCCCCGAGCCGGTGCTGACCTCGAATTTCACCACCCGCAGGCCCAGCTCCTCGAACAGATGCCGGACGATGCCGTCGCGGTTGCGGCTGCAGGGGTCATAGGCCCCGGCGGCCAGAAAGCGCTCGGGCCACTTTTGCTGGGCCTGCCAGCTGTACAGGTTTTGAAAGCCGAGGTATCCGCCCTGCAGCAGGACGGCCCGCTCCACGCCGTTCTCGTTCATGACCTGCAGGATGCGCTCGGGGGTGGCCTGGTCGGTGTTCCATTCGGCCGGCAGCAGCTGGCAGGTGGAGCCGTCGGCGTACATTCCGCGGCCCTGCCCGCAGCTGCGCAGCTCGCCTCCCGCGCCGGTGCCGGCAATGCACTGCACCAGATGGACATGGGCGTCGATGATCTTCATAAAGGGATGCTCCTCTCGTGTTTTTCTACCAGTATACAACAGGAACGGCCCGACTTCCAGAGCCGATCGCTCCGCGTTCCGGACGGCAGGCGGCCCCGCTTGACAGGGCGTATGCCGGATGTGTACAATGATGGGAGAAAACAACGTGCGGGGGAGAACGTTATGCGGAAAAACAGAGGATACTGGGGAGGACCGCTGGCGGCGGCGGTGGTTCTGGTGCTGCTGGTGAGCCTGGCCGGCTTTCTGGTCGCCGAACGGGTCAACAGGCAGGAGGAGCAGGCCAGCTTCGACCGCCTGGCCGAGGAGGCGGACAAGATGGCCCGCAGCATCGAGGCGATGGTGGACAGCGACCGGGAAAAACTGACCCTCCTGGCCCGGCTCCTGGCCATGGGGGTGGGGGAACGGGAAGATTTCCTTGCCCTGTACCAGGGCACCGGGACCTTTTTCTCCCGGCTGGAAGTGCTGCTGCCCGGCGACCAGGTGGTCACCGCCGGCGGCCTTTGGACCAGCGCCGCCGGCAAACTTTCGTTCCGGCAGGAGGCGGCCCTGGGGGCCCATATCTCGGACCGGGAGCTGGACCTGGACGGAGAAGGCCAGGTGGTGCGGCACTATGTGCCGGTGGTCCGGCAGGGCGAGACGGTGGCGATGCTCTGCGGGGTCATCGAGCTGGGCAGCCTGGTGCAGGAGCTGCCCTATAAGCCCTACGGCGGCCAGGCGGCGGTGTACCTGATCGACGGGGCCACCGGCGACTTTTTGATCGACACCTGGCACACCGGCGAAGAACCCGGGAACATCTGGGCCCTGGGCAGCCGCCCCATGGCGGAGGGCTACAACGACGCGCAGCTGCGCCAGGGGCTGGTGAACGGGGAGAGCAACTTTGTGGTCTTTCGCTCCAACACCACCCGGGAATACCTCTATTTCTACTATACGCCCCTGAGCGTCAACCGGTGGCGGGTAGCCCTGTCGGTGCCGGAAGAGCTGGTGTTCTCACGGGCGCAGGACATCCGCGGCCTGCTGAACAAGATGCTGGCGGCCGAGGGGCTGGCCTTTTTGGCCTACATCGTCTGGATGATCGGCTACGTCCGGCGCCAGACCGGCGAAAAACAGCGCCAGCTGGACGCCTTGAACTACATCTACGAAGTGGAAAAACTGCTGTTCGACGCCCACCAGCACCGGGAGAACATCGTCCGCTCCCTGGAGGTGACCGGCCGGATGCTGGCCGCCCGGCGGGTGGCGTTCGCCATGGCGGGGGATGAGGCCGGGGGCTACCTCTGGGAGCAGGATGGCCGGACCGGGCTGGGCGCCGCCCTGCTGGAGAGCGCGCCGGCCCTGATGGACCGCTTTGCGGGGGGCGGGGGCGAGATCACGGCCCACAGCCCGCAGGAGGTGCGGGAGATCCTGCCCTGCGCCCCGGAGGAGATGAAGGACCTGACCGCCATCCCGGTGGAGGACGGCGGCGGCGCGCTGCGGGGGGTCCTGGCGGCCAGCGGCCTGCCCGGGCGGAAAGACTGCGTGGCCCTGCTGCGCAGCGTGGGCTTCAGCTACGCCAAGCTGTGGGACAACGCCCGGACCTACCAGGAGATGCAGCGGCAGGGGACCGAGGACGCGCTGACCGGCCTGTACAACCGCAACCGCTACCAGCAGGACCTGTCCCGCCTGGCAGCGGAAGGCCGGCAGGAACTGTGCTGCATCTTTGTGGACGTCAACGGCCTCCATGAGCTGAACAACACCCAGGGGCACCGGGCGGGGGACCAAATGCTGCAGGAGGTGGCCCGGCAGATCCGCCAGAGCTTTGGGGACCGGTGGTCCTACCGGGTGGGCGGCGACGAGTTCGTGGTCTTTGCAGTGGACCAGGACCGGCAGGACCTCCAGCGCCGCTGCCAGGCCGCGACGGAGGCGCTGAAGCAGAAGGGCTACTATATATCCGCCGGCATGGCCTGGACGCCCGCCCCCGCAGGGGACCTGGGGCCGCTGCTGGAAGACGCCGAGCGCCGCATGTACGAGGCCAAGCGCCTCTTTTACCAGGACCCCAGGTTCAACCGCCGCGCCCGCTGAGGGGCCGGCCACAGGGTGAGCCGGTCACGGTCCGGGGCGGGAAAGGTGGCAGGGGACAGGCCGTTGTGGTATGATAAGGACATAGGATGATAGAACGCCCCCCGGCGGCGCGGCCACAGCCGGCCTCCCGGGGCGCCAAACGGCGCAGGCCCCTGCAGGCCTGCCCGCCCGCAAAGGAGGAACACCCATGAAAAAGCGCATTCTGCCCCTGCTGTTTTCCGCCCTGCTGATGCTGACCGCCTGCGGCGGCGCGGCGTCGGGCGCGGCCTACCAGGAGATCAGCCAGGAAAAGGCCAAGGAGATGATGGACACCCAGGAGGTCCTGATCCTGGACGTGCGGGAACAGGACGAATACGACGGCGGCCACATCCCCGGCGCGGTCCTGCTGCCGCTGGGCTCCATCAGCGAGGAGAGCGCCGCCCGGGTCATCCCGGAAAAGGACACGACGGTCCTGGTCTACTGCCGCAGCGGCAGCCGCAGCAAAAAGGCGGCCAAAGCCCTGGCAGAGCTGGGCTACACCAGCATCTATGAGTTTGGGGGCATCCGTACCTGGACCTATGGGATCGAGAGCTGACCCCCCAAGGCCCCGCCCCGGACAAAACAGGGCACGGAAAATCGGGCGCGGCCGGCGCGCCTGGGTTATACTGCTTCCAGAAGGAAGGTGCAGTCCATGGATTGGGTTGAGAGCATCCGGCGGGCCATCCAGTACATCGAGGCCAATCTCCGGGAGGAACTGACCATACGGGACATCGCGCGGCAGGCGGCCCTGTCTCCCTTTTATTTCCAGAAAGGGTTTGCCATGCTGTGCGGCATGACCGTGGGTGAATACATTCGCCAGCGCCGGCTTTCCGCCGCCGGGCTGGAAGTCCTCATGACGGACCGGAAGATCATCGACATTGCCATGGAGTTCGGCTACGATTCGCCGGACAGCTTTACCAAAGCCTTTGCCCGATTCCACGGGTCTACACCTGCCGCACTGCGAAAAAGCGGAGGCGCGGCGCGCTCCTTTGCTCCGCTGAAGCTCAAAATCACACTGGAAGGTGGTCAAAACATGGAATGCAGGATCCAAAAGAAAGAGGCGTTCACCGTGCTGTGCCGTGCCAGGACGTTCAAGTACGAGGAAGGCGCGGTGGAGGTGCCCCGGTTCTGGGCGGAACATTTCCGCACAGGGGGCGGCAGCACCGTGTGCGGGATGTACGGGATCAATCTGGACGAGAGCATGAGCGGCAGCGAGTTTGAATATCTCATTGCCGACAACTACGACCCCGCCAAAGAGATCCCGGCAGGGTTCACCACCCGCACCATCCCCGCCCACACCTGGGCGGTCTTTCCCTGCACCGGGCGGATGCCCCAGGCGCTGAAGGGGCTGAACGAGCAGATCTTTTCCCAGTGGCTACCCAACAACACCGACTACCGCATCGCCGCGGGCATCAACGTGGAACTGTACAGCGACGCCAGCCGGTTTGAAGAAGGCACCCAGGACAAGGACTATTACTGCGAGGTCTGGATCCCGGTCGAAAAGAACTGAACCGGGCGCCCCCGGCAGGGGGCGTTCCCGCCGTGCAGGCAGGGCCTGCCGTCTGGCAAAACAGGCGGCAGGCTCTTCTCGTTTTGCCCGGCGGGGCCATTGCCTGCGGCGCTCTGGTGTGTTATACTGGCAGCCGATGAAGGTTTCCGCGCCGGGAAAAGAAGGGATGTAGATGCGCAAAACATTTGCCGGCCTTGCCGCCGCAGCGGCGGGGCTGCAGCTGCTGAGGATCGGCTTCAAAGCATGGGTGTTTTCTTTCACAGACAGGACACTCCTGCTGGATACGGCGGCCAGCTGCCTTTATATGCTGGCCGTGACCGGTCTGCTGGCGGCCGCAGCCCGCAGGGAAAAAGGGGCGTGGACGGTCTTTCCGGCGGCTTTTACCAGAAAGTATCAGCTTGGCACGGCGGCAGTTTTGGGCTTTTTCCTTGTTACGCTGGGTGTAACGGGGGTGGATACTCCGGCCAGGCTGCTGTCCTTGGTTTACAATGCCGTCGTCACCGTCGTTTTTGAGGAGCTCCTGTTCAGAGGGTTCTTTTATCGGGTTCTGAGCCGGGAGAAAAACGAGAAGGCCGCCCTGTTCCTTTCTGCCCTTCTGTTCGGGCTGTGGCACTTGGGCTATGCGGATACCGTTCTCTGGCGGGCCGCGCTGTTTTTCCCCGGCACGGATGTGCCCCAGGTTCTGCTGGGGAAGGCGGTCACAGGCTGCGCCATCGGCGTCCTGCTGGGGTTGCTCCGGTACCGGTGCAAAAACGTCTATGCGGCGATGCTGGCCCATTCGCTGCTCAATACATGGGGGAGCTGACATCCCCCGCCGGGGCACGGCCAAGGGGAGTCCGGTTGGGAGTTACAGGGCATAGAGATGTCTGATAAGGAGGCGGAAACCATGCAAACGTATCGTTTTTACGGCTGGCAGCAAGCCGGCGTGCCTGCGGTGGACCGGAGCTGGCCGGGCATTGACACCCCGCTGGATCTGTACGGCAAATTGTCGCAGATCTGGTGCGCCGAGACCTGCGCGCCCCGGCTCCGGGCCCGCTGGACCCCGGAGAACAGGACTTTGGGCCAGTGCTCCATCACGGCTTTTCTGGTGCAGGACCTGTTCGGCGGGCAGGTGTACGGCATCCTGCGCCCCGGCGGGAACTACCACTGCTACAATGTGGTGGACGGCCATATCTTTGACCTGACCAGCGAACAGTTTGGCGGGGAGGTCCTCTGCTACCAGGGCAACCCGGAGCAGTCCCGGCAGGTCCACTTTGCCAAAGAAGAAAAATACCAGCGGTATCTGCTGCTGAAGCAGCGCCTGCGGGAAGCCTGCGGCGCGGCCGACCCGGACCGGATGTGAATCCGCCGGCCTTCTTTGCAGCGCCGTTTGTGTGAAGGGCGGGAAAGATGAAGAATCCTCTCTTGACAGCTTGTCCTGCTGCTGTTATACTGTGGTAAAGTTCAGGCAGCTGAACCGATGAAACCGTTGAGAAAGAGTAGTAACCTGGAACCAAACCCTCTCAGAGAGCCGCAGACGGTGGGAACGCGGCAGGCGGCGGCCGGGCGAATGGACTTTCGAGGGCACAACGAGGGGCCTTTGCCGGCCCGGTAGCGCGACGGGGACTCCACCCGTTATCAGGGGAGCGCGTGTTGTTGGACACGCGAAAGCGAGTGGGCCTGTGCGTAGGGTACAGGTCAATCCGGGTGGCACCGCAGAGGTTACAAGCCTTTGTCCCAGAGGAATTTGGGACAAGGGCTTTTTTTCGTGCCTGCGTCCCGCAAACAACTGCAAAGGAGCGTAGGAACATGAGTATGACCAAGATCCCCCACCGCCTGTACCTGACCGAAGAGCAGATGCCCAAGCAGTGGTTCAACCTGCGTGCGGCCATGCCCCAGCAGCCCGACCCGCTGCTCAACCCCGCTACCCTCCAGCCGCTGGGCACGGCCGACCTGGCGCCCATCTTCTGTGAGGAGCTGGCCCGCCAGGAGCTGGACGGCGCCACCCCTTATGTGGACATCCCGGAGCCTGTCCAGGAGGTCTACAAGATGTACCGGCCTTCGCCGCTGATCCGTGCCTATGCGCTGGAAAAGGCCCTGGGCACCCCGGCCCGGATCTACTACAAATTTGAGGGCAACAACACATCCGGCTCCCACAAGCTGAACTCCGCCGTGGCCCAGGCCTACTACGCCAAGCAGCAGGGCCTGACCGGCGTGACCACCGAGACCGGGGCCGGGCAGTGGGGCACCGCCCTGTCGGAGGCCTGCGCCTACTTCGGGCTGAGCTGCGATGTGTATATGGTCAAGTGCTCCTATGAGCAGAAGCCCTTCCGCAAGGCGGTGATGGGGGTGTTCGACGCCCAGGTGACCGCGTCCCCGTCCAACACCACCCAGGTGGGCCGGCAGATCCTGGCCGAAAACCCCGGCACCACCGGCAGCCTGGGCTGCGCCATCTCGGAGGCGGTGGAAGCCGCCCTGGCCAGCGGCGGGACCAAGCGGTATGTGCTGGGCAGCGTCCTGAACCAGGTGGTGCTGCACCAGTCCATCATCGGGCTGGAGACCAAACTGGCCATGGAACAGCTGGACGAATACCCCGACGTGGTGGTGGGCTGCGCGGGCGGCGGCTCCAACCTGGGCGGCCTCATCGCCCCCTTTATGGCGGACAAGCTGCAGGGCCGCAGCCACACCCGCTTCGTGGCGGTGGAGCCGGCCTCCTGCCCCTCCCTGACCCGGGGGCGGTACGCCTACGATTTCTGCGACACCGGCCACGTGACCCCGCTGGCCCGGATGTACACCCTGGGCAGCGGGTTCATCCCCTCGGCCAACCACGCCGGCGGCCTGCGGTACCACGGCATGAGCCCCATCCTCTCCAAGCTGTACCACGACGGCTATATGGAGGCGGTGGCCTACGAGCAGTCCCGGGTCTTTGAGGCGGCGGTCTTTTTTGCCAAGCACGAGACCATCCTGCCCGCCCCCGAGTCGGCGCACGCCATCCGCGGGGCCATGGACGAGGCCCTGAAGTGCAAGCAGACCGGCGAGGCCAAGACCATCCTCTTTGGCCTGACCGGCACCGGCTATTTTGACATGACCGCCTACGAGAGCTACCTGTCGGGCCGGATGACCGACACCATCCCCACCGACGAGGACCTGCAGCGCGGTTTCGACTCGCTGCCCGCTATCCCCCAGAACCGGATGTAACAAGCGGCCTGGGAACCTGCCCACAGCATAACAAGACCCGCCCTGCCGGGAAACCGGTGGGGCGGGCTTTTGTCATGGGGGCGGCGGGGTCACCGGCCGCGATGCCGGGCTTTTTTCTTTTCCTGCCGGAGGGCAAACCGGCGCCGGGCTTCGGCTTCGCGCTGGGCGCGGGTGCGGCGCTGCCGCTCGGTCTTGTTCTGCTCCCGCTGCAGCTGCAGGGCCTGCTGGGCTTTGGTGCCGGCGGCGCCTGTCTGCAGCTGGCTGCGGATCGCCCGCTGCATCCGCTTGGGGTTCGGCCGGCGGCTTTCGGGCGGCGGGGCGGACACCGGCGGGCTGAAACGCAGCCGGTGCCAGTTCTTCAGCAGGAAGTCGTACACTTCGTAGTCCTTTGGCTCTGCGCCAAAAACGATGCGGCAGGCCTCCAGCTGCCCGCCGGACACGCGCTCGTAGATGCCGACCCAGAAGGGCGCGTCAAACAGCACGGTCAGGGAACACGCGTTTTCTTGCATAGCAAACACTCCTCGTTTTCCGGCGAAGAATGGACGACCGAGGAGGAGGGTTACTGACAGGAGACCTGTGCCCGGACTACCGGCCGGGGCTGTGTTTTTATCTTCACGCGTATTGGGTTTGCCTCCATTATACCGGAAACGCCCGCCCGATGCAAGCAATACAAAAAGCGCCCTATCGAGGAGGGCGCTTGCGGGTCGGTGATTTTGGACGGCGTCAGATCTGGCGCAGGGAAGGGGGCGGCTCGAAATGGACGGTCTCCAGCCCGGGCAGGCATTGCAGCTCAAAGGCCAGGTCGAACCAGAGGCGCCGGGCGTCCCGGCGGGCGTCGCTCTCGTCGCAGGACCGCAGGACGGGCGTCTGGCCGAAGGCGGGCCGGGCCGGCAGGGTCAGCAGGGCTTCGGCGCCATGCCCCGCGGCGCGGGGGCGCAGTTCCAGGGTCCAGCCGGCCAGCCGGCAGTATTCGCGGCAGAGCAGCAGGCCGCTCTTGGTGGTGCCCAAAAAGTGGGAGCGGTTCTCCTGCTGGCTGCGCGGGGTCCCGTCCGGCAGGCCGCAGCCGGTGTCGGTGACCGAGAACACCGCCCCGCCCCGGCCGTCGGCGCGGAGGGTCAGGTCGATCCGGCCGCCCCCCGGGGTGCAGGCTCGCACCGCGTTGGAGATCAGGTGGAGGCAGATGCGGGTCAGATAGCGGCGGTCGGCCTGGACCGTCAGCTCATCCAGCCCGCCGCAGTCCAGCGCCAGCCGCACCCCCAGGGCCTTTTGCAGCAGCTCCTGCTCGGCGCAAAGGGTCTGGGCAAAGGCGCACAGCTCCACGGGCTCCCACTGGGGCGCTTCGGTCTGCTGGGCGCAGCGCAGCAGGGAAGTCAGGCTGCTCAGGTTCCGGTCCAGCCGGTTGGCGGCCACCGCCAGGTCGCTGAGAGTCTGGCGCATCTCGTCCGCTTCGGGGCCGTCCCGGTCCTGCGCAAGGTGCGACAGATACCGCTGGCACAGGGCGATCATGTCCAGTGAGCGCTGGCATTCGCTCTCGAATGCGTATGCAGGAAACCGCTCCAGAAGATCCTTTTGGAGCGCATCGGGATCTGCATGGGCCTGTCCGTCATACGCATGCGGCAGGCTGGGGCTCTCGTTCATCGGGCTGTGGTTCTCCTTCCGATGGTGCGTTGGGGGCCGGGGGCGGCGACAGCAGCTCGTCCCGGACCTCGTAGATGAATGTACCGGTGGTCAGTTTGCTGCCCTGGGGCAGGTGGTGCCTCTGCCGGAAGCTCAGCCACGCAGGCGCCTTTTTCCGGTCGAGGGCGTCGATCAGGCGGCGGATGCCGCTGTCCACCGCCTCGTCGGTGATGGTGTGCCAGTCTCCCACCTCCTGCAGGATGTCCTTGCGGATGGCAAAGTGGCTGTCATACTGCAGCGCCAGGCAGACCGACTCCCGCAGATAGACCACGCCCACCATCTGGGAGGGCGCGCCCCAGCTGGCAAGCAGGCGGTTGACCGAGCCGGCGTTGGGCCGTGGGCTGCTGGCCAGCAGGGATTTCAGGTCCAGCAGCAGGCTGCTCAGGCTGGACAGCCGGGGCGCGCAGGGGCGCACGCCGTTTTCCGGCCGGAAAAGGCTGTCCAGCTCCCGCACGTCGCAGGTCAGCGCCAGCAGCAGAGCGGGGCGGCAGCCGGGGTCCAGCTGCTGCAGGCGGTGGCAGAAGGTCAGGGTGTCCATATCGGCCAGGGCGTTGTCCAGCAAAAGCGCCTGGCAGGCAGCCCCCTGTTCCAGCCGGGCTAGCAGCTCCTGCCCGGACTGAAACGTCTCGCACCGGATGGCGCCGCCGTCCAGGCAGGCAAGGTAATGTTCGCAGATGCGGAAAAAGCGCGGGTCGTAACTGGCAATGGCCACCCACGGCCGGCCGCTGTACGATGCGTCATTCACCCGGCAGCACGCCCTTTCCGGCCAGCCGCGCAGCCGCAGGATAACACTCGGCCACCACGTCCCGCCAAATTTCCGGCTGGACCGCATTTTCATACAGGTAACGCAGGACCGAGTAGCAGAACAGGGGCGGCGCATCCAGGACCAGGCTGTCGCGGCAGGCCGTTTCGCCTGTGCGGGACAAGGTCAGCCGGCAGCCGCCGTCCGCCTCGTCCAACTCATATGTCAGCAGGTAAGGCCGCTGCAACGGCTCGATGGCAGAAAATTCCCTGGTCAATGACGCGTGTGCTATCATGGTTCACATTCTCCTCCCGCAAATAACCATTGTTTCGATCTGCCGCACGATCAGGCGTGACGAAATGAAAATTTAAAGAACTTTACTTTTATTTTAATGAGATGCCCCTCTTGATGCAACGCTTAAAATGTGGTGAAATGTGTCGGCATCGGGGCCGGCGGAAGGAGAACTGCCTCTAGGATACTGCATCCGGGCCGAAAACGCAAGCATTTTGCCCCAAAAATCCCGCCGGAACGGGCGTCATTCACAGAATGTTTGCTTTTTGTTGCCAGATAAACTGTTTTTTTCGTGTAAAATAGAGGCGGTGGATTGCATATCGTGGAAAAATACGATATAATGAAACCGTATGTGAACAAATGATACTGTTTGCCATCCAACAATTTTGCGACAGCCGGCAGGGCGTGTCAGGGCGTATCGGGAACAGCAAACAGGCTGGACCGTTCCCCGGAAGATCCAGGCGCGACGTGCAGGAGCGCTTTTTGGGCAGAATGGGACAGCGCTGGGGCGCTTTCTGCTGCATCCTGAGGCCCTGCCGGACCATTTCCTTGCAGGAGGATCAAAACTTGAGAGTTGGTCTTGATATTGGCAGCACGACCATCAAATGCGCCGTGCTGGATGAACAGGAAAACCTGCTGTATTCGACCTATGAGCGTCATTACAGCCATATTTTGGAAAAAGCGCAGGAGCTGCTGTGCCGGATCGACAGCGAGTATCTCCACGGCGCCCAGGCGCTGCTGAGCATTTCCGGCTCGGCGGGCATGGGCCTGGCCGAAAGCTGCGGCGTGCCCTTTGTGCAGGAAGTTTTCTCCACCCGGGTGGCAGTCAAACGGTTCGTGCCTGAGACCGACTGCGTGATCGAGCTGGGAGGCGAGGACGCCAAGATCCTCTTCCTCACCGGCGGCACCGAGGTGCGGATGAACGGCAGCTGCGCCGGCGGCACCGGCGCCTTCATCGACCAGATGGCCACCCTGCTGAAGATGAGCGCCGACGAGATGAACCGTGCGGCGGAGGGCGCCCAGCGCACCTACACCATCGCCTCCCGCTGCGGCGTGTTCGCCAAGAGCGACGTGCAGCCCCTCATCAACCAGGGCGCCCGGGCTGAGGACATCGCCGCCAGCATCTACAAGGCGGTGGTCAGCCAGACCATCGCCGGCCTGGCCCAGGGCCGCCCCATCCAGGGCAACATCCTTTATCTGGGCGGGCCGCTGACCTTCAGCTCGGTGCTGCGCCAGAGCTTTGACGAGGCGCTGGGGGTCACCGGCAAGTGCCCCGAGCACAGCCTGCTGTACGTGGCGCTGGGCGCGGCCCTCTACGCCGACAAGGCGTTCTGCCTGTCCGAGGTGGCCTCGGCCCTGGACCGCTACGCCGCCACCGCCACCTATGCCAGCGAGCCGCCCCTCTTTGCCAGCCGGGAGGAGTACGAGGCGTTCCACGCCCGGCATATGTCCCACAGCGTGCCCTGCGTCCCCTTCGGGGCCCAGTGCGGGCCGGTCCACATCGGCATCGACTCGGGCTCCACCACCGTCAAGCTGGTGGTGGTGGACGAGCAGAGCCGCATCCTCTACACCAACTACCAGCCCAATCTGGGCAACCCGCTGCCCCTGATCCGGGACCAGCTGCTGAAGATCTACCGCGGCCACCCCGGCCTGCAGGTGGCCAGTGTGACCACCACCGGCTACGGCGAGGACCTGGTCAAAAACGCCTTCCGCTGCGATTACGGCCTGGTGGAGACGGTGGCCCACTTCACCGCCGCCAAGTATTTCATGCCCGACGTGGATTTCATCATCGACATCGGCGGCCAGGACATGAAGTGCTTCAAGATCGAGGACGGGGCCATCAGCAACATCTTTTTGAACGAGGCCTGTTCTTCGGGCTGCGGCAGCTTCCTGCAGACCTTTGCCCAGGCGCTGGGCTACGACGTCAAGGAGTTTGCCGCGCTGGGCCTGTTTGCCGACCGCCCGGTGGACCTGGGCAGCCGCTGCACCGTGTTTATGAACAGCTCGGTCAAGCAGGCCCAGAAGGACGGCGCCAGCATCGAGAACATCAGCGCCGGCCTGTCCATCAGCGTGGTCAAAAACGCCCTGTACAAGGTCATCCGCGCCTCCAGCCCCGAAGAGCTGGGCCGCAAGATCGTGGTCCAGGGCGGCACCTTCTACAACGAGGCCGTCCTGCGCGCCTTTGAAAAGGAGATGGGGGTGGAGGTCATCCGCCCCGACATCGCCGGCCTGATGGGCGCCTACGGCGCGGCCCTGTTCGGCCTGCGCCGCAGCCATAAGGCGGGGCAGAGCCGCTCCTCCATGATGGACCAGCAGGAGCTGGAGGCCTTCAGCCAGAAGGTGGTCAGCGTCAAGTGCGGCGCCTGCGGCAACCACTGCCAGCTGACCGTCAACACCTTTGCCGACGGCCGCAAGTACATTTCGGGCAACCGCTGCGACAAGCCTGTCACCGGCAAGAGCGAGGACAACTCCCTCAACCTCTATGCCTACAAGCAGGAGCTGCTGGCCGCCTACAAGCCGGTGCCCGGCAAGCGGGGCTCCATCGGCATCCCCCTGTGCCTCAACTTTTACGAGCTGCTGCCCTTCTGGCACGCGTTCTGGACCAGGCTGGGCTTTGCGGTCCACGTCAGCCCGGTGTCCAGCCGGGGGCTGTACCTCGCCGGCCAGGCCACCATCCCCAGCGACACCGCCTGCTTCCCGGCCAAGCTCAGCCACGGGCACATCAAGGCCCTGGCCGCCATGCAGCTGGACGCCATCTTCTACCCCTGCCTGACCTACAACATCGACGAGGGCCTGGGGGACAACCACTACAACTGCCCGGTGGTCGCCTATTACCCCGAGGTGCTGCTGGGCAACTGCCCTGAGCTGGAGGGCAAGAAGTTTATCTGTGACTACATCGGCATCCACCGCCCCAAGGACTTTGTGCGCAAGATGACCAAAGAGATCCTGCCAAGGTACTTCGGCGGCATCTCCCAGCGGGAGGTCCAGGAGGCGGCGGACGCGGCCTACGCCGAATACGCCAGCCACATGGCCAAGATCCGCGCCAGGGGCGGCGAGATCATCACCGAGGCCCGCCGCCAGGGCAAGCGGATCATCGTGCTGGCGGGGCGGCCCTATCATGTGGACCCCGAGGTCAACCACGGCATCGACCGGCTGATCGTCCGGCACGGCGCGGCGGTCATCACCGAGGACAGCATCTCGGACCGGGTGGAAAAATTCCCCACCAGCGTCCTGAACCAGTGGACCTACCACAGCCGGCTGTACGCCGCGGCCCAATACTGCACCGCCCAGCCTGATATGGACCTGGTGCAGCTGGTCAGCTTCGGGTGCGGCGTGGACGCCATCACCACCGACGAGACCCGCGAGATCCTGCAGGCGGGCAACAAGCTGTACACCCAGCTCAAGATCGACGAGATCACCAACCTGGGCGCGGTGAACATCCGGCTGCGCAGCCTGTTCGCAGCGCTGGACGAGCGGGACGAGCTGGCCCGGGAAAAGCAGGCCGAACACAAAGCGGAACAGCCGGCCCAGCCCGCCGCCGTCCGCTGATGAGAGGAGGGCAACTGTGGAATACCATTACCCCAAATTCACCAAGGAGATGAAGAAGACCCATACCATCCTCATCCCCAACATGGCGGTGACCCAGTTCCGGCTGCTCAAATACGCGCTGGAGCACGAGGGCTACAAGTGCGAGATCCTGGGCAACTGCGGCAGCGCGGTGGCCCAGCTGGGCCTGAAATACGTCCACAACGACACCTGCTACCCGGCGCTGCTGGTCATCGGCCAGTTCATCGACGCGCTGAACAGCGGCCGGTACGACCTGGACCATACCGCCCTGCTGATCACCCAGACCGGCGGCGGCTGCCGCGCGTCCAACTACATCCACCTGCTGCGCAAGGCCCTGGTCAAGGCGGGCTACCCCCAGATTCCGGTGGCCAGCCTGAACTTTTCCGGCCTGGAGAAGGACAGCGGCTTCCAGATGGACCTGCCCCTGCTGCGGCAGGCGGTGGCCTGCATCTTCTACGGGGATATGCTGTGCGCCCTGCGCAACCAGATCGCCCCCTACGAGGACCACCCCGGCGACGCCGACCGCCTGGTGGACACCTGGATCGGCCGGCTGGGCCGGGCCCTGCTGGCCGGCAAGGGCTACACGGCCCGGGAAATGAAGCACACCTTCCCCCTCATCGCCCGGGAGTTTGCCGTCATCCCCAAGACCCGGGTGCCCAAGGTCAAGGTGGGCGTCGTGGGCGAGATCTACGTCAAATACAGCCCCCTGGGCAACAACGACCTGCAGAAGTTTCTGGAGTCGGAGGGGTGCGAGGTCAACTTCCCCGGCCTGATGGGCTTTTGCCAGTACTGCATCTTCAACATGGGGGAGGACTACGTCCTCTACGGCGGCAACGGGGCCCTCAAGTTTGGCTCCGACCGCCTGCTGGACTGGCTGGACGGCATCGAGCGGGCCATGCTCAAGGCTATATCCAACGCGGGCTTTTACGCCCCCGGCCCCTTTAAGGAGCTGATCGAAAAGCCCAAAGGGGTCATCTCCCTGGGGGCCAAGATGGGGGAGGGCTGGCTGCTGACCGCCGAGATGATCGAGCTGGTGCAGGGCGGCTATCCCAACATCGTCTGCGCCCAGCCCTTCGGCTGCCTGCCCAACCACATCGTGGGCAAGGGGATGGTGAACAAGATCCGCGCGCTGTACCCCTCCGCCAACATCACCCCCATCGACTACGACCCCAGCGCCACCAAGGTCAACCAGGAAAACCGCATCAAGCTGATGCTGGCCGTGGCCAAGGAGCGGCTGGACAACAAGGCGGGCCAGCCCCCGCTCAAGCCCCTCACCGCCGAGGAGCTGGCCGGCGGCGCCCCCGCCATCGGCGGCTTCTGAGCAGCAGACAAATCAAAACGGCTCCCTCTTCCGTGGATACGGTCGAGGGAGCCGTTTTATCTTTTCAGGGACCCGGGCGGCTTACTTCATGTAGATGTGGTGGGGCAGGCCGGCGATGTAGAGGGGGGTCAGCTCGGCCTGGATCAGGGGCCGGGCGTACTCCAGGAACTCGTGGGTCATCTGGGTGTGGTTCTCGTTCATCCAGCTGAGGGGCACCTTCTTTTCCAGGTTGGCCACTTCGCTGATGGGGTGCAGCTCGGTGGTGCACTGGTAGGGGTTGTTGGAGATCCGCTTCAGGGCCACCATCTGGCCGGTGACGCCCTCAAAGGCAGCCTTGGCGGCCGCGCCGCCCACCTGGTAGGCCTCGGTGATGTCGGTGCGGCTGGTCAGATGGCCGGCGCAGCGCTGCAGGGTGGACAGCTCGATGCAGCGGGTCTTGGTGTCCAGGGCGCGGGCCACCGTGTTGGCCAGGAAACGGGCGGTGCCGGTCAGGGCCTTGTGGCCGAAAGCGTCCACCGCGTGGACGTCGTCGGCCAGCTCGCAGACGTAGCGGCCGTCCTCCAGCTTGACGCCTTCGGACACGGCGATGACGATGCTGGGCTTCTTTTCCTGCATGACCCGGACCTTTTCCACAAAGCGGTCCACGTGGAAGGGGACCTCCGGCAGGCAGATCATGTCCACGCCCTCGCAGTCGTCGCCCTTGGCCAGGGCGGCGGCGGCGGTCAGCCAGCCGGCGTTGCGGCCCATGATCTCCACGATGGTGACGTACTTGGTGCCGTAAACGGTGGCGTCCCGGATGACTTCCTTCATGACGACGCCGATGTACTTGGCCGCCGAGCCGTAGCCGGGGGTGTGGTCGGTGACCATCAGGTCGTTGTCGATGGTCTTGGGCACGCCCATAAAGCGGATGTCGCTGCCGGTCCGTGCGCCGTAGTCGGCCAGCTTGCCGATGGTGTCCATCGAGTCGTTGCCGCCAATGTAGAAGAAGTAGCCGATGTTCAGCTTTTCCAGGATGGCGAACAGCTTTTTGTAGACGGCTTCGTCCTCGTGCCAGTCGGGCAGCTTGTAGCGGCAGCTGCCCAGGAAGCTGGAGGGGGTCCGCTTGAGCAGTTCGATGTCCAGGTCATCCTTCAGCAGGGTGCCAAGGTCCACCACCCGCTCTTCCAGCAGGCCGGCCACGCCGTTGCGCATCCCGTAGACGGTCTCTGCGCCGCGGTTCTTGCAGCTTTCAAAGACACCGGCCAGACTCGCGTTGATGACGGAAGTGGGGCCGCCGGACTGTCCGACGATCGCGTTTTTTCCCATGATTCTTTTCTCCTTTTACATTGTGTTTTATTTATCTTGGCCGGGCAGGGCCTGCCCGGGAAAGAACTTCAGGGGGCATCGTGGACGGCCGGCAGCCGGGAGGGCCCGGGCCTTACAGGTGGACGTGGCGCGGGGTGCCGTTCACATAGATGGGGGTCAGCTCGTCCAGGATCAGCGGGCGGGCATACTCTTCAAAGCTGGCTGTCACCTGCATCCCGTCGGGGGTGATCCAGTCCAGGGGCACTTTCTTTTCCAGATTGGCCACCTTCTGCACGTCCACCGACTCGGTGACGCACTGGTAGGGATAGCCGCTCATCCGCTTGAGGGCGATCATGCGGCCGCTCTCGCCCGCAAAGGCCGCGGCGGCTGCCGCGCCGCCCACGGCGTATGCCTCGGTGACGTCGGTGCGGCTGGCCAGGTGGCTGGCGCACCGCTGCAGGGTGGAAAACTCGATGGCCCGGCTCTTGCAGCCCAGCCGCTTGTGGATCAGCTCGGACAGGTACCGGCTGGTGCCGCTGAGGATGGCCTTGTGGCCAAAGGCGTCCAGCTGGCCCGCCGTGGAGACCAGGTCGCACAGGTAGGTGCCGTCGGCGGTGCGGACGCCCTCGCTGGCGGCGATGATGACGTTGGATTTCCGGCTTTGCAGCTCGTCCACCCGGGCCAGGAACGCCTCGGGGTCAAAGGGCACCTCGGGCAGCAGGATCAGGTCGGGGCCGTCGCAGTCCTCGCCGGAGGCCAGGCAGGCGGCGCCTGCCAGCCAGCCGGCGTGGCGGCCCATGATCTCGGCCACCGTCACGCTGCGGATGTCGTAGACCGACGAGTCCCGGATCACTTCCTTGAGGATGGTGGCGATGTACTTGGCCGCCGAGCCGTAGCCGGGGGTGTGGTCGGTCAGGCACAGGTCGTTGTCGATGGTCTTGGGCACGCCGATAAAGCGGACCGGGCTGCCCACTTTCTGGCCGTAGCGGCTGAGCTTGGCGATGGTGTCCATCGAGTCGTTGCCGCCGATGTAGAACACCGCGCAGATGCCATACTTGTCAAAGAGGGTGAACAGCTGGACGTAGGGCGCGCTGTCCGTCTCGGGGTCGGGCAGCTTGTAGCGGCAGCTGCCCAGAAAGCTGGAGGGGGTCCGCTTGAGCAGCTCGATGCTCATCCGGTCGTCCAGCAGGATGTCGAGGTCCACGATCTCTTCCTTGAGCAGGCCCTCGATGCCGTACTTCATCCCGTACACTTTGCCAGCGCCCAGGCTGCGGGCAGTCTTGTAGACCCCCGCCAGGCTGGAGTTGATGACGGCGGTGGGGCCGCCGGACTGGCCGACGATCACATTGTTAGACATGGTTTGCTCCTTCTTATCTTTATGCGCCTATCGCTTGCGCCGGGGCGGGCCCTGCATTGCACCGCCCCGGGCGGGACCCCGAAAGCCTGAAATCCATACAAAAAAACATTTTGCTGTGAAACGCCTTTTGGCAGGTTGTCAGAATTTGGTCCCGAATCTATTGTAACCGTTTCTTGCGTTGTATGCAAGACCCAACTTGGTTGCAGAGTGAAAAATTTTATGATAAAATCAATACACTTGCATTTCAGGATCGCTCGATCCGGCCGGACGGGGGCCTTGGCTGCCCGGCGCCCGGCAGCGACCAGGGCAGCGGTCCCGCAGAGGGCGCGCGCCGCGTGCGGCCGCCCGGCCCGCGGGGCGCTCTGCCGGAAAGGGGAAAAGGGGCGCCCGCCCTCCCGCGCAGGCGGGGCAGAGGCCGGCCCCCTGGAGTTTTTATCATGGGGATCTCACACGAATACAACTACGCCCGCCGCCGGGCCCGGCAGCGGAGCAGATACGGCAAACTGAAAGGGGCGGCCTGTGTGGCAGCCATCCTGCTGCTGTCCCTGGCCATCACCGCCATTTTGCAGACGGCTCAGGAGGAGGCCGCGCCCGCCCAGCCCGACATCCAGCCCAGCGGCACGGTGGAGGGCATTTTGGCGCCCCTGCCCATGCAGCCGGGGGAGGGGGGCGCCGCGGCCGAGGTGCTGGACTTTGGCCCGGCCCGCCAGAGCCCGGGGGCCTACACCGTCCGCGCCTACGACAGCAGCGTCATCCGCCAGCCCGCCACCGGCCAGGTGGACCTGAGCTATTTTGCGGACGCGGCGTTCCTGGGCGACAGCCTGACGGTGGGCTTTACCGACTACGACATCAACCTGGGGGGTGCGCTGGTCTGCGGCTACATCGGGGCGGGCCCCGACACCATCGTCAACCGGATGACGGTCAGCCACATGACCCGCGGGGACGAGGTGGCCCTGGACGTGCTGGCGGCGGCCCAGCCCAAAAAGCTGTATATCCTGCTGGGCACCAACACCCTGACCACCGCCGGGGCCGAGGAGCGCTTTTTGACCTACTACGGCGCCATGCTGGACGCTTTGCGGGAGGCTCTGGGCCCCGACTGCGTCATCTATGTCCAGTCCATCCCGCCGGTGCGCCCCGAGGCAGCCGCCGAGCGCCCCGGCCTGACCAGCGATAACCTCCGCCGTGTGAACGAACAGCTGGCCCAGCTGGCCGACAGCAAGGGCTGCGTCTATCTGGACCTGTGGGAGGCCCTGGCCGACGGTGAAGGCAACCTGAAGGCGGTCTGCGCCGCGCCGGACGGGGTCCACCTGTCGGCGGGCAACGGCTACGGCGCCTGGGTCAACTACCTGCGCAGCCACACCCTCTACGCCGCCGGCAGCCCCTGGACGGCCGGCAGCGCCTTTGCACAGTGAGCCGCCCGGCGGCCCAAAGCCGGCAGCGCGCCGGCGGAAAAATCACGATCTGGAGTGACAAAAGATGAACCGAGGCACAAGGACCCGCATCAAACCGGCGAAACCACAGGCAACATCCCGGAGGAAAACGACTATTTCTTTCGGTTTGAAAAAGAAATGCGGTGACCGGCGGGCCCAATATCCAAAGTGAAATCGAGAAAATCCTGATCACGGACCGTCTGGTGGAACATTGGACCTATCCGCAAATCCAGCCCAAACTGATCGAAGAAGCAAAAAACAGAGGGTTTTTGTGAATGTCAAACGCCGGAAAGGCCGCGGGTCCGGCCGGAGCGCCGGCTATGCAAAAACCGGGAGGCTCCCGCGCGGGGCCTCCCGGTTTTGTGCGTTCTGCTGTTTACCAGACAAAAGCGGCGCTGAACGCAAAGAACAATAGCAGGGCGACAATTCCGCCGCCTACGACGAGATAGCAGTTATAAAGCCATTTGATGGTTTTCTTGGCGGAGTTGATGTCGCTGTAAATGGAATCGAGCTTTTCATTGTTGACGTTCTTGGCCCGCACGTCGGCCACATCCACGTCCCGGACCAGCTCGTCCAAAGTCAAGCCAAAGTAGTCGCTGAGCAGGACCAGCCGCTGGAAGTCCGGGTAGGACTGGGCAGACTCCCACTTGGAAATGGTCTGACGTGACACGTGCAGCTCGGTGCCCAGTTCTTCTTGGGACAGGCCCATGGACTTGCGCAGGCTGATGATCTTTTCGTTGAATTGCATGGTATGCCTCCTTGTGCTGACGGTGAGGGAAAGGGTGCGGCCGCAGCACCAGTATGCCAGAAGGCGCGGCATTTGGCAAGCAACCATGGTTGGCAATCTGTCAACCGGGACGAACGTGGCGGAAATTCCACCCACGCAGGCAAAAAAGGGACAGGCTTTGGAGCCTGTCCTCGTGTCGAAAAACGACACGCTCCAGGGGGAACCCATTTCTGCCCGCATACGCGGGACAGAAATTCCTTCCCCTTGGGGACAAAATTGAGCGCTGAACCGTGCACTCGGCCTTGCGGCCTCGCACCATGTCGGCCGGATGGGACTTTTGGGCAGCCTGCAGGAGGTGTCTCTTTGGCTGTAAGGGCAGAGGCAAGTATGGTGTTTCTTGCCAAAAATGGCGGGCAGGGAGAGGCCAAAATCTGCATTTGGACAAATTTTGACCGTGATACGAAAAAGCCCTTGCATTCACTTTACTGTGATGCTATAATACTGCCATCATCAAACAACCAAAACAAAACAGACAACGGAGTCGCCTGCCAGGATGGTATGCGGCTCCTTTTTCTGTTTTGGCCCGGCTTTATCATGCCGCAAGCTACACAAAGGCGTGCAGTCCTGGAATCAGGCGCTGCGCGCCTTTTCTTCCTTTTGCAGCAGGAAAAAGATGATCGAGCAAGAAGCAAACCCAAGGAGGCACATCATGAAAAAGCGCATTTCCCGACGCAGTTTTCTCAAAGCCGGTGCTGTGGCCGGCTCGGTCGCTGTGGGCGCCGCAGTTCTGGGCGGCTGCTCGTCCAGCGCTCAGCAGACCGGCGGCACGGCGTCCAGCTCTGCCGCATCGTCTGCCGGAAGCGCAGCCGCTTCTTCGGCGGCGGCCGCGGAGGACGGCGTCATCCGCATCGGCGTCATCGGCCCCATGACGGGCGGCTCGGCCATTTACGGCGAGGGCGCGCAGAACGCGGTGGACATGGCCGTGGAGGAGCTGAACAGCAGCGGCGGACCGTATTCCATCGAGATCGTCAACGGCGGCCAGATCGCCGACGATGCCCAGGACGCCCGCCAGGCCATGAACGCCTATAACCTGGTGATGGCCGACGGGCCCGAAGCGCTGGTGGGCAGCTTTTTCTCCACCGTCACCCTGCCCATTGCCCAGCAGGCCGCCGTGGACGATATGCTTCTGGTGGCCACCGGCGCCACCAACGTGGATGTGACCATCGACCGCCCCACCGTGTTCCGCGACTGCTTCATCGACCCCTATCAGGGCAGGATGGCGGCGCTGTTTGTCCAGAGCCAGGGCTATGGCAGCGTGGCCGTCCTCTACGCCAACGATGACGACTACTCCAACGGCCTGAAGGACGCCTTCATCGAAAACTGCGAGGCAAGCGGGATCACGGTGGCCTACGAGGGCCAGTGCACCACCACCGACACCGATTTTTCGTCCCAGGTGTCCCAGGTGGCGGCGTCGGGGGCCGAGTGCCTCTATTACCCCTGCTTCCAGGATACGGTGCCGCTGCTGGTCAGCCAGGCCCGCAGCGCCGGCTTTACCGGGGCCATCATGGGCGGCGACGGCTGGGACAGCTCGGACACCACCGGCCTGGAAGCGCAGTTTGAAAACTGCTATTTCACCAACCACTATTCCAGCGAGGACACCTCGGAGGCGGTGGTCAACTTCGTCACCAAATACACCGAGCTCTACGGCACCGAAAGCCTGAACGCCTGCGCCTCGCTGTACTACGACGCCATTTATATGATCTACCAGGCGGCCCAGGAGGGCGGCGGCACCGACACCGCCAGCCTGGTCGAGGGGATGACCGGCATGACCTTCACCGGCGTGGGCGGCACCTTCACCCTGGACGAGAATGGCGACCCCGCCAAGCAGATCGTTTTCAATACGTTTGTGGACGGCCAGGTGCAGTGGTTCGAGACCCTGGGCCCTGACGGCGAAGTGGTGGCCAGCCGGGAAGGCTGATCTGCTCCTCTCCCCGCGCCGGACCATCCGCGTTCCTTCTCCCAACGGCGGCACGCAGCCGGCAAAGACGCTTTGGGTTCCGGCTGTGTGCCGCTGCTTTTTGGGCGGCCTGCAAGGAGCGCTTCCCATTGCCGAAAGGAGAATTCCATGAGCTTTTCGCTGTTTTTTCAATCTCTGATCAACGGCCTGAACCTGGGCGCCACCTACTCCCTGATCGCCCTAGGCTATACCATGGTCTACGGCATCATCCGGATGATCAACTTTGCCCACGGCGACTTTATCATGATCGGCGCCTACACCCTGTTTTACACCGTGCCCCTGATGGTGCAGGCCGGCATGCCCGCCTGGCTGGCGGTGTTTGCGGCGGTGGCCGTCTGCGCCCTGGTGGGGATCCTGGTGGAGACCTTTGCCTACCGTCCGGTGCGCAAGGCCGGCCCCATGTCCGCCCTCATCACCGCCCTGGCCATGAGCATCTTCCTGCAGAACCTGGCCATGGTGCTGTTCGGCTCCCGCCCCCACAATGTCTCGGGCATTTTCTCCCTGCCGTCGGTGACGGTGGCCGGGGTCACCGTCTCTTTGAACGTGGTGCTGACCATCGTCATCGGTCTTGCCATCATGCTGGCCCTGCAGCTGTTTGTCAAGAACACCCGCCTGGGCAAAGCCATGCGCGCGGTCCCGCAGGACCGGGACGCCTCCACCCTGATGGGCATCCACGTCAACCACATCATCACCATCACCTTCGCCATCGGGTCGGCCCTGGCGGCGGTGGCCGCTCTGATGTACTGTACCACCTACCCCCGGGTCACCAACGATATGGGCACCACCATGGGGATGAAAGCGTTCATCGCGGCGGTGCTGGGGGGCATCGGGGTCATCCCCGGCGCCATGCTGGGCGGCATCCTGATCGGCCTGATCGAGGTGTTTGTCCGCCTGTTCGCCCCCGGGTGGTACGAGGCCGTCACCTATGGCACCCTGATCGTGATCCTTCTGGTCAAGCCTTCGGGCATCCTGGGCCGCAGCGTCGGCGAGAAAGTATGAGGAGGTGTGCGGCATGACCCAAAAACGCGCATTCAGTTACCTGTTGAACGCCGCCGGCGTCCTGGCGCTCTTTCTGGTTTTGAGCGCTCTGTTCGCCTGCAACGGCTTTGGACGTTCCACCACCTACGTGGAAGGGGTGTGCACCACCGCCTGCTACACCATCATCATGGTGGCCTCCCTCAATCTGGTGGTGGGCTTTATGGGGGAGTTCTCCCTCGGCCATGCGGGCTTTGTGTCGGTGGGTGCCTATACCTCCGCCATTGTGTCCAGCGCGCTGGCCGGGCGGGGCCTGTCCGATCTGGCCCTGCTGCTGGTGGCGGTGCTGGCCGGCGGGGTGATGGCCGGCCTGGCCGGCGTGCTGGTGGGCATCCCCGCCCTGCGCCTGCGGGGGGACTATCTGGCCATTGTCACCATGGCCTTTGCCGAGATCATCCGGGTGGCCTTCTGCAACTTTGCGATCACCGGCGGGGGCCGCACCATGAGCGGCATCCTCAAACTGTCCACCTTTGGCCGCACCTTCTGGATCATGGTCGCCTGTGTGGCGGTGATGTTCCTGTTCGTCCGCAGCAAGTTCGGGCGCACGGTGCAGGCCATCCGGGAGGATTACATCGCGGCCGAGGCCTCGGGCATCAACGTCACGTTTTATGTTTTATAAAGTGCTCACCTTTGCGGTGTCCTCCTTTTTCGCGGGGATCGGCGGCGCCATTTACGCCCACTACATGACGGCCATGATCCCCACCAACTTCGATTTCAACTATTCCGCCGAGCTGCTCAGCGAAGTCATCATCGGCGGCACCGGCTCCCTCACCGGCTCCATCATCGGGGCGGCCTTCCTCTCGGCCCTGCCCGAGCTGATGCGCCAGTTCTCCACCTACCGGATGCTGGGCTACTCGGTGGTGCTGGTGCTGGTCATGCTGTTCCGTCCGGGCGGCATCTTCGGCCGCTGGGAGTTCTCCCTCAGCCGCCTGCTGGCCGGCGCCGGCAAGCCCCGCGGCGGCGCGCCCAAAGCCGGCGCCGTCCCGGAGAAAGGGGTGTGACCTATGACTGCCGACAAAAAGACCCCCGTCCTGAAAGCGCAGAATCTGGGCATCCAGTTCAATGGCCTGAAGGCGGTGGACGACTTCAGCATCGAGATCGGGGAATCCGAGCTGGTGGGGCTGATCGGCCCCAACGGCGCCGGCAAGACCACCGTGTTCAACCTGATCACCGGGGTCTACCGCCCCACCGAAGGCTCCTTCTATCTGTGCGGCCAGCGGATGAACGGCAAAAAGACCCACCAGATCGTCCATGCGGGCATCGCCCGCACCTTCCAGAACATCCGGCTGTTCAAAAAGATGTCGGTCATCGAGAACGTCAAGGCCGCCATGCTGGACCAGCTCACATACGGCCTGCCCCAGGCCATCCTCCGCACCCGGGCCTATTGGGAACAGGAAGCCGCCGTCACCGCCCGGGCCAAAGAGCTGCTGGAGGTGGTCCACCTGGCGGGCAAGGAGGACCTGGAAGCGGACAACCTGCCCTATGGCCAGCAGCGGCGGCTGGAGATCGCCCGGGCTCTGGCCACCGATATGAAGTTATTGCTGCTGGACGAGCCGGCCGCCGGCATGAACCCCACCGAGACCGAGGAGCTGCTGAAGATCATCGACTGCATCCGCACCCGGTTCGGCATTTCGGTATTGCTGATCGAGCACGACATGAGCCTGGTCATGAAGATCTGCCAGCGGATCCAGGTGCTGGACTTTGGCACCACCATTGCGGCAGGCACCCCCCAGCAGATCGCCAACGACCCGCGGGTCATCGAAGCCTATCTGGGCAGGCAGACAAAGGAGGCGCAGGACCATGCTTGAAGTGAAGGACCTGAAGGTCAGCTACGGCGCCGTGCAGGCGCTGGACGGCATCTCGCTGACGGTGAAGGACGGCGAGATCGTCTCCCTGATCGGGGCCAACGGCGCCGGCAAGACCACCGCCCTGCGCACCATCAGCGGGCTGGAGGCCGCTTCGGCCGGCAGCATCACCTTTGACGGCCACGATCTGCGCCGGACGGTGCCCAGCCGGATCATCGGCCTGAAGCTGGCCCATGTACCGGAAGGCCGGCATATCTTCCCCGAGATGACGGTGGAAGAAAACCTGGAAATGGGGGCTTACGCCGATCCGGACGGGATGGAGTCCGTCATGCAGGAGGTATACGTCCGCTTCCCCCGCCTGAAAGAGCGCCGCCGCCAGCTGGCGGGCACCCTGTCGGGCGGCGAGCAGCAGATGCTGGCGGTGGGCCGGGCCCTGATGTCCAGGCCCAAAATGATCCTGATGGACGAGCCCTCCATGGGCCTGTCCCCCCTGCTGGTGCAGGAGATCTTTGCCATCATCCAGGAGATCAACCGCCAGGGCATCACCATCCTGCTGGTGGAGCAGAACGCCCAGATGGCCCTTTCCATCTCCAGCCGGGCCTATGTGCTGGAGACCGGCCACATCACCCTGTCGGGGGACGCCCGGGCCCTGCTGGACGACGCCCGGGTCAAAAAAGCCTATTTGGGCCAGTGAGGAGGGACAGCCATGTCTGAGGGATATTTTGCCATTGCCATCACCCGCACCTGCGGCAGCGGCGGCGGAAGCTACATCGGGCGCAAGCTGGCCGCCGACTACGGTATCGACTTTTACGACCGCAAGCTGCTGCGCCTTGCTTCGGAGGACAGCGGCATCAACGAGGCCCTGTTTGCCCAGGCGGACGAAACCACCCGCCGCAGCCTGCTGTACAAAGTTTCCCGCAGCGTCTACGACGGGGTGGACATCCCGCCGGAAAGCGGCAACTTCACCTCCGACCGGGCCCTGTTCGCCCATCAGGCCAAGGTGCTGCGCAAGCTGCTGGAGCAGGAGAGCTACGTCTGCGTGGGGCGGGCGGCGGATTTTGTGCTGCGGGACAGGCCCCGGGTCCTCTCGGTCTTTCTGGACGCCCCCTACCCGGACCGCATCCGGCGGGAGATGGGGCGCCAGGGCATCAGCCAGGCCGAGGCCCGTCGGTACATCGACCGGCTGGACAAATACCGCAACGACTATTACACCTACCATACAGACCGGCGGTGGAAAGACCTGTCCAACTACGACCTGTGCCTGGATACGGCCGCCCTGGGGCTGGACAACTGCGTTTCCCTGATCGAGGTCTATCTCTGCCTGCGGTTCGGCGTGGCGCTGCCCCGGGGCTGAGGCCAGGCCCGTTTGGCTTGATACGGAGAGGAGTGATTTGCCATGCTGTTCCATGAGCTTGCTTACTACGACGGCGTCTGGGGCACGCCGGAGGAGGTCAAAATCCCCTTCCACGACCGTGTCCACTTTTTTGGGGACGGCGTCTACGACGCCGCCGTGGGGGCGTGCGGCACCGTGTACCTGCTGCAGGACCATCTGGACCGCTTTTACACCAGCGCCCGGGCGCTGGACATCCACATCCCGATGGAAAAAGCCGAGCTGGGGGCCCTGTTGACCCGGCTGCTGGCCAAGGTGGAAGGCTCCACCCAGTTCGTCTACTGGCAGGTCACCCGGGGGGCCGCCAACCGCGACCACACCTACGCCGAGGACATGGCCGGCAAGCTGTGGGTGATGATCCGCCCCAACCACCTGCGGGACCCCGACCAGCCCATCCGGCTGGTGACCCGGCCGGACACCCGCTTTTACCACTGCAACATCAAGACCCTCAACCTGCTGCCCAGCGTGATGGCGGCCCAGGAGGCCCGGCGCTGCGGCGCAGACGAGACGGTGTTCCACCGGGACGGCATCGTCACCGAGTGCGCCCACTCCAACGTATCCATCCTGAAAGACGGGGTGTTCTACTCCCACCCCAATGACGAGCTGATCCTGCGGGGCATCGCCAAGACCCACATGATCCAGGCCTGTTACCGGCTGGGCATCCAGGTGATGGAAAAACCCTTCACCCTGGCCCAGCTGGCGGACGCGGACGAGATCATCGTCTCGTCCTCCTCCAACTTCTGCCTGCACGCCTGCGAGCTGGACGGCAGGCCCGCCGGCGGCAAAGACCCTGCCGCCCTCAAGGCCATCCAGGACGCCGTGCTGCAGGAATATTACGATGCCACCGGCAAGACGTCGGTGCTGGATTGAGGGGGCCTGCCATGACACGGGATGAACTGGAACGCCGCAATGTAGGCGAAAATCTGGACGCGCTGATGACCCTGGACCCCCGGGGCTACGGGGTCTGCCGCATCCTGTATGCGGGGGCCCGGGCTTTTGCCGGAGAGCCTGTGGCCATGCACGCCGCCGAGGCCCTCTGCAGGCGGGTGGAGCGGGGCGGCGTGGTGTATATCCTGGTGGGGTTCGTGTTGCTGCCCCATCAGGTGCCCGAGATGGACGGCTCGGTCAGCGCCATCCTGCTGGCGCGGGCCCTGGTGCTGGCTTTTGACGCAAAGCCGGTGATCGTCTGTCCGCCGGACAGCGTGGAGGCGTTCAGCCGCTGCGCCAACGTGGTGGGGCTGCACAGTTACCAGGACCTGGCTGCGGCCCTGCGCCTGCCCCTGAGCGTGGGCATCGTGCCCTTTACCAAAGACCGGGCAGATGCGGCGGAGCAGGCCCGCCGGCTCCTGGACGCCTGCCCGCCGGCCGCCGCCGTCGCCGTCGAGGCCTGCGGCGCCAACGCCCGGGGCGTCTATCACAACGCCATGGGCGACGACGTCAGCGCCCTGCAGGCCAAGAGCGACGTGCTGTGGACGGCTCTGCGGGCCCGGGGCGTCCTCAGCATCGCCATCGGGGATCTGGGCAACGAGATCGGGATGGGGGCCATCGGCCCCCACATCCGGCGCTACGTCCCCTTTACCGCCGGGGGCGAGTGCCGCTGCGGCTGCGGCGGCGGGATCCTCAGCGCCACCACCGCCGACAACGTCATCACCGCCACCTGCTCCGACTGGGGCTGCTACGCCCTGATGGCGGCCCTGGCCTACCTGAAAAAGGATATGAACATCCTGCACCGGGAGGAAATGGAGAGCGAGGTGATGCGGGTGCTGTCCCGCAACGGGATGATCGACATGACCGGCTCGCTGCTGCCGGGGGTGGACGGCTTTGACACCCGGATGAACGTGGGGGTGGTCAGCCTGATGCGCCAATGCACCGGCTATGCCATCCACCGCTCCCACGAGAGCGAGCGCTGGTTTGGTCCGGTGCTGGCCAAGGGCTTTTTTGACCGCAGCTGACGCCGAAAGGAGGGACGTCTTTGTCTGTTTCACTTTTCCCGGTGGGGGACAGCGGCGTGCTGGCGGTGTTCCGGCAGGAGATCTCGGAAGAGGTCAGCGCACAGGTCTTTGCGCTGGACGCCGCGGTCCGGGCGGCAGGGCTCCCCGGCCTGGGGGAAACGGTGCCCGCCTTCGCTTCGCTGCTGATCCGCTACGATCCCCTGCAAACCGATTACGACCGTGTGGCGCAGGCCGTCTCGTCCCTGGCCGAAGGGTTGGCCCCCGCCTCCGCCGACGCCGGCCGTCTGGTGACCATCCCCGTCTGCTATGGGGGCGCGTTTGGGCCCGACCTGGCCCTGGTGGCGCGGCACGCCGGCCTCGCGCCGCAGGAGGTCGTCCGCCGGCACACCGCCCCGGAATACCGCATTTATATGGTGGGCTTTCTGCCGGGGTTCCCGTATCTGGGCGGGCTGGACCCGGCCCTGTTCATCCCGCGGCTGCAAAATCCCCGCACCTCCATCCCCGCCGGGTCGGTGGGCATCGGCGGGGAGCAGACGGGGGTGTATCCCGTCGCTTCGCCGGGAGGCTGGCAGCTGATCGGCCGCACCCCGCTGCGGCTGTTCGCCCCGGACCGGCCGCCTCTTTACGCCGCCGGGGACCGCATCCGTTTCGTTTCCATCACGCCGGAGCAGTTTGCCCGGCTGGCCGCAAAGGAGGGGACGGCATGAGCATCCGTGTCCTGACCGCCGGCCCCCTGACCACCGTGCAGGATCTGGGCCGCGCCGGCCACGCCGCCGAAGGCTACCGCTGCTGCGGCGCGGCCGACCCCTACGCCGCCCGCCTGGCCAATCTGCTGGTGGGCAACGCCCCCGGCGCGGCGGTGCTGGAGACCACCGTGCAGGGGCCCCAGCTGCAGTTTGCCCACGCCGCCGTGTTCGCCCTGACCGGGGCCGAAGCGCCCGCCGTGCTGGACGGCAAGCCGGTCCCGTTTTATGCCCCGCTGTACGCCCAAACCGGCAGTGTGCTGGCGGTGGGCGCCGCCCAAGAGGGGCTGCGCAGCTATCTGGCCGTCTGGGGCGGCCTGGCCGTGCCCCCGGTGCAGGGCAGCCGGTCCACCGACCTGGCCTGCCGCCTGGGCGGGCTGGAAGGCCGGGCCCTGAAAGCCGGCGACCTGCTGCCCCTGACGGAGCGCGGCAGCCTGGCCGCCCTCTGGTGGAAAAAGATCCGTTCGCTGCGGGCAGACCGCCCCCTGGAGGATGCGGCCGCCCGCCGGGGCCACCGGCTGTGGCGCTGGACCGGCGGCCGGCAGATCCCTCTGCTGCGGGCGGTGCCCGGCCCCCAGTGGCAGGCTTTTACGCCGGCCGGGCAGCAGGCCTTCACCCACGGCGTGTACCGCTTGACATCGGATTGCAGCCGGATGGCCTGCAAGCTGCAGGGCCCCGCCATCGAGACGGCGGCCGGGGCAGACATCCTCTCGGACGGCATCGTCAGCGGCTCGGTGCAGGTGTCCGGCAGCGGACAGCCCATGGTCATGCTGGCCGACCATCAATCCACCGGCGGCTATGCCAAGATCGCCACGGTCATCGGCGCCGACCTGCCGGCCCTGGCCCAACTGCGCCCGGGGCAGGAGGTGGCCTTTACCCTGACCGACCCTGCCAGCGCCGTTGCGGCCGCACGCGCGCAGGCCGCCTGCCTGCAGCAGGTGCGGGCGCGGCTGGACCCCATCCGAAAGGAGTGACCCGATTTGAACGACCGATCCGCTCTGGCTTCCCTGTCTCCCGCCGCGGTCCGCAGCCTCATCCGGCGGGGCGAATTCAGCGGCCCCACCACCGGCCTGTGCCCCGGCTATGCCCAGGGGAACCTGGTGGTGCTGCCCAAAGCCCTGGCCTGGGACTTTCTGCTGTTCTGCCAGCGCAACCCCAAAGCCTGCCCCCTGCTGGAAGTGGCGGACGCCGGCAGCCGCACCTTCGCCCGGTCCGCGCCGGGCAGCGACATTGCCGCCGACCTGCCCCGCTACCGGGTCTATATCAAAGGGAAACTGACGGATGAACCTGTCAACGTCTCCGACCTCTTCGACGCGCGCCCGGACCTGGTCAGTTTTCTGATCGGGTGCAGCTTCTCGTTTGAGAGTGCGCTGCTGGAGGCCGGCATCCCGGTGCGCCAGATCGAGGAGGGGGTCAACGTGCCCATGTACAACACCAGCATCCCCTGCGCCCCGGCGGGGATCTTTCACGGCAACCTGGTGGTGAGCATGCGGCCCATCCCGCACCGCCTGGTGCCTGCCGCGGTGGCCGTCACCGCGGGGATGCCCCGGGTCCACGGCATGCCGGTGCAGATCGGTTTCCCGGAGGCCATTGGCATCCGGGACCTGGCGCACCCCGACTACGGGGACGCCGTGACCATCCGCCCCGGCGAGGTGCCGGTGTTCTGGCCCTGCGGCGTCACGCCCCAGGCGGCGGTCATGGCCTCCCGGCCGGACTTCTGCATCACCCACGCACCGGGGCATATGTTCATCACCGACGTGACCAACGCCGCGCTCCGGCTGTGAAAGGAGGGAGTTCCCTATGCTTTGGTCCATCGATCTCAACTGCGACCTGGGGGAGAGCTTTGGCGCTTACACCATCGGCAACGACGAGGAGGTCATCCCCTACATCACCTCGGCCAACATCGCCTGCGGCTACCACGCCGGGGACCCCACGGTCATGCACCGCAGCGTCCTGCTGTGCCAAAAGTATGGGGTGCAGGTGGGGGCCCACCCTGGCCTGCCCGACCTGGCCGGCTTTGGCCGCCGGAGGATGCAGATCGCTCCGGCGGAGGCCGCCGACTGTGTGGCCTATCAGGTCGGGGCGCTGCAGGCCTTCTGCCGGGAAGCGGGCGTGCCCCTGCACCACGTCAAGCCCCACGGGGCGCTGTACAACATGGCGGCCCGGGACCGCCCTCTGGCGGACGCGATCTGTCGGGCGGTGCAGGCGGCCGCCCCCGGGGCGGTGCTGCTGGCCCTGTCGGGCAGCGAAATGGTGGCGGCGGCCCGGGCCATCGGCCTGCCTGTGGCCTGCGAGGTCTTTGCCGACCGGGGCTACCGCCCGGACGGCGCCCTGGTGCCCCGGGGGGAGCCGGGGTCCCTGATTGAGGACGAGAACCAAGCGATCGCCCGGGTGCTGCGGATGGTGCAGGAGGGCGCCGTCCCCGCCTGCGACGGCACGGTGATCCCGCTGCAGGCGGACTCGGTCTGCGTCCACGGCGACCAGCCCAAGGCCCTGCGCTTTGTCCGCAGGCTGCGGGCCGCTCTGCCGGCGGCCGGCGTCGCGCTGCATCCTTTTTGAGCGGGGAGCGGCGCTTGTTTGTACCTTGACGGCAGGTCTCTGCCGTTTGCGTGTAAGGAGGAGTTTTTGGAATGGACGATCTGATCCGGCATGAGCAGCAGTTCACTCCGGGGCGGTACAACGCCGCCTACTTTGAACACTCCTATCTGGCCGAGCAGTCGGGCGCCATGCTGGCGGAGGCCAGGGATCTGTATGTGCAGTGGGATGTCCTTTATTACCGCTCCACCCAGGGGGACCAGCGGGTGGGGGCGATTTACCGCCGGGTGTCGGACGAGTACATGGACCCCCTCTGCTTTGAGCCGGGTTCCCTGATCGGCATCCCCAACCTGATGGCAGCCTACCGGGCGGGCAACGTAGCCGTTTTGAATGCGTTTGGCAACGGCGCGGCGGACGACAAGGGCATCTATTTCTTTGTGCCCAAAATGATCCGCTACTATCTGGGCGAAGAACCGATCCTTGCCAACGCGCCCACCTACCTGCCCATCGAGCCCGACGGCCAGGCGTATATCCTGGACCATCTGGACACCCTGGTGGTCAAGGATGTGGCGGAGGCGGGCGGCTACGGGGTGGTGTTCGGCAGCAAGCTGACCCAGGCCCAGCGGGCGGACCTGCGGGACACGATCCTGGCAAACCCCCGGCGGTTCATCGCGCAGGAAGTGATCGATTTTCAAGACCTGCCCATCATGGACCAGGGGCAAAGGGTAGAGCGCAAGGCGGACCTGCGTGCCTTTGTCCTCTCGGGGGCCGGCGAGACCCTGGTCTGGCCCAGCGGGCTGACCCGCTTTTCCCGCAACCCGGACAGCTTTATCGTGAATTCTTCGCAGGGAGGAGGCTTTAAAGATACATGGATACTGTCACGCTGAGCAAACAGAACCGCCTGTTTTGGCTGGGCCGCTACACCTCGCGGGCTTATGGCTCCATCCGGTATATGATGCAGAAGCTGGACGCCCGGATCGACGGCCAGCCCGTCCCCTATCAGGACTTCTGCCGCCGGATGGGCATCCCGTGCCCCTACGAGAGCGAGGAAGCATTCTGCCGGCGCTACCTGTTTGACGCGGCGGACCCCGCCTCGGTACGCAGCTGCGTCGACGCCATGCTGGGCAACGGTATGACCCTGCGGGAGACCATCACCTCGCCCACCCTGGCGTACCTGCAAATGGCCCAGTCCGCCATGGATCTGGCCGCCCGCAGCGAGGCGCCCGCGGTAGAGCTGCAGTGGGTGCTGGACGACATCATGGCGTTTCGCGGCAGCTTTGACGACACGGTGGAGGCCGAGAACGTCCGCAACGTTACCAAGACCGGGGGCCTGGTGGAGCGGCTCAGCCTGATGCTGCGGCTGGGCCTGCAGCCCCAGTTTGTGGATCGGGAGCTGCGCAAGCTGCTCAACCGGCTGTACAAGACCGGCCTGGCCCCGCAGCCCGACGCCCTGGCGCTCATCGAACGGCAGGCTTTGGAAGAGCGGCCCGCGGAGCCCCAGGCTCTGCTGGCTGCCGTGGAGGGGCTGTTCGTTCTATGAGCAGGACGCTGCGCTTTTCCTACGAGATCCGCTTGACCTTCAGCGCGCCGGTGACCCGGCATATCTTTGTATTGCGCTGTATGCCGCCCAGCTTGCCCGGGCAGCAGATCGTGAGCGCGACCCTAACCCTGGACCCACCCGTGCCGTATACGGTGCAGCAGGACAGTTTTGGCAACCTGCTGCAGGCAGGCCGCATCGACGGCCCCCACGACCATTTTTGCTACGGCGTGTGCGGCACAGCCCGGATGGACCTGTCCGGGCGGCAGCTCACCCGCCGCAGCCCTCTCTTCTGCCTTCCGTCGGCCTTTACCCGCCCCAGCCCCGAAATGCTGGACTGGCTGGCGGCGCTGCCCCTGCCCGAGACGCCCCGCCAGCGGGCCTGGGCTCTGGCCCGGGCGGTGCACAGCCGCCTGACCTATGCGCCCGGCGCCACCGGCGTGGCCACCACGGCGGCCCAGGCGTTCCACAATGGGCGGGGCGTCTGCCAGGACTTCGCCCACGTCTATCTGGCGCTGGCCCGCCAGGCCGGGCTGGCCGCCCGCTATGTGAACGGCCTGCCCCAGGGGGAAGGGGTCAGCCACGCCTGGTGCGAGGTGTGGCTGGACGGCCTTTGGACCGGCATCGACCCCACCCGCCTGCAATGGACCGACGAAAGCTATCTGCGCTTCGGCGCAGGCCGGGATTTTGGGGACTGCCCCATCGAGCGGGGCGTCTTTCTGGGCAGCGCCCGTCAGGAACAGCAGGTTTTTATGCGGGTCTCTCAGCAGTCGTTTTAGGGCAGTGTGTTCCTGCCGGCAAAAATCGGAGCGGATCGTACACCGCTACCTGTAACATACTTCTTTCCCTCTTTACATTGTTCTGACATTACGCCCATGTTTTTTTCCAATTTATCTTACCAGAGGTCAGAGGTCGACAGACGTGTCAATCGGGAACGCGAAGGGTAAAACAGAGCGCACACAGACCGGCGTAAAAACCAGCGTGATCATAGCCGAAGGTAAAAATATCCATCATAGCTTGCAGCCGTTCCGGCTTTTGTCTGAAAATCAGTCCAGCCTGTTGATGGCTGCAATACCTTTGTACACAGAACCGCCAGCAGAACCTATAAAAGAAGCACACCAAAGGCCTGATTCTACACCGGTCTTTGGCGTGCTTTTCACTTGTGCGGAAATAGAAAAGCGTTCCACAGAAACGCGCAGCCGCAGAAAGAACTTCTGCGTTCCATGGGGTTTGGGGCGAGCCCCAACAAGTATCGTCTGGCAAAGTGGATAGCCAGGCGAATTGCTTGCTGGAATATTTGGTACCAGCAAGCCCTGCTTGCTACAATTGTGTTGGCTCCAGAAAGCTCACAGCCAGTGAGCTATGCAGATGCCCAAACCTAAGCTACAATGAAGATGTGCTGAGAGAACGACGCCTTGCTTGAGCTGCCAAGCTCGTACGCGCAAACTGTTCTCCGCCATCTCATTGCAGCGTTCGGTTGACGCAGGTTGAGACCCCCAGAGGGATACTCGTGTGACAAAGCAAGCAGAATCGGTAATGGGCA
>DXBJ01000040.1 GCA_019116585.1 Candidatus Faecalibacterium gallistercoris | reverse complement strand
GTGCAAAAAGGCAAGACTTATATTGAGCGCTGAACCGCGCACTCGCCGCAAGGCGGCTCGCACACTCTCAGCGCTCAATTTCCCTGTATGTGTCCCGTCCATCCGCACATGTCGGCTGGACGGGACTTTTTGGCAGTCTGTCCCATCCGGTAAAAGCACGCCGGATGGGATTTTTTGATGGGCAAAAGCGGATGTTGCGCTTAGTTGCGCGAAAGCAAACGGCGAAAATCTGCGGAGTTGTGCAAATCGCCTATAATATTCCTAACAATATCGTTAAAACTGTACATTGACTATCACAAGGAACTGCGATATTCTATAGTTGCGCAAGAGAAAGAGTTTGGTTGCGCAACGAACGCAACAAAAGCTCCTCGAAAAGATTTCCAGACTGAGAAAAAGGAGAAGATGCACTATGAAAAAGCTGATTTCCCGCCGTCAATTCCTCGCTGCTGCGGGCGCTGTGACTGCGGCCGGCGTGCTGACCGCCTGCGGCGGCTCGTCGAGCAGCACGGCCTCTTCCGCTGCCGGCAGCACGGTCGCAGCGGACAGCGGGGCCGCTGCGGCCGCCGAGAGCTGGGGCGACGTGGAGCTGACCATGTGGGGCGCCGAAGAGGATCAGGCCATGCTCCGTGAAATGGCCGACGCCTTCATCGAGGCCAACGCCGACAAGGGCAACGTCACCATCAACATCGGCGCCTGCTCGGAGGCGGACGCCAAGGACAACATCCTGGTGGACCCCACCGCCGCAGCCGACGTCTTTGCCTTTGCGGACGACCAGCTGAACGAGCTGGTGGCGGCGGGCGCCCTGCAGGAGGTGCTGCTGAACGCCGACGACATCAGAAGCCGCAACCTGGAGGGCTCGGTGGAGGCGGCCTCTTTGAACGGCACCCTCTACGCCTACCCCATGACCGCCGACAACGGCTATTTCCTCTACTACGACGGCAGCGTCATCACCCCCGATGACGCCCAGAGCGTGGACGGCATCCTGGCGGCAGCCGCCGCGGCCGGCCGCATCTTTGACATGACCCTGAACGACGGCTGGTACATTTACAGTTTCTTTGCCGGGGCTGGCCTGACCGCCACCTTGGCCGATGACGGCGTCAACACCGTCTGCGACTGGAACGAGGCGCCCGGCGCCGATGTGGCCCAGGCCGTGCTGGACATTGCGTCCAACAGCGCCTTCCGCAACGCCCCGGATGCGGACATTGTCTCGGGCATCGTGGACGGCAGCGTCTGCGCCGCCATCAGCGGCACCTGGAACGCCACCACAGCCCAGGAGTCCTGGGGCGACAACTACCAGGCCACCAAGCTGCCCACCTACACCATGAACGGCGAGCAGGTCCAGATGGGCTCCTTCTCGGGCTACAAGCTGGTGGGCGTCAACCCTCACAGCGCCAACGTGGGCGTGGCCATGATGCTGGCCGATTACATCACCAATGAGGAAAACCAGCTCAAGCGCTTCAACGACCGCAACCTGGGCCCCTCCAACATCAACGTCAACGCCTCCGACGAGGTCCAGGCCGCCCCGGCCATCGCCGCCCTGGCCGCCCAGAGCGATTTTGCCGACCTGCAGCGGGTGGGCGCCAACTATTGGGACCCTGCCGCCAGCCTGGGCCAGATCCTTGCCTCCGGCGATACCCAGGGCAAAACCACACAGCAGCTGGTGGATGATGCTGTGGCAGGCATCACCGCGCCGGTCGCCCAGTAAAACATTTCGCTGTCCTCCCTTCTCCTTTTTGCACGCCTTGGGGGCAGACGCCGTCTCCACGCTTTTTGCGGCGTCTGCCCTGGGGCATACCTGAAAGCTCCCGTCTGCCGGGAAAGCACGCTTTTCCGGCGAAGGATCCGACGTTTTGGATGCCCAGGTACACCCTGGGGCAAAGGGAGAAGGAACTGATATTTGCAGAAAGGAGCGATCTCTGTGGCACAGACCGTGCTTGTCCAGCCGCCGGTATGCGCAGGCGGCAAGGAACCCAACTTTTTACAGCGGTTCGGCCAGGCATTCATCCGGGGCGACATCTTCACCAAGCTCTCCTTTGTGATCTGGGGCCTTGGCTACATCGGCCACGGCCAGCTGATCAAAGCGCTGCTGGTCACCCTGGTACAGGGGCTGGGGCTTTACTATCTGGCCGTGGCAGGGGTGCCCAACCTGACCAAATTCGGCACCCTGGGCACCGTGCAGATGGAGATGGTGTTCAACCCTCTCACCCTCAAAAACGAAGTCAACGATTACGACAACTCCTTTGCCATCCTGCTGCTGAGCGTCATTGCCATGGTGGTCATCGTGTCCATGCTGGCGGCGGCCATGGGGGTCGTGATCTCCAATTTCCAGCTGCAGCAGATCCGTGCGGCCGGCAAAAAGACCAATAACTTTGTCCAGGACATCCATATGTTCCTGAACGAAAAGTTCTACGTCACCCTGCTGACCCTGCCGGTGCTGGGCGTGGTAGTGTTCACTATCGTGCCGCTGTTCATCCTGATCGCGGTGGCCTTCACCAACTACGACCAGCAGCACATGCCGCCCAACGCCCTGTTTACATGGGTGGGGCTGACCAACTTTTTCACCCTGTTCGGGGGCGGGCAGTCCCTGTCCCTCACCTTTGGCTATGCCTTCGGCAAGATCCTGGTCTGGACGCTGGTCTGGGCGTTTTTCGCCACCTTCACCACCTTCTTCGGCGGCGTTTTCCTGGCGATGCTCATCAACGACAAAAAGACCAAGTTCCCCAAGCTGTGGCGCACGCTGTTCATGGTCACCATCGCGGTGCCCCAGTTCGTCACTCTGCTGCTGGTGCGCAACTTCTTCTCGGACAACGGCATCTTCAACACCATGATGTCCAACATCGGCGTGACCGATTTCCTGCACACTGTGGGCATCCTCAGCCCCACGATGGACCACATCCCCTTCCTGACCGAGGCTTCGTGGGCCAAGGTGATGATCATCCTCATCAACATTTGGGTGGGCGTGCCCTATCAGATGTTGATCGCCACCGGCGTACTGATGAACATTCCCAGCGATATGCTGGAGGCTGCCCGCATTGACGGTGCGAGCCCCTGGCAGCAGTTTATTCACATCAAAATGCCCTATCTGCTCAGCGTCCAGGGTCCGGCCCTGGTGACGGATTTTGTTAAGAACGTCAATAACTTCAACGTCATCTACCTGCTGACCCAGGACGTGTATGTCACCACCGACCAGGCCATGGCCTCCTCCAGCGCCAAGGAGGTGGACCTGCTGGTCACATGGCTGTTCCGCCTGACCCAGGAACAGTACAATTACAAGATGGCGGCGGTGATCGGCATCATGGTATTCATCGTCTGTGCGGTGTTTACGGTGGTGTGCTTCCGGTTCATCAACAAGAAGGAGGCGGCTTTCTCATGACGCAGGCAAAGACCATGGACACCCAAAAACAGCTGCGCATGGGTCGTATCCGGCGCGGCGTGGACGGCGCGGTCCGGCACCTGGTGCTGATCGGGCTGTCGGTAGTGTGGCTGGTGCCCATCCTGTGGCTGCTGGTCACCAGCCTGTCCACCTACGCGGGGATCAACTTCCGCACCTTTTTCCCCGAGCACTATACCTTCCAGAACTACATCGACATCTTGTTCCACTCCGACTCGGTGGCGCAGTTCCCCCAGTGGTTCATGAACACCTTTGTGGTGGCCTGCTTCAACTGCGTGATCTCCACCGCCTTTGTGGTGATGGTGGCTTACGCCATGAGCTGCTGCAAGTTCAAAAGCCGCCGGCTGCTGCAAAACCTGTCTGTCACCGTCAACCTGTTCCCCGGCGTGCTGGCCATGATCGCGGTCTACTTCGTCCTGCGCTACCTCGACCTGACCAACTCCTACGCCGGTCTGATCATGGTCTACGCGGGCTCGTCCGGGCTGGGGTACCTGATCTGCAAGGGCTTCTTTGACACGGTGCCCGTCTCCCTGCGGGAGGCGGCCAAGCTGGACGGCGCGTCCGAGGCGCAGACCTTCTTCCATGTGGTGCTGCCCATGTCCAAGCCGATTCTGGTCTATACCGTCATCAACTCCTTCATGACCCCCTGGACCGACTTCGTCATGGCCAAAATGATCCTGAACTCGGGCATCAGCGCCGACTGGACCGTCTCCATCGGCCTGTACAATATGCTGTCCCGCACCCTGGTCAACGACTACTTCGCCCTGTTCTGCGCGGGCAGCGTGCTGGTGTCCATCCCCATCTCGGTGCTGTTCATCATCATGCAGAAGTTCTACGTGGCGGGCATCACCTCCGGCGCGGACAAAGGCTGAGCCCTTCCGCCGGACGGCCCCCCCGCCACAAAAAACACAACATCCGGGCCCCTTGCGAGCGGCAAACGCTCCCAGGGGGCCCGGATGGTTTTGTTTTGCGGTTTTTCGCCCGGCTGGGTCACCCGTCAAACATGGTTTGAGCGATGTGGGCCAGCAGGCGGGCCGAGCCCTCGACGCCGAAGCGGCTGCTGTCCAGCATCAGGTCGTGATCGGTAAAGACGTCCTTCACCTCGGGGCAGTAGCGCCGGTGGTAGAGCTCCCGGGCGCGGTCCACCTCCCGGATCATCCGGCAGGCGGTGGCCTCGTCCATGCCCAGTTTTTGGGTGCAGTTCTGCAGCCGCCGGCTGTAGGGTGCGTAGACATACACCCCCAGGCGGTTGGGCAGGTCGGCCAGGATGCTGCCCCCGCAGCGGCCCACCACGATGCAGGAACTTCGGGCCGCCAGGTCCCGGATGATGTTTTTCTGGACCAGGAAGATCTCGTCCCGGATGCTGGGCACGCTCATGCCCAGGGGATAGAGCCGGCGGAAATACACGGACTGGGCCGTTTCTTCGGTGTCGCTGATCACCGACACCGGCAGGCCCATGCGGCGGGCGGTCTCCTCCACGATGTCCCGGTCGTAAAAGTCGATGTCCAGCTGCCGGGCCAGAGCCTGGGCGATGGAGCGGCCCATGCTGCCGAACTGGCGCGAGATGGTGACGACGTACTGCTTCATGGCGTATCCTCCTCCGGTTCAGACGGCTGCGGGCTGCGCCTGGAGCTTGTGCTTCTGCACAGCGCGCACCAGGCAGGACAGCGCGAAATTGATGACAAAATAGACCGCGCAGGCAAACCCGAACAACACGAACACGTCCGACACGTTGGTGGTGCCCAGGCCGTTGTACTGGCCCGCCGCGCTCATGATCTGCTTGACGCGGGCCATCAGCTCGATGACGGCCACGTTGGCCAGGTAGGAAGAATCCTTGATGGTGGTGATGACCTGGCTGAGCAGGGTGGGGATGATGCTGCGGTAGGCCTGGGGCAGCACGATGTACAGCATGATCTGCACCGTGCCGAAGCCCTGGGCGTGGCCGGCCTCAAACTGGCCCTGGGGCACTGCGTTCAGGCCGCCCCGGACGATCTCGGCGATGACCGAGGAGGTGAACAGGATCAGCGCCACCGCCGCCTTGAACATCAGCTTGACCTCCACCGACGAAAGCCCGAACATCCGGCGGGAGAGCAGCTCCGGCACCGGGAAAAAGACCAGGCAGATGAAGATCCACAGCAGCAGAGGGGTGTTGCGGAACAGCTCGATGTACCCCACCGCCAGCCACTTGCACACCCGGGCCGGGCCCCGGGTGCAGTAGTTGCGGGCCAGGGCCAGCACCGACCCCAGCAGCAGCCCCAGGGCCACCGCCGCCACCGAGATCACCAGGGTGAAGGCGACCCCCTTGAGCAGATAGGTCACCACCGCCGGGTTTTGCAGGATGGACAGGCTTGCCTTCCATGTATCCATGTTATCGTTCTCCTTTCCTGTGCGCCGTCACTTGACCCGGGCGGCGGTGGTGCGGGCGTCCCGCTTTTTGAGGGCAGTCTCCCAGACGCTGGCCAGGGTGGACAGGGGGAAGCACACCACAAAGAACAGCAGCCCGCTGACGATGTAAGCCGGCGCATAGGCGCCCCCGGTGTTGACGCCGGTGACAAAGTTGTAGGTCACCGAGATCAGGTCTGCGCCGCCCACGATGTACAGGCAGGAGGTGTTCTTGATCAGGTTCACCACCTGGTTGACCATGGGCGGCAGGATGATCTTGACGCTCTGGGGCAGGATGACGTAATACATCCGGCCCAGATAGCCGAAGCCCTGCGCCTGCGCCGCCTCCGACTGCCCCCTGGGGATGGCCTGGATGCCGGCGCGGATCACCTCGGACAGATAAGCCCCGTGGTAGACCCCCAGGGCGATCATGCCGGTGGGCAGGATGCCGAGGCTGTTGCCCGAAAAGGCCAGCAGGTAATACAAAAAGCACATCTGCAGCAGCAGGGGCGTGTTCTGGACAAACTCGACGTAGACCCTGGCCAGGGCGGTCAGCGGCTTTTTGCCGCTGGTGGAAAGCAGGCCGAAGCACATCCCCAGCGCCAGCGCCAGCACCAGCCCCACCGCGGCCAGCTGGACCGTGTTGCCCAGCCCGTGCAGGAACGTGGCCCGGTAGGCCCACACCATGGCCCATGCCTGGGGCGAAAACAATCCTCCCATACACATCCTCCTTATGGTTCCGTTTTTACCAAAGGACAGGGGCGCGGCCCCTCTGCACGGCTCCTGCCCTTTGATAAAAAGCCGGACGCCTCATGCCGGCGCCCGGCGGAGCAAAGCGTTTACAGGCCGTATTCGGCGATCAGCCCGTCGATGGTGCCGTCGGACAGCCAGGTGGTCACCAGCTCCTCGCAGACTTCGGACAGGCCCGAGCCCTTGGTGGTGGCGATGCCGTACTCCTGGGGCGCGAACGCATCCTGGATGTAGGAGCGGCCCTCGGTCTTGTAGATGGCCAGGATGGAGCGGTCCACGCAGAAGGCGTCCACTTCGCCGGCGCTCAGGGCGGTGGAAATGGTGGGGTAGTCGTCGTACTGGTGGAAACTGACCCCCTCGGTCCAGGTGGTGGCGTCGAAGGTGTCGGGGTCAAAATTGTCGCCGCTCACCAGGCCCTGTTCCACCATGGCCCGCACCAGTTCCCGGGCCGAGGTGGAGCCGGAAGAGACGCCCACCGTCCGGCCGATCAGATCGGCCAGGCCGGTGATGCCGCTGGAATCCTCCACCAGCACGGTGACGGCGTCGGTGTAGTAAGGCGTGGTGAAGTCCCAGGTCTCTTTCCGCTCGTCGGTGATGGTAAAGGTGGCCAGGACGCAGTCAATGTCGCCCGAGTCCAGCAGCTCGCCGCGGGTGGCCGCCGTGACGGTGGTGAACTCCACGTCCACGCCCAGGTGCTCCGCGATCAGGTTGGCCAGGTCGATCTCCATGCCGCTGTATTCGCTGGTCAGCGGGTCCTGGTAACCGAAACCGGGCACCGCGTTCTTGACGCCCACCCGCAGCACGCCGCGGTCCACGATCTCCTGCACGTCCTCAGGCCAGGCGGCGTCGGACGCCGCGGCGGAACTGCCGGATGGGCCGGACGCCGGGGACGAGGCCGCCGGAGAAGCGGCGGTGGAACTGCCGGATGCGCCGCAGGCGGTGAGCATCGCAAGGGACACCAGGCCTGCCAGCAGGGCTTTGCATTTCTTTTTCATAACAGAATTTCCTCCCTCTATGGTATCTATCTCAAAGCAGAGGCCCCGGGCGGGGCTTCGGCTCAAAGAGCGGTTCAGCGGATGATCTTGCCCAGGAATTGTTTGACCCGTTCGTTTTTGGGGTTGGTGAAGAAGTGCTCCGGCGGCCCCTCCTCGATGATCTGGCCGTCGGCCATAAAGACCACCCGGTCGGCCACCTGCCGGGCAAAGCCCATCTCGTGGGTCACCACCACCATGGTGATGCTCTTCTCCCGGCCCAGGCGGATCATAACGTCCAGCACTTCCTGGATGGTCTCGGGGTCCAGCGCCGACGTAGGCTCGTCGAACAGGATGATCCGGGTCTGGGCGCACAAGGCCCGGGCAATGGCGATCCGCTGCTGCTGGCCGCCGGACAGGGTGGTGGGGTAGGCGTTCGCCTTGTCCGCCAGGCCCACCACCTCCAGATAGTGGAAGGCGGTCTGCTCGGCCTCGGCCTTGCTCTTGTGGTGCAGCTTGATGGGCGCCAGCGTCAGATTCTTGAGCACCGTCATGTGGGGATAAAGGTTGAACTGCTGGAACACCATCGAAGTGGTCTCCCGCACCAGACGGGTCCGGTTTTTGTGGGTCAGCTCCCGGCCGTCGATGTAGACGTGGCCGCTGGTGGGCTCCTCCAGAAAGTTCATGCAGCGCACCGTGGTGGACTTGCCCGAGCCCGACGGCCCGATGATGACCAGCTTTTCGCCTTCTTTTACCTCGAGGTTCACGTCCTTCAGCACATGAAGGTCGCCAAAATATTTGTTTACATGGTCCAGTTTGATCATCGGATCTCCTCCTGTCGTCCGCATTGCAGGGCAAAATAAAAAGGCGTTCCGCCCCTTTGCGGGGGCAAAACGCCTTTGTTTTCAACCTGAACATGATTATACACATTTTCCTGCATTTGTCAAATGCTTTTTCGCCTGGCCCTGCTGGAAGGCGGGGCAGGGGAGCGTTTTTCAGCCGGTTTTGGACGCCGGCAGCCGGCGGCTGCGTCCCTTTCTGCCGCCGGACCCGTGCCGGAATCTGGTGCTTCTTCCCAAAAATGGCAGGCGGCAGGGCGGCAAAACGCTGCATTCGGCCAAATTTTGGGAGCCGGAGCCTTTGAGGCCGCCGGGAAGCCTTGTCCCACCGGCTGCGGGACCGCCCTGCCGTCAGGGCAGCCCGAAAGAGCCGCTCCGCGCGACAGCCGGAAAGGTGCGCAGATCAGCCAAAAACGCCTCCCAGGGCAGGAGCTTCCCATTTCTATCCACGCTCCCCGCGAGGGGAGCGACATATTTCTTGCCGCGTTGCTTTTTATGTACAATAATTTCTATCCACGCTCCCCGCAAGGGGAGCGACGGTAAAATCCAACAAAATCAAAGATGGATTTTGCGCAAAAGTCCCAAATGAAAATCTTAAATACACAAAACAGAATGCAATTTTGTGTATCCAGCACAATTTTAACATAGACGGACGCGGTCTGCAAGGGGGCGTCCGGTACGAATCTTCCGGGCAAACCATGTGCGCTGGGACTTCGCGCGGACAGTGCGCTGCGGCACACAAGGTGTGCGGCTGATATGCCCGGCTTTAAGGCTTTTTTAAATTCATCCAGCTGTCTCAATAAGAATGCGGGTGAGAGAAAAACTGCATGAAAACAAACGGCTTCTTCTCTTGCTGCGGAGAAAATGCCGGTGTTTTTTGAGATTGAGAAACAAACAAATATATCGCTGTGATAGACTTATCCGGGTGCCAGATGCAACAAAAAGGTATCCTCCATTCTGAAAATGGAGGAACCAGCGGCGCTATCCGCGCTTCCTGCCTGCGTTTTACCGTGCCGTGCTACACCTTTTTGACACCGGACTCCCTCGGAAAAGCGGCGAAAAGATCCGGTCGATCTCGAGCCGCATCTGCCGCAGGTTGGAGTGCACATACCGCTGCAGGGTAACGTTGGGGTTGGCATGTCCAAGAAACTCGCTCAAAGTCTTGATGTCGCATCCCGCCTGCAGGCAGGTGGTGGCAAACGTATGGCGGAGGGTATGAGGCCGCACCTTCCGGACGGCGGCCTGGCGCAGGTAAATTTGAATGCTTTTCCGGTAACAGCGGGGCTCCACCGGCTTTTCTGCATTGCCGGACAGGAACCAGACCTCCGGTTCGGCATCGCCCCTTAAACCTTGCAGCATCTTTATCAGATTGCGGGGAATGGGAACCTCACGACGGGAACTTCTTGTTTTAGGGCTTTGGATGACGACTTTGGTATGACCGTCTCGGGTGGAGATGCGGCTGACGGTGCGCTGTACCGTCAAAGTGCCGGCTTTCAGGTCAAAGTCACCCCATTGCAGGCCGCACACCTCTCCAATGCGCAGGCCCAGCTGCATTTGCAGCATCAGTCCAACTTTTCGAGCCGTAGGCGCTTTGCAGATGAACAGCTCTATCCTGGCCTGTTCTTCTTTGGAAAGAGGCTGGATTTTGGCGCTTTTGGTCTGCGGCAAACTGACACAGATTTCCATGGGACGGATGAGCCGCAGATGGGCGGCATATTTGCAGATGCGGCGCAGCATGGTCAGGCACTCCCGGGCAGACGACGCCCCCAAAGGCCGATGTCTGTGGTCCGCTGGTGCAATGACCTGGAGCATACCCTGCTCCAACAACCGCTCACTGAAATTTTTCACTTGCCACTCGCCAAACACAGGAAAAAGATAACGCTGCAAGGTATAGTGATAGTGCACAAGGGTCGATTCTTTCAAACGGAGGGAAGCCGAGGCCAGCCACTGCCCGGCCAGTTCTTCAAAGGTCATCTCGTTCCCGGAAAGCTGGTAAAACCCACACTCCGCCTTCTTTTGGATCAGCCGCTGCCGGACCTCTGTATAAGTTGCGCCGTAGATATACCCCCACACAGCTTTTCGGCCGTCGGTCCGTGCCTTGATATAGCGGCCCTCCCAGCGTCCGTCCTTCCGTTTGTGGATGTTTTCGCCGTGTTTTGCCATAAAAACGCCTCCTTGTTTGACCCTCCACCCTGACTGCTGATCCGGCGGAGTTATGTATCCATGAGGCTATTTTGCAGCAAATTCACCCCACACCGGAAGAGAAATCTGCCGAAATGGTGGAGATCCTGACGGACCGGCTATGAATTTCTGTTTTGCCACTTGCAAACTTGGCGGAACTGTGATAAAATTTCTGTACCAATGATAGGCAAGCCAAAACAAAAAGGTATCCTCCATTTTCAGAATGGATGATACCCCCTTGGTGCGGAAGGGGGTGAGGTGGATGGTGCTCCACCTGTTTGAACACAATGCAAGGGCGTATCAGGCTGCCGCAGCCATGCTGGAGCAGTACGGCAAAGCGGCCGTAGTCCATCCCACCGGGACGGGCAAGAGCTACATAGCTTTCAAGCTGATCGAGGACCATCCCGATGCGGCTTTCCTTTGGCTGTCCCCCAGCGAGTATATCTTCCGGACCCAGATCGAGAACCTGCAAAAACAGGCGCCGGACTTTCCTCTGGGGAACGTCCGTTTTGCCACCTATGCCAGGCTCCTGTTCTGCACCAAAGAACAGCTGGCGGAAATTGCTGCCCTGCATCCCGCCTACATTATTATGGACGAATTTCACCGGGCAGGCGCGGAGCGCTGGGGCGAAAGGGTGCGGGAACTGCTGGAACTCTGCCCCGACGCCAAACTGCTGGGGCTGACCGCCACCAATGTTCGTTATCTGGATAACAACCGAGATATGGCCGAAGAACTGTTCGACGGCCACATCGCTTCGGAAATGACTCTGGGCGAAGCCATCGTGCGGGGGATTTTGCCTGCGCCGAAATATGTGACTACCGTGTTCCGGTACCAGAACGAGCTGGCGAAATACCAGGCCCGGGTGGACAGCCTGCGCAGCCCTGGCGTCCAGGATGCTAACCAGAAATATCTTGAAGCCCTTCGTCGGGCGCTGGAGCAGGCCGACGGTCTGGACCGGGTATTTGCAAAGCATATCACACAAACGTGTGGGAAATATATCGTCTTTTGTTCCGGCAAGGAGCATATGGACGAGATGGCGTCCCATGTGCCGGAGTGGTTCGCGGATGTAAATAAAAACATCAAGGTCTACAAGACCTATGCCAGCGACCCGGAGGCCAGCAAAGAATTTGCAGCCTTCAAGGCGGACGATAGCGACCACCTGAAACTGCTGTTCTGCATTGATATGCTCAACGAGGGCGTGCATGTGGAAGGTATCTCGGGCGTGATCCTGTTCCGGCCCACCGTGTCGCCCATCATCTATAAACAGCAGATCGGCCGGGCCCTGACGGCGGGTACCACGGCAGCTCCCTTGATTTTGGATGTGGTGAACAATTTTGAAGGCCTGTCCAGCATTTCGGGGCTGCAAAAAGAAATGATTGCTGCCGTCCAGCGGCTCTATGCCAACGGGGAAGGAGATAAGATCGTCACCAAACGGTTTGAGGTGATTGAGCAGCTGCACGACTGCCGCATCCTCTTTGAGCGGCTGGAAAACAGCCTGTCCTCCACCTGGGACCACTACTTTGCAGCAGCCAGCCTTTATTACGCTGAGCATGGGGATTTGAAAGTCCCACTGCGGTACAAGACGCCGGGCGGCTTGAGCCTCGGCGACTGGGTCCAGACCCAGCGGCAGATCCGAAAAGGGAAACGCACCTTCGGAACACTGACCCAACAGCAGATCGAGCGGCTGGACAGTATCGGGATGGTCTGGGAGACACGTTCCGAAACGGCCTGGACCAAGGGGCTGGAGGCAGCCCGGCGCTACTACCAGCGATATGGAGATTTGGAGGTGCCGCCCGGTTACAGGGACGATCAGAGCTTTGCTCTGGGAAATTGGGTGCGGAATATCCGCACCCGCTACCGCACTGGTGCACTGACCCGGAAGCAAATAGAGGAGCTGGAAACCCTTGGCATCGTCTGGAGTATGGTGGACAGCCGCTGGGAGCGCTGTTACGCCGAAGCGGCGGCCTATTATGAACGATACGGCAACCTGGAATTCCCAAAACACTATGTGACCAAATCGGGGCTGCGGCTGGGAGCGTGGCTGGAAAATCAACGGATCGCCTACTTGAAAGGCGAGCTTCCTGCGGATAAGGCCGCACGTCTGGAGGCCATCGGGATGCTGTGGGAGGGCCGCAACGACCGCCAGTGGCTGAGGGCCTATGAAGCTGCGGCACGTTATTTCCAACAGTACGGAGATTTGAACGTCCCCTACCAGTATGTTTCTCCTGAGGGGATACGGTTGGGATATTGGGTCGTCCGGCAGCGCGCCGCTTATAAAGGGCGGTTTTCCATTGCGAAGAAAACCAACCGCAAACCTTTGAGTTATGAACGAAAACGCCTGTTGGATGCCATTGGGATGAATTGGCATGAAGTGGAAAGGGGCGAACAGCTCCATGCAGGATAAGACACTTGTGGATGTACATTGCCATGTCCTGCCTGAAATGGATGACGGAAGCGAAGCGGTGGATGTTTCCCTTGCGATCCTCCGGCAGGAGAAGGAACAGGGTGTGGGCGCGATCTGCGCCACCTCCCATTATTACGCCAGGCAAAACAGCATCCCGGACTTCTGCGCCCGGCGGAGCGAGGCGATGGGGCGCCTGACCGCTGCCATAGCGGAAAGCAAAGAACCTTTGCCGCAAATACTTCCGGCGGCGGAGGCCGCTTATTTTCCCCGCATGGAAGAACAGGATTTGTCGCCCCTGTGCATCCAGGGCACCCGGACCCTCATGCTGGAAATGCCCTTTGCCGACTGGACCGACCTCCAGGTGGAGGCGGTGGAAGCGCTGGCGCTGGACTGCGGGTATCAGGTGGTGCTGGTGCATCCCGAGCGGTTTTGCTTCAACGGCAGCAACCGCAGCCAGCTCAGGCGGCTGGCCCAGCTGCCCATCGGGCTGCAGGTCAACGCGGGCAGCCTGATCCGCTGGCAGACCCGGCGGCTGGCCCTGGACCTGCTGCAGCTGGCCCAAATGCCGCTGCTGGGCAGCGACTGTCATAACCTGACATCCCGCCCGCCCAACCTGAAAGGAGGCCGGGCGGTGATCCGGCGGAAGCTGGGCGAGGATTTTTTAAACCAGATGGACGAGAACGCCGTTCTGGCCGTCCAAAGATGGGAGTGGAGCAGATAAACCGTGAGACATCATCATCACCGCGCGGATTACCATCACAGCCGGGTCCACCGGCGGGATGCGGCGCGGGCGGCAGCCGCAGCCGCGCTGCTGGCGCTGGTCCTGTTGGCCGCCCTGTTCGGGATCAGCCGGTGGGAACGCCAGGCCTATGCGCCGGGCGGCGGGGGCACGGCCGCGGCATCCCGTGGCCAGCCTGACATCACCTGGAACGGCACGGTCTATACCCCCAAGCAGCAGGTGGAGGCCTACCTGCTCATGGGCATCGACGTCACCGGGCCGGTGACCAGCAGGCCGGGCAACTACAACGGCGGCCAGGCCGACGCCCAGTTTCTGCTGGTGTTGGACAACGAGGCCCAGACCTGGCAGATGCTGCGGCTCAACCGGGACAGCATGGTGGACGTGCCGGTCCTGGACCTGCGGGGGGACGTGATCGGCTACGAACGCCAGCAGCTGGCCCTGGCCCACGCCTACGGCGACGGCACCAACAACAGCTGCCGGAACACCGTAGACGCCGTGTCCAGATTGCTGGGCGGCGCCCCCATCGACGGATACGCCGCCCTGAATATGGACGGCATCGCCCTCTTCAACGACGCCATCGGCGGGGTGACGGTGACCATCACATCCGACTTCACCGCCGTGGACCCCACCCTGGTGGAGGGCGAGACCATCACCCTGAACGGCCAGCAGGCCTTTGAGTTCGTCCGCACCCGCAAGGACGTGGACGACCAGACCAACCTGGCCCGGATGGAGCGCCAGCGGATCTACCTGGAAGCCATGAAACCCCAGCTGCTGGCCCTGAGCAACGAGGAAGTCGTTCGGGTCATGGATGCCGTAAACGATTACCTGGTGACCAACATCGGCAGCCAGACCGTCCTGGACCTGGCGGAAAAGCTGCGGAACTATCAGGGCCTGCCGGAACTGACCATCGACGGGACCAACACCATCGAAGGCGAACACGTGGCCTATATCCTGGACGAGGACAGCCTGCAGCAGATGATCCTGCAGCTGTTCTATCAAGAAAAAACAACCTGACAACCGGAGGGACAATGGAACGTCAAAACGAAACACAAACCAGGCCCGGGCAGATGCCCCTGGCCGTCCGTGAGCAGCAGGAAGATGAGATCGACCTGGTGGAACTGTTCTACCTGCTGTGGGGCCATGCGCTCCAGATCATCGCCTGCATCATCCTGGGCGGCGCGGCGGCCTTTGCCTATACATATTTTCTGGTGACGCCGCTTTACCAGGCTACAGCGAAGATGTACGTGGCGTCGGCCACCTACAATTCCATCGTGGACATCTACGACATGCAGCTGGGCAGCCAGCTGGCGCTGGATTACCAGCAGCTGCTCCTCAGCCGTCCGCTGATGGAGGACGTGGTCGGAGCGCTGGAACTGGACGCGGAGCCGGAAGCGGTGGCGTCGCTGGTCAGCATCAACAACCCCACCGACACCCGCATCCTTGAGATCACGGTGACCTGCCCTGACCCGGTGCTGGCTGCGGATCTTGCCAACGAGATCGCCTATCAGGCGAGCGTCCACCTGCCGCGCATCATGGAGAGCCCGGCGCCCAACATTTACGAGGACGCCCTGGTCCCCGAGCAGAAATCCAGTCCCAGCTACACCCGCAACACCCTGTTGGGCGCCATGCTGGCTGCGGCGGCCTGCTGCGGATTTTTGGTGGTGCGCTACCTGATGGATGACTCCTTCGTGACGCCGGAGGACATCAGCCGGTACTTTGGGGTCCAGCCGCTGGCGGTGATCCCGGAGGGCAGCTTCGGCGCAGGACGCAGCCGTCACACCCAGGAAAAAGCCCGGAACCGTGCCAAGCCCGCCGATGCGGGCGCAAAGGCGTAAAAGGGGGGAGTGTACATGAATCATTTGACCATCCAGCATTTGCCCGAGCTGCCCTTTGAGATCGAAGAGGCGGTCAACCAGCTGCGGGTGAACCTGGGCTTCTGCGGGGATCAGATCAAAACCGTGATGATCACCAGCAGCGTGCCCAACGAAGGCAAGAGCTTTATCACCATGCAGCTGTGGCGGATGATGGCGGAAGTGGGCAGCCGGGTGCTTTTGATCGACTGCGACCTGCGCAAGTCGGAGATGCGCGCCAAATACGGCATCAGCAGCGACGAAAAGATCACCGGTATCGCTCATTATCTGGCCGGCAAGGTGGAGCTGCCGGACGCGATCTACTCCACCAACGTCCCCAACGGGTTCTTGATGCCGTTGGCGGCATCGGTGGCAAACCCCTCCATCCTGCTGGAAAATCCGCGCTTTGCGGAAATGATCGAGGTTTGCGCCGGACAGTTCGACTATGTGCTGATCGACACGCCGCCCCTGGAAAGCGTGGCGGACGCCCTGCGCATCGCGACCCACGCCGACGGCGTGGTGCTGGTGGTGCGCAGCGGCCGGACCTCCCGCAAGCTGGTGGCAGATGCGGCGGAGAAACTGAGGCGGACCGGTGCGCCGATCCTGGGGGTGGTCCTCAGCCGGGCGGAAATGGACCGGAGAGGCAGCCGCTACTACAAACGCTATTACTACAATGGGTACTACAGCAAAGGGTACGGCCATAAACCCGGCAGGCCCCAAACTGCAGTCAATACGAACAATCAAATCGGGAGGTAATTGTCATGAAAAAGAAAATGATCAGCCTGGCCCTGGCCGCTGCGTTGCTGGTGGGAGCAACGGTTCCTGCTATGGCAGCAGACCGCACCGGAAAAGACCGCGTTGTGTCGCTTGACCCGGATCAGGACTTCATAGGCAGTCCGTCAGGCGGGCAGGATGCACAGTCGGATGACGAGGAGATCGAGGTGGTGACCGACAACGTGGTCACCGGCGGCTATATCCTGCGCAAGGGCACTGCGGAGCCGCGTCCCCTGGAGCAGATCGACTATCCCGTCATCAAGATCACCACCCTGAGCATGAGCGCTCAGGCCAATGCCAGCGTGGACGCAGCCAACCCCGGCGCATCCAGCGACCAGAAGGCCGGCATGATGACCGAGAGCGGCCTGACCTACGGCAAGAACGCTTCGGTCAACGAGACGGCGGACCGCTATTCCAGCGCCGGGAGCACCGACGAGTTTGTGGACAACTACGAGCTGTCCTTCTTTGACAACCTGGTGTCCATGGCGGAGGGCAATCTGGAAAATTATTCGGCCATCCAGATCGCGGACATCTCCGCCAACAGCCAGGCGCGGGGATCGGACAAGAGTGTCCGCCTGACCTTCTCGGCCCCCGGCGTCAAGACCGGCAGCCGTGTCATGGTGGCCCGCATCCGGGACGGTTCGATGGAATTTGTCAACTCCAGCGCCGGCAATGGCACCATCTCCTTTGATGTGGACCCCGGCAACCTGGGCACGTTCGTGCTGCTGACCCGCAAGGAGTAAAGCTGCGTGTTCTGCATCAAGCTGGCAGGCATCCCCATCGGGATCGACAACCGGTACGCCTATGTGAGGCGCTTGTGCGCCGGGTATGAGACGGCCGGGCGGCCCGCCTTCACCGTCCGCGCATCGGAGCGGGAGATCCGGGCCGAGCAGGGCGGGCAGGCAGGCCCTTCGCGGGGGTACTGCGAGAGCCTCTGCCTGTACCGGCAGATCTGCCGCCGGCTGCCGTTCTACGATGCGTTCCTGATGCACGCATCGGTGGTGGCGGTGGACGGCGAGGCTTACGCCTTTGCCGCCCCCAGCGGCACCGGCAAGACCACCCACACCCGGCTTTGGCTGCAGCAGTTCGGCAGCCGGGCCCAGGTGGTCAACGGGGACAAGCCGGTGTTCCGGTTCATGGACGGCGCGCTGTACGCCTGCGGTACCCCGTGGCGGGGCAAGGAAGGGCTGGGCAGCAACATCATGCGGCCGGTGCGGGCAGTCTGCTTTTTGGAGCAGAGCCCCACAAACAGCATCCGTCCGCTGGGCGGGGATGAAGTCTGCCGCCGCATTTTCCACCAGCTGCTGTTCCCCGCCAGCGAGCAGGAACTGGACCGGCTGTGGCCTTTGCTGGAGCGGCTGCTTGCAGGCACGGCGTTTTACCTGCTGCAATGCAACCGGGAGCCGGAGGCCGCGCAGCTGGCCTATGAAAGCATGAGGAGAAAGAAATGATAAAAGCGAAAAAGGGTTTCCTGCTGCGCAGGCTGGGCGCCGAATATATGGTGGTGGCCATTGGCGAAGCGAGCAGAAACTTCAACGGCATGATCCGCATGAACGAGACCGGCGCTTTTTACTGGAAGGAGCTGGAAAAAGGCGTCACCGAGGACGCTCTGGTCGAAAAGACGCAGGAGCGCTTCCCGGACGTGGATGCGGATACGGCACGCCGGGACGTACATGCGTTCCTGCAGTCCGTCTCGATCGCGCTGGACCATGACCCATCGGACGATTGAGCAGGAGCTGGCCCTGCACGGCCGCACGGTGGTCCAGACGGTGGGGGTCAGCATGGAGCCCCTGCTCCACGGACGGAAAAGCAGCGTCGTGCTTGCAGCAAAGCAGGGGCCTTTGCAGGTGCGGGACGTAGTGCTGTACCGGCGCCCGGCCGGCGAGTATGTGCTGCACCGGGTGGTCAAAGTGCTGGACGGCGCGTACCTCATCCGGGGCGACAACTGCATCGGCTCCGAGACGGTGCCGGCGGCCTGGGTCATCGGTGTGATGACCGGCTACTTTGCCGACGAGGGAGACCGCTACGTCTCCTGCGACAGCCCGGAGTACCAAAACTACCTGCGCACGCTGGAGCTGCGCCGGTGGCTGCTCTGGCTGCGCGCCCTGCCGGGCCGGGTCTGGCGGCGCATCCGCCGGACCAGACGTTGATAAAAAGCAAGCCCTGCGGGCGAACTTTTTATGATAATTTCAAACCCATAAGAAAGGAGAACGCAATATGATTTACGAAAAAGCAACGGCTGAAGTGATCCTGTTCGACAACAGCGATGTCATTACGGCAAGCGGGACTGTATGCAACACCCATGATTCGAATAATCCACATATTTGCCCGGGTGGGAGTACAGCAGGGGCTGGACCATATAGTGTTGAAAGTGCGCGAGCCAATAGAAGAAATAGATCATAAAGTGTACATCAATGGTTTGATTCAGCAGGTAGTGTAAAGCGCTGACATGGCTGTGAGTATACAGCAGTTGGTGCAGAAAAGTTGCCGGCGGATGGTCGGTTTGGTCATCCGCCGGTTTTTGATAGAGGAAATCGCATGTTATATCGTCTGAATTTGAATTATGCGTTGCGTGGTTGGGAAAAAATGGCCTGGACAGTGGTCGATCGACGACGTAACCAAGTGAAAAAATTGTCAAGCGAGGAATTTCAGCTCCTCTTGCTTTGCGATGGTGAGACGGATTTGAGTAATGTTGATTTCACCAATGAAATGAAAAGGGCTCTGGAGAAATTTGAAACGGATCATTTGATTGAGAAATGTGAATATAAAGAGCCATTAAATTTTGACCAGTATTATAGATATTACGATAATCGCTATGTACAGACGGTATTTTGGTCGATTACTGGGAAATGTAATTATCGTTGTCGCCATTGCTATATGGATGCACCAGATGCAGCTTTAGGGGAAGTTTCTACAGCAGAAGCACTTGATTTCATTGACCAAATGGCAGAATGTGGCGTGTTACAAGTCGATATTACAGGTGGAGAGCCGTTTGTACGCAAAGACTTTTGGCAGTTGGTAGACCGTATGATTTACCATAGAATGACCATTGGAATGGTTTATACCAATGGTTGGTTGTTGACCGATAAAGTTTTAGATGAATTTGAGCGTCGAAATTTATATCCAGAATTTTCTATCAGTTTTGATGGCATTGGTTGGCATGACTGGATGAGAGGTATCTCTGGTGCGGAAAAAGCGGCGTTGAACGCTTTTGAACTATGCCAGAGACGGGGATTTGAGGTTGTAGCCTCTATGTGCGTTCATCGCGGAAATTTACACACAATACCGCAAACTGTGGAAGCCTTAAAAACGATTGGTGTGTCTTGGCTGGTCATTGCAAATGTGGATATGACACCGCTCTGGTGCAGTCACAGCGAAGGAAATGCCATGACCCGGGAGGAATATATTGAAGCGATGTTGCCTTATATTCGTTGGTATTATGAGGCGGGACGGCCTATTGAGCATATGGAAATGCGCGGTGTTGCAGAAATGTGGAACGACCAACTCGGAGACATTTGCACCAGCCATTTTGATGGAACGCAAGACTGCCTGGATTGTTATTTATGTGGTGCGGCTCGTTGGTCTTGCTACATCACCCCTGAAGGCCGCCTGCTGCCCTGTATGCCCATGACCGCCAGCCCGGAGCAGAGCAAATTTCCCCGTGTGCAGGACATCGGTTTGCAGAAGGGGCTGAGCGACAGCTACTATATGCAGTTTGTCAATGGCCGCGTCAAGGACCTGTTTGCCGCAAATCAGGAATGCGCCGGGTGCAGCTACCGCTACAAATGCGGCGGCGGATGCCGGGCGGCCGCGCTTACAGGCGCCGACCACGACCTGATGGGCTGCGACCGGGATATGTGTATGTTCTGGAAAAACCATTACGACGAACGAATTTTGCAGACGATCCGTGAGGCGGAGGCGAAGTATCCGCTGCCGAAGTGCGAGGTGGACACATGAAAGTGCCTTTGCTGGATTATCTCCAGTGGAAAATGGGATGCGCGTACCTTTCGGACCTGCACTGGTTGAGCGGCGGGCAGAAGATGCGGCTGGCGCGGGAGATCGAACGGATCGAAGCGCCGGAGGCGTCCCTGCATGAGTGGAACGACGCGCTGGAATACCTGCTGGGGTGCAGGCCGGAATCTACGGCGGAAGCCGCGCGGGCCGCGCTGATCGCCGCGCTGCGGGGGCAGGATGAACAAAAGGGGGGAAACCATGGAGGGATACAGGCCGGAAACCGAACTGCTGCTGCAGCTGATGCGGGCGGCGCTGTGCCGGCCGGACAGCGCTCTTGACTGGATGGACGGATGCAGTGCGCCGGCGCTGGCGGAACAGATCGAGGAACAAAGTCTGGTCACCATGTTGTACCCCACCATCCGGGGGCAGGCCGGCGGGGCGTGGGAAGCGCTTGCCGCCAGGCTCAAGCCGGTCTATGACCGGGAGCTGCACCGGGGGCTGATGCAGGAATACGAGATCGGGGCCTTGCTGGACGATCTGGAACGGGACGGCATCGACTGCCTGCCCATGAAAGGCTGGGTCATGCGGCAGTATTACCCCGATCCGCTGATGCGCAGCATGGCCGACTTTGACGTCCTGCTCAAGGAGATGGACAGCCAGCGGATGCAGAAATGGATGGAGGCGCGCGGATACGCGCCGGACCATATCGAGCAGAGCGTGCACGACACCTACCGGAAGCCGCCTTACATGAACATCGAGCTGCACCGCCGCCTGATGGAGGAAGGCCGCCTGCGCCGGCAGCACACCGCCTGGCGGGAAAACTGCCTGGCGTCGCTGTGGCAGCCGGGCTTCCGCCTGGAAGGGAAAGCGCACATTTACCGCCTGAGCGACGAGGATTTTCTGGTGCATCACCTGCTGCATTTCTATAAGCATTTTACCGGGTCGGGGGTGGGGCTGCGGCCGTTGGCGGACCTGTATCTCTTCTTGCAGAAGAAGGGACGGACGCTGGACCGCGCCTACCTGGAAAAGCAGCTGGAAGCGCTGCACATCCTCGCTTTTGCCCGGCGGATGGCGCAGCTGGCGCAAACCTGCCTGGAAGGGCAGAGGCTGGACCAAAATGCACGCCTGGTGGTGGAGTACCTGACCCATACCGGGATCTACGGCGACCGCGCCACGATGGAAACCGCCCGCCTGTTCCAAAGCGAGGGAAAGACCATCGGGCAAAGCAGGCGGAACGACTTTTTCAGCCGCTGCTTTGCGCCGCTGGAAACGATGAAAAATACCTATCCGCGCCTGCGCCGCGCGCCCTGGCTGCTGCCGTTTTACTGGGCGGTCCGGATAGGGCGGATCGTCTTTCGGGAGCCTTATAAGCTTGCCGCCGCGCGGACATACCAGACCCAAAGCCGGTACGACCATCTGCAGGAGATCTACCGCGCAGCGGGCATCCTGGGGGATGCGAGATGACGAATGCCGGAAAAACAAAAGGCGCTCCGGCATCCGTCCACGCGCTCAGGTGGCTCTGGCAGGTGACCGGCCTGTACAAAACGGGCGTGGCGGTGCTGTTCGTCGTGCAGGTGACGTTTGGGGTGTGCGGCGTGGCGTCGGCCATGCTGTTCCGTGCCCTGATCGACGGCGCCGTGGGCGGACAGGCGGAGCGGTTCCTGTGGGCGGCGGCGTGTCTGGCGGGACTGTACCTGGGGGAGGATCTCCTGGCTTCGGCCGAGCACTTTCTGTATGAGTGGACGCGGGCTTCGCTGGAAAACCGCCTGAAAGAACGGCTGTTTTCCTGCCTGCTGCACAAGGATTACGCATCGGTGACGGCCGTCCACACGGGGGAATGGATCTCCCGGCTGACGTCCGATACATCCGTGGTGGCCGGCGGAGTGATCGACATCCTCCCGGACCTGGGCGGGATGCTGGCCAGACTGGCAGGCGCCATGGCGGCGCTTTTCTTCCTGGAACCGGCGTTTTTTTACGTTCTGGTCCCGCTGGGCATTTTGATGCTGTTGCTGACGGCGTCGCTGCGAAAGGTGCTCAAAAGGCTGCACAAAAAGATCCAGGAGGCAAACGGGGCTGTGCTGTCGTTTCTGCAGGAACGGCTGGAAAGTCTGATGATCCTGCGCGTGTTTTCGATGGAAAATCGCACCCTGCAGGAAGCCGCCCAGAAAATGAAGCAGCACAAAGCAGCCCGAATCAAGCGGAACCACCTGTCCAACCTGTGCAGCTTTGGCTTTGGCGTGACCGTTGATGCGGGGTACCTGCTCAGCGCCGTTTACTGCGGTTACGGCATCCTGCAGGGGAACATCACTTACGGGACCTTCACCGCGGTGCTACAGCTGGTGGGGCAGGTCCAGTCGCCCTTTGCTGGCATCACCGGGGTGGTGCCGCAGTACTTTGCCATGATTGCCAGCGCCGAGCGTCTGATGGAAGCCGAGCAATACCCGGAGGACGGCAGCGGAGCAAGCCTGCCGGCCGACAAGATCAGACGCTTCTATGAGGAACAGTTCGAAAGCCTGGGATTGCGGAACGCGAGCTTTTCGTACCAGAATGCGGATCGGGACGGACCGGGCGCCCAAGAAACCCACGTGATCGACCATTTGGATCTGGAGATCCGAAAAGGCGAATACGTCGCCTTTACCGGCCGGTCGGGGTGCGGCAAAAGCACCCTGTTCAAACTGCTGATGTGCCTGTATCCGCTGGATGCAGGCAGGCGCTATCTCAGGGCGCGCAGAAACGGAAAAACGGAGGAATATCCTCTCACCGCCCTCTGGCGCGGCCTGTTTGCCTATGTGCCCCAGGGCAACCAGCTCATGAGCAGCACCATCCGGGAGGTCGTTGCCTTTGGCGACCCGTCTGCCATGGCGCAGGATGACCGCTTGCTGCGAGCGTTGCAGGTTGCATGCGCGGATTCGTTTGTGCTGAAAGGAGAGCGCGGGCTGGACACCCAGCTGGGAGAACGGGGAGCCGGTTTGTCCGAAGGACAGATGCAGCGGATCGCCATAGCCCGGGCGGTCTTTTCGGACCGGCCCATCCTGATTTTGGACGAGGCCACCAGCGCCCTGGATGAGGAGACCGAACAGAAGGTATTGCAAAACCTGAAGGAAATGACAGATAAGACCGTTCTTCTGATCACCCACCGCCCGGCGGCGCTGCGGATCTGCGACCGGGAGATCACGATGACCGAAGAACAAGATGAGGGGGAAACAAAGTGAAACCGATGGAAATGGAAATCGCGCCCCATGCGAGCGCAGGGAATCAGACGACGGCGGCTTACTATACGCCGAACCAAACTTCGACCCATAGCAAAGAGAGAAGCTATAGGTTTGACCGGGATGCGTTATTAAAAGAGAAAAAAGGCTACTGGATGGTACGCCGTGCGCAGGACATTTTCTTTTCACTGCTGGCCCTGATCGTGCTGGCCATTCCTATGGCGATCGTGGCGCTGGTGATCTGGATCGACAGCCCTGGAGCCAGCCCCATCTTCTCCCAGGACCGGGTGGGGAGAGACGGGAAGATCTTCAAGTTTTACAAGTTCCGTTCTATGGTGCCCAACGCCGAGGCCAAGCTGCAGGAAGTGCTGGCCCAGAACGAGATGGACGGCCCGGTCTTTAAAATGAAAAACGACCCGCGGATCACCCGTGTAGGGCATTTCATCCGCCGGACAAGCATAGA
>DXBJ01000039.1 GCA_019116585.1 Candidatus Faecalibacterium gallistercoris | reverse complement strand
AGCCGAACATCATGCCCTGGTCGCCGGCGCCGCCCACCTGGTCGTTGGTGCCCAGGGCGATGTCGGGGCTCTGGCCGTCGATGTTGGAGATGACGGCGCAGGTGTCGGCGTCAAAGCCGTATTTGGCGCGGGTGTAGCCGATGTCGGCCACCACCTCCCGCACCAGTTTCTGAAAGTCCACATAGCAGCTGGTGGTGATCTCGCCCATGATGTGGACCAGGCCGGTGGACACGCAGGTCTCGCAGGCCACCCGGGCGTCGGGGTCCTGGGTCAGGATCTCGTCCAGGATGGCGTCCGAGATCTGGTCGCAGATCTTGTCGGGATGCCCCTCGGTGACGGATTCGGATGTAAAAAGATGTCTTGCCATAGATGTAACTACCTCCCATAGAAACGTACAAACGCTGTCCTGAAACAAAAAGACACCCGGAACCCGAAGGTTCCGAGTGTCCCACTCTTATCTTCCGGTTTCCCGCAGGATTTGGCACCTTACGCATACGCGCAGGTTGTCGGGCTTCACAGGGCCTGTCCCCTCAGCCGCTCTTGATAAGTGTTGTATTCTTTTTGTTGCAGGGGATATTGTAGCATCCCTGCGTCAGATTGTCAAGCCAAAAGTCAGACTTTGCCTGCGGGCTCAGTAGCCCTGGGCGGCCTCGCCCTTCAGCAGCTTGACAGCCCGGCTGGTGCCCAGGCGGTCGGCCCCCAGCTCCAGGAACTTTTCCATGTCCTCCACGGTGGAGATGCCGCCGGCGGCCTTCACCTTGCAGCGGCCGGCCACCCCGCGGACCATCAGGGCCACGTCCTCAAAGGTGGCCCCGCCGGTGGAAAAGCCGGTGCTGGTCTTGATATAGTCGGCCCCGGCCTCGCAGACGATGTCGCACATCCGCAGCTTTTCCGCCTCGGTCAGCAGGCAGGTCTCGATGATGACCTTGAGGATCTTTTCCCCCACGGCCTCCTTGACGGCGCGGATGTCCTCCCGCACGGCGTCGTACTCGCCGTTTTTCAGTCGGCCGATGTTGATGACCATATCCACCTCGTCGGCGCCGTTGGCGATGGCGGTGCGGGCCTCAAAGGCCTTGGACGCGGTGTCCATCGCCCCCAGGGGGAAGCCCACCACGCAGCACACCTTGCAGCGGCCGGCCAGATACCCGGCGGCCTGCTTGACGTAGCAGGTGTTGATGCAGACCGACGCGGCGCCGTACTCCACCGCCTCGTCGCACAGCGTCCGGATCTGGGGCCAGGTGGCCTCCGGCTTCAGCAGGGTGTGGTCCACATGGGACAAAATCTCGTTGCGATCCATCGGCGCCCTCCTCAATGTTCTTTGCGGGCCTTTTTGACCAGGCCGATGCCCACGCCGCTCAGGACGATGGCCGTCACCGAGGCCACCACCCCGATGATGCCCAGCACCAGGCCGGACACCAGAAACCCAAAGCCTTTCAACTTGTGAACCATAATCGTTACCTCCGTTTATTGCTGTTCCCGCCCAGCGGGCTTTTGAAAGATCAGCAGCTTGCTGAACAGGTAATTGAGTACGATGACCAGCAGGTTGGAAAAAGCCTTGACCCCCAGGCCCCACAGGGCAAGGGCGGCCTCCCGGGCGCCATAGGCCACGCTGCCGCCGGCTCCCAGGACGACCCCGTCCGGGGCGGCCAGCCAGGGGCCCAGCACCGCCAGCACCAGCGCCTGGCCCTGGGGGGCCAGCCAGTTGCCCCCCGCCACCATGATGCAGGCGTCCAGGGCCATGGTGCCCAGGCGGCAGGCCACAAAGCGGCCAAACTCCGCCGCGGCGGCCCGGCCCCGGGTGCGGCTGCCGAACACGAACCGCCGGTTGGTGGCATAGGCAAAGAGGATGCACAGGATGTTGTCCAGCACGTTGCCCCAGCTGTTGGCGGCCTGGTAGCCGAACCATGCCTGGAACACGGCGTACAGCGCCATGTTCAGCAGGGTGGTCAAAACGCCGAACACCAGATACCGCAGCGCCTCGCTGTGGGCGCGGACGGCCGAGAGGATCTTTTGTGTGACGGTCATAGCAAATCCAAATCCGTCCCGGCCCGCCGGTCAGGACATATCCAGAAAACAGGCAGGCGGGTGCGCGGCCCGCCGCCCCCAGCTGCCAGAACAGCCCCGCCGCCTTCCGGCAACGGGGCTGTTTGTGACAGTGTCAGGGGTCAGGGCCGGGGGGCTTACTGCTCCTCGTCCTGATCCTTCAGCAGGGCCTTCATGGACAGGCTGATGCGCTTTTTGTCGAAATCGACATCCAGCAGCTTGACGTCCACCATGTCGCCCACCTTGAGCACATCGGAGACCTTCTCAACGCGGTCGTTGCTGATCTCGCTGATGTGGACCAGGCCGTCCACACCCGGCAGGATGCGGACAAAGGCGCCGAACTTGGTCAGAGAGACCACCGGTGCGTGGAACACGCTGCCCACGGGGTAGTTGTTGCGCAGCTGCTCCCAGGGGTTGTCCTCGCTCTTCTTGTAGCCCAGAGAGACCTTGTGGTTCTCGCGGTCGATATCCTTCACATACACCTCGATGGTGTCGCCCACGCTGACGACCTCGGAGGGATGCTTGATGCGGTTCCAGCTCAGCTCGCTGATGTGGCACAGGCCGTCCACGCCGCCGATGTCCACAAAAGCGCCGTAAGAGGTCAGGCTCTTGACCACGCCGGTGTAGGTCTTGCCGACCTCGACGTTGGCCCAGAACTCCTCGCGGCGGGCCTTGTTCTCCTCTGCGGTGACCTTGTTGATGCTGCCCACGATCTTGCGGCCCGAGCACTCGGTCACGACCAGGCGGACATGCTTGCCCACCAGGGCGGTGTAGTCCTCGTCGCGGCGCATGGTGGCCTGGGAACGGGGCACGAACACCTTGACGCCCTTGACGTTGACCACGACGCCGCCCTTGTTGTACTCGGTGACGTCGCCCTCGACGGCCTCGCCGGACTCAGCGGCCTTGGCGATCTCTTCCATGCCCTTGCGCGAGGCGAGCTTCTTGCGGGAGAGCTGGATGACGCCGTCCTGATCCATGACTTTTTCGACGATGAGGTCCAGCTCATCGCCAACCTTGACCAGGTCCTCGACCTTTGCGGAGGAGTCGTCGGTCAGCTCGCTCAGACGGACAAAGCCGGTCTGCTTTGCGCCGATGTCGACCTGGATCTCGTTGGCGGAAATGCTGGTCACGACTCCTTTCACAATACTGCCTGCATGAACACGTTTTTCCTCGGATGCGTTCAGCATCTCCTCGAAGCTCATGCTGTCATTGATTTCTGTCATACTGTTAAGTACCTCCTCAATAATAGACGATGGCGTTGAAGCCCCTGCTGTCACGCCCGCCGTCCTCACATCTGCAAACCACTCGGGCTGAAGCTCGCTTGCTGTTTCAACCGTAACGGCCCGCGTATGTTTTGCGGCGACTGCGACCAGCTTTTGGGTATTGGAAGAATGATGACCGCCAATCACGACCATAAGATCGCACTGCCGGCTGAGGTCTTCCGCTTCCTGTTGCCTCGCCCACGTCGCATTACATATTGTATCAAAAATTTCGGCGTTTGTATAGGCTTTTTTCAGAAACTCCGAACATTCTTGCCATTTTGTTGCCTGGAATGTGGTCTGGGCAACGACAAACATCCGTTTTTTCGGATTTTCAGGCCCGTTCCAGGCCTTCAATTCCTCCAAGTTAGCGAAAACAAAGCTCTCGCCCCGGGTGTGGCCCACGATGCCCTGCACCTCCGGGTGGGCTGCGTCCCCCGCCACGGCAAGGCAGGCGCCCTCCTCGTCCGCCCGCCGGGCGATGGCGTGGATCTTGGCCACGAAGGGGCAGGTGGCGTCCTCCCAGGCAAGGCCCAGGGCGGCCAGCTGGTCGTAGACGCTCTGGGGCACCCCGTGGCTGCGGATGACCACCTTGTACCCCGGGGGCACCTGCGCGGGGCCGGCCGCCACACGGGCGCCCCGCCGCTCCAGCCCGGCCACCACCTGGGGGTTGTGGATCAGGGGGCCCAGGGTGGCCACCTTTTCGCCGGCGTCCAGCAGGCGGCCTGTCAGCTGGACCGCCCGGTCCACCCCAAAGCAGAAGCCGGCGGTCTTTGCCAAACGTATCTCCATGTTTGTGTGTTCCTTTGCGGTAAAATCAGTATGCGCGGCGCATGCGGGTTTATGCGTGGGCCGCGCCTTCAAAGGCGTAGCGGTCGCCCAGGTCGATCCAGGCCGCGGTCAGGGCCTGCTTGTTGGCCTTGAGGGTCTTGATGTCCCGGCGGTTGGCCATCTGGAACTGGGCGGCGGGCATGGGCTCGCCAAACACCACCCGCACCCGGCAGAACAGCTTCATCCGGCCGTCGGGGGTGTCGTAGAGCACCCGGCAGGGGATCACGTCGGTGCCGGCCCCCGCCGCCACCACGAACAGCCCGCTTTTGGGGGGCAGCAGTTTGCCCTCCTTTTCCCGGGTGCCCTCCGGGAACAGCAGCAGCCCGCGGCCCTTTTTGCACTCCTCGATGGTGTTGTTCAGGGTCTCCATCTCGTCCTTGGTGCCGCGGACCATCACGCAGCCGCACTGGCCCAAAAACCAGGTGATGACGGGGTTGATCTCGAACAGCTCCTTTTTGCCAAAGACCACCATCCGCTTGCCCCAAAAGCGCGCGATGGCGATGAACACCGGGTCGATGGCCGAGATGTGGGTGGGCGCCAGGATAAAGCCGGGGGACTGGATCTTTTTCAGGTTCTCTTTCCCGATCACCTGGATGCGGAACAAAAGGTGCCAGACCAGCCAGGCGCCCGTGATAATAACAGGATACAACATGCTTATTCCCCCACACGCTCTTTGATGATCTGCTTCATGGCGGCCAGGCTCTGGGCCAGGTCCATGGCAGAGGTGTCCAGCAGCACGGCGTCCTCCGCGCGGCGGAGGGGGGCGGCGGCCCGGCCGCTGTCCTGCTCGTCCCGGCGTTTGACGTCGGCCAGCACGTCCTCGTAGCGGTCGGGGCGGCCGGCGGCCTGGTATTCCAGCCAGCGCCGGCGGGCCCGCGCCTCGGGGCTGGCGGTCAGGAAGATCTTGACGGTGGCGTCGGGCAGGATGACGGTGCCGATGTCCCGGCCGTCCATCAGGACGTTGCCGGTCCGGGCCATGTCCCGCTGCAGCCCCAGCAAAAAAGCCCGCACCGCCGGGTTTGCCCCCACGGCGGAGGCGGCCATGCCCACCGCCTCGGTGCGGATGAGGGCGCTGACGTCCTCCCCGTTCAAATAGATGTGCTGCTCGCCGTCCAGCACGGCCAGCCGCAGCCGGATGCCCGGCAGCAGCGGGTCCACCGCCGCCGGGTCGGCGGGGTCGGCCCCGGCGCGCAGCGCATACAGGCCCACGGCCCGGTACATGGCGCCGGTGTCCACATAGATGTAGCCCAGGTCCCTGGCCAGCTGCCTGGCAAGGGTGGATTTGCCTGCCCCGGCGGGGCCGTCGATGGCAACCGATATCATTCGCGTTCTATCTCCTTCCGGCGGGCGGGGCTTGCATCGCGCCCTGCCCCCTGCGTCTTTCCCGTTTTCAGCCCGTCACCACGGCGGTGCCGCTGGCCGTGACCATCAGCATCCCGTTGTCGGCGCCCAGGACCTCGTAGTCGATGTCCACCCCCACCACGGCGTTGGCGCCCAGGGCGGCGGCCCGCTCCTGCATTTCGGCCAGGGCGTTCTGGCGGGCGTCGATCAGCTCGTCCTCATAGCTGGCCGACCGGCCGCCCAGAAAGTTGGTGAAGGACGCCGCGATGTCCCGGACAAAATTGACGCCCGAGATCACCTCGCCGCAGACGATGCCCTTATATTCCAGGATGCGCATCCCCTCGATGGACTGTGTGGTTGTTACGATCATACATTTGCCTCCTTATCTCGCGCCTTCGTGCAGATGGGCCGCGAAGGCCTGCGCCGTGCAGAAGGCGATCTGCAGATTGTAGCCGCCGGTGTAGCCGTCCACGTCCAGCACCTCGCCCGCGAAATACAGGCCCGCGGCCTTTTTGCTGGCCATGGTGCGGGGGTCCACCTCCCGCACCGACACCCCGCCCGCGGTGATGACGGCGTGGGCCAGGTCGCCCCGGCCGTCGATGGGCACGGCCCAGTGCTTGCACAGGCGGACCAGCTCCCGCTTTTGCTCCCGGGTGATCTGGTTGGCCCGGGTGGCGGGGTCGATGCCCCAGCGCTCCACCATCACCGGCTGCATGCTGGCCGGCAGCAGCCTGGCCAGGGCCCCCTGGGCCGCGTGGTTGGACAGCTGGGCAAAGTCCCGGGTGACGCGGTCGTACAGCTGTTCCTCGCTGAGGGCGGGTTTCAGGTCGATCTCCACCCGGTAGCGGTGCTTTTTCATGTCGCCCAGGTGGCTGGACGCGCTCAGGGTCAGCGGGCCGCTGATCCCAAAGTGGGTAAAGAGCATCTCGCCCTGCTCGGCCCACACCGGCTTTTGGTCCTCCCACAGGGTCAGCCGGACGTTTTTCAGGGCCAGGCCCATCATCTTTTTGCAGTCCGGGTCGCGGGACACCAGGCTGACCAGGCTGGGCACCGGCTCCACGATGGTGTGGCCGGCCTGGCGGGCCAGCTTGTAGCCGTCCCCGGTGGAGCCGGTGACGGGGTAGCTCAGGCCGCCGGTGGCCACCAGGACGCAGCCGGCCCGGTAGGTCTTGCCGGAGGTCCCTTTCACCCCCACGCAGCGCAGGGCGGGGCCTTTGGCCTTTTTGCCCGGGGCCGGGTCGGGCGGGGCCAGGGGCTCCAGCAGCAGGCCGGCCGCGCCGTCGTGGACCAGCGCCGCGCCGGCGGCGTAGTCCAGCAGGGCCTGGCGCACCTCGGCGGCCTTGTCCGACACCGGGAACACCCGCCGCCCCCGCTCCACCTTCAGGGCCACCCCCAGCGACTGGAACAGCTCCATGGTCGCCGCCGGCGGGAACGCGCAAAGCGACGAATACAAAAACCGGGGATTGGTGCGCACATGGCGCAGAAACTCCTCCTCGTCGCAGGCGTTGGTCAGGTTGCAGCGGCCCTTGCCGGTGACGAGGAGCTTTTGGGCCGGCCGGCCGGTGTGTTCCAGCACGGTGACGGCGTGGCCCCGCCGCGCGGCGGCCCCGGCCGCCATCAGGCCGGCAGCGCCCGCCCCCACGATCAGTACATCCGCCATGGACAAGTCCCTCTTTTCGTCAGAATCCGTACTTTTTAATAATACCAGAATCCCCGTGCAAAAGCAATTATGAAAAAGGCGGATTTGCCCCCGGGCACACAAAAAAGTCCAGGCCGGACGTGTATGCCGTCCGGTCTGGACCTGTGCGGAAAACCATCCCTCAGCTGCCGATCAGCTTGACCGGGTCCAGATACTGGTCCCCGTCCAGCACTTCCAGGTGGATGTGGGGGTCCTGGGCGCTTTCGCCGGTGATGACGCCGGCCTGGCCCAGCTTTTGGCCGGCGGCGACGGCGTCCCCCTGCCGGACGGCGGCGTCCTCCAGGGCCGACAGCCTCCACAGGCGGCCCTCGCCGTCCCGGATGGCGGCCACCACGCCCCAGTTGCCCTCCGCAGCCAGGCTCTCGACGGTGCCGCTCACCGGCGCAAGGACGTCCTCGCCCGGCTTGCAGGCGTAATCGACGCCGTTGTGGGTGCGCCAGTCGCCCAGGGTCTCCTGATAGACCAGCTCATCGCCGCTCCAGACGGCGAGCACCTGCCCAGAGACGGGCCGCGTATACCCCGAGCCGGCTGACGCGCTGGCAGCGGGCGATTCGGTTTGCAGCGCGGAGGGTTCGGACACCGAACCAGACCCAGACGGCGCACCAGAAGGCCCGCCGGACGAGCTCGATTCGGGCACATCCGCCGCCGACTGCGCTGCGCTGGCTGCTTGCTGTTCCCATAGCTGTTCCTCCGTCTCGGGGCCGGCGCCCTGGTCGATGCCGGGGAAGGTCTCCTCCCCGGTGATGTTCTGGCTGGGGCTTTCGCCCAGGTCCCGGGCCATCTGGTCCCGGATGGTGCCCACGGCCCACACGCCGGCGGCAGCGGCTGCCGCTATGCAGGCCAGCAGGGCCAGCGCAAAGCCCTTGCCCCGCAGAAATTTCCTGATGTGTTCCATACCTTTTGCTTCTCCTTCGGTTGCACCTGTGTACGGGTTTGCCTTTAGTTTGAGACATCCGCCGCCGGAATATTCGCCCCGCAGGAAAAAAGGCAGGCCGTTTTCGCGCCCGCTGGCCGGCTGCATGAAGTGCATGATTTGCATGGTTTTTCGGCTGTGCATGGTTTGCAGGAAGCCGTCTTTCGGGGCTATCATGCAAACCATGCAAATCATGCAAAACGTTCAGACCATGCAGGATATAGAAATCATGCAAATCATGCAGAACGTTCAAACCTATGCAGGTCCTATAAACCATGCAAATCATGCAGGTCATGCAAAAGTGCAGAAAACTGTGCGTTTCCTTTCCAAAAACTGCGCTCAAAAGGCCGCGCTGGCCCATACGGCCGGCCGGTGGTAGGATGGAGGCGTAAGAAATCCTCTCCGTCAGCTGCGCCTGCCGGTTGCCCTCTCCGTCACAGTCCGCTTGCGCGTCCTGTGCCACCTCCCCCACAGGGGGAGGCAAGAGCACGCCCGTGGGTGTCGGCTAGGCGGTGGTAAGGCAAACTTGCTCACAGCTTCGCCTTACCACTCGTTTACCGGGTTTGACGGCGGTACACTTGGCTCCCCCTGTGGGGGAGCTGGCGAGACGCCCGCAGGGCGGCGAGACTGAGAGGGCCACACCCACCAACCGAAAGGAGACTACATGACCACAAACGACTACTTTGACCAGGAGATGCGGGTGATGACGCCCGACAAGGTGCTGCAGCCGCGGGCCTTTGCCCTGTGCTGGGACACCGCCGACCAGGCCGAGCGCCGGCGGCGGGACCAGAAACTCTACCATCTGGCCGTCGACGCGCGGGGCGCGGGGGGCTTCGGCGTCGAGCTGGAAGC
>DXBJ01000038.1 GCA_019116585.1 Candidatus Faecalibacterium gallistercoris | reverse complement strand
GGACAGAAATTCCTTCCCCCTGGTATCCCCCTGGGGACAAAATTGAGCGCTGAACCGCGCACTCGGCCTTGCGGCCTCGCATACTCTCAGCGCTCAATTTCCCTGTATGTGTCCCGTCCATCCGCACATGTCGGCTGGACGGGACTTTTTTGACAGTCTGGCGGAATTGTCTCAGCGCTCCTGAGCGGCGCGCTGGGTCATTCGGGTCATCAGCCGGCCGGTCCACAGATGATGTTTGCCAAGAGAGAAGCCTTCTTTTCATTCATACTTGCATTTGCGGCCCCGTGACGCAGCCGCTTTTGGAAATGCCGCTTACCGGAGCAGTTGGTCCACCTGGCGGAGGATGTCCCTTGCAAAACGATCCTCCGGGCCGCCGCCGGAAAAGGCCGACGTCCATTCGCTGCGAATATCCTCGTAAGCCTGCCGGACCTCTTCCTGCTCGGCGGGCGTCAGGTCCTCCCAGCTCTGGTTGCAGGCGGGCGATTTGACCTTTCCATCATAACACACCTGCGTCCCAAAGGCAATGCGCCCGCCCCTACAGAAGGCTGTCCAAAAAAGTATACCTTACCGGAAAAAGAAGTCCCCGGCCATCGCGTGGAAGGCCGGGGGCTCTGTTTTCTTATACGGAAGCGGAAAGGTACCCTCTCAGGGAATATCCTCGCTCTGGATGAGCAGCAGCCAGAAGGAGTCCTCGGCGGAGCTGCCCCAGGCGACGCTCAAGCTGGCGAGCTGCTGGCTGTTGCCCAAGCTGTTCGCCAGGAGGGAACCGTTCAGGGCATTCAGCGCCTTTGCGGCCACCTGGGCGGAGCTGTCTGCGCCGTCATAGAGGAAAGCGCGCAGGTAGACGCTGTTTTTCGAAGGTTCGGTGTTAGGGTCGCCTAAAAGCGAGGTGAAGGCAAACTCATTTTCAGGCGCATAGTGCAGGAACGGGTCTTTCAATACAATGTCGATCAGCAGCGAAGCGGACTCGTCCAGGTTCCGGTTGACGGTGAGCTGCTTCTGGGCGGCGTGGTTCAGGTTGTACAGCGCAATCAGCTGGTCGCGCAGGATCTCGTGGGCTTCGGGCTCTGCCGCCTCTTCTTCATCGCCCTGTTCGGGGGTCGAAGAAGGGGACTGGGGCGCTTCCTGCAGGGTATAGGTACAGCTGCTCAAGAGCAATGTCCCGATCAGGGAAAGACAAAGGATACCCAATTTGCGGCCAGCGTGTTTCATAACGTGCACTTCCTTTCTGTGTGCTCATGGCTGCGTGGATGGGCAGCCATGAATAAAAACATTTTTAACAACAACTCGATAATAACACACAATTTTCACAAAGTAAACGACAAATTATGATTTTCTCCGCAAAAAGGCAAAGTTCTACGCAATGAACAAAGATTTAGTCAAAATTTGTTAAGATAGCACATAAAAGAATTCGGGCTGCAAAAAGGGACAGGCTTTGGGGTCGGTCCCTTGATTTTGAACTTGCAGCCGGTCTGTGCTGAAGAAGCATTTGTCTCGGCCTGTACGAACCGACCGGGGCAGCGCAGAACAAATGTGTGCCGGAACACGGACGAAAATTTGTCCGCAGCACAGCATTTTTACCCATGGAGCGGACGTGAAAGGATTCGTTGACACATCCGCAGGAGAATGGTATGCTAATAACAATAGGAACGCTGCCACAACTCTCACACGGGGGAAACGCCCATGGAAATATCCATGTTCACCAGCTATGCGCAAAAAGTTCTTTCCAATTGTTCCAGAGTGATCGTGGGCAAGGAAGACGTAATTGAAAAAATTCTGGTCTGTTTTATCTGTTCCGGTCATGTACTGCTGGAGGACAGACCCGGCACAGGCAAGACCATGCTGCTGCGGGCGTTTGCCCGGACGGTGGGCGGGGACTGCAGGCGGGTGCAGTGCACGCCGGACCTGCTTCCTTCCGATTTGACCGGCATCAACTTTTATAATCAGAAAACCGGCGAATTTGAGTTCCGGCCCGGGCCGCTGTTTAGTCATTTTGTGCTGGCGGATGAGCTGAACCGTGCCACGCCGAGGACTCAGTCCGCCCTGCTGGAAGCCATGGCGGAGCGGCAGATCACAGTGGATGGCGTCACCACCCGATTGGAAGAACCTTTTATGGTGCTGGCCACCCAGAACCCACTGGAGTCCTTCGGCACCTTTCCTCTGCCGGATGCTCAGATGGACCGTTTTTTCATGCGGCTGTCCCTGGGTTATATGCAGCGGCAGCAGGAACTGGAGGTCATCGCCCGGCCTTCCACCCAAGCTGTTCTGGATGGGTTGGAAACTCTGGTGACGCCGGAACAGACTGCTTATGTGCGGTCGGCCTATACCGAAGTCAAAGTGAGCGACGATGTAAAAAACTACCTGATGGATATTGTAGAGGCCACTCGCACCCGCAGCAGTTTTGCAGGCGGCGTTTCCACCCGGGGCGCCATTGCGCTGTACAAGGCATCCCAGGCCCTGGCCGCGGTGCGGGGCAGAGACTACGTCATTCCAGAGGACATCAAGGAACTGGCTCCAGCCGCGCTGTGCCACCGACTGACCCTGGGCGGCGGCATGAACACGGAGGCGGCGGCCCACCGGATGCAGCAGATGCTGCAAAGCATCCCGGTGCCGCTGGAAACACTATGACGAGCCTGGTATTTGCGGCTGTGCTGGTGATCCTGGTGCTGGTGCTTCAGGCATATACCCAAAAACACGCGCTGGACGGCCTGGAGGCCGGAATGATACCGGAAGATTTGTTAGCCGAACCCAGTGAGCCGGTGTGCCTTCATTTGACACTGCGCAACCAAAAGGGCTGGCCGCGGCCTCTGGTCTCTCTGAAACTTCACCTGCATCCATCCTTTGAGATGCAGGATGCGGATTGTGTCCAGAGGGACATTCTGGGGAAAGGGCACACAGTTCAGTACGTCACCTGGCTCAAACCCCATCAGGAGGTATCTTGGAACCTGGAAGTGTGTCTTACCAGCCGGGGACGGTATCTGCTGGAGCCTCTGTATCTGGGCAGCGGCGACTTTCTTGGGATGAACGAGCAAACCCGGCGGGCCACTGCCCTGCAGGAGCTGATCGTCCCGCCCCGGGAACGGCCTCTGCCGGCGCTGGATGCAGCCATGGGCGGCTTTCTGGGGGAACTGTCGGTCAACCGCTTTTTGTATCAGGACCCTATTCTGACAGCGGGGTACCGTCCGTATACCAGCCAGGACCCCATGCGCTCCATCTCCTGGAAACAGAGCGCCCGGGGCATGGGCCTCATCAGCAAAAACTACGATGCCACCACCGAGCCTCGGGTGACGGTGCTGGTCCATGCCGCTACCTCTTTGGAAGAACAAATGCAGGCGGTGGAAGATTGCTATTCCATGGCACGGACGGTCTGCCGGATGCTGGAAGAAAAGTCGATATCGTACCGGCTGGCGGTCAATTCCACCTTTGATGTCCTCATCCATGGCGCTCTGGTAGCGGGCAATGAGTGGAATAAACCTCTGGAAACCGGTCAGGGATATGGGCCGGAACACTTCCGCCGGGCGCTGGAAATTCTGGGCCGGGCTACCGGCCAACCAGCGGAACCCTGTGAGCGCTTCTGTACAGAATATTTTGGCCCCGGCACACAGGACAGCTGCATCCTCATCACCACCGAGCCGAAAGAAACGGTGCGGCCCTATCTGCACCTGCCGGCGGGCTGCAGTCTTTTGATTCTGCGCCCGGATCAGCCAATGGAAAGGGAGGATGCCCCATGACCACCGCTTTTCTCCATGGGCTGCGGATGCTGGGAGACCTGCTGATCTACGGCACCTTTGCGGCCTTTTTCACAGCCTGTCTGGGCGGCGGCCCTGCACCGCTGCTTCTGCTTTTGCCTGCGTTCTGTTATGGGGTGTCCGCCTGTTTTTCCCAGCGCCGTATCCTGCGGACAGGCTGTGCAGTCCTCTCTCTGTTGGGATTGTTGCTGGTGCCGGATCGGGTGGATCAGGCAGCTTACTTGCCCGCCGTTTTCTATGCCGTATACCTTGCCTGGAAGGGTGATTATCTCCTCTCGGCCAGCCGGCAGTCCGATGTGTTTTTTCTATTTTGCAAGGTTTACCCTGTCTTTGCCGTTGCGCTCAGTCTCATTTGGGATGCAGACGTGATGCTTACGGTTTCGCTGCCTCTGGCCGTCTGGGCCGCTTTCCTGCAAATCTTTCTGGTGCGGGTGCTGCGGCAGGCTCCTGCTGTGTATCAAAAGCCTTCGTACCTGCTGCGCAGCGCCGGTTCACTGGCGGCTCTGGCCGCGTTGGGCTTTCTGCTCAGCCGCCCCACGGTGCTGGGCGGGGCGCAGGCCGTGGTGAAAGCCGTCTACTTCGGTCTGGTGGTTCCCGTCTTGACTCTGCCGTTGGCCCTGCTGGCCTGGCTGGCGGAACACGCCCTGCTGCCCGCCATGACCGCGCTTCTGCGCTGGATCGCTGCCAGAAGCGGGAACCTCGACCCGGATCTTTTGGAAAGCCCGCCCGGTCAGTCCTCCGCGGGCCAGAGCCTTCCCACAGCCGGGGAACCGCTGATGGACGGAGAACGGCTACTGGATATCCTGGGCCTTATTCTTCTGGCGGCCGGCTGCGCATGGCTGTTCCGCCGGTTGCTCCAGGCCAATAAAGCAAAGCAATTTTCTTTGACCAAAACAGGCCAAACGCAGACCCGGAAGCTCCCGCGTCGGGCGCACCGGCGGCCCGCCTTTTTCCTTAGCCCCAACGCCCGCATCCGGCGGGCCTATGGCAGATATTTAGAGCGGCAGGTCCAGCACGGTGTGCTCCGGACCCCGTCCGAAACCAGCCTGGACCGTTTGGGCCGGACGCCCTTTCTGGATCAAGAAGCTGAACGTCAGCTGCGCCGGCTCTATCTCAAAGCCCGGTACGGAGAGTGCGCCACGCCGCAAGATGCGGCCGCCGCAGAACGTTTGGAGAAAGCGCTGGAACAGCCAAAGTGAGCGGGAGAACGTCTCGAGGGAGGTTTGATTTATGAAAACGACGGTCAAGTGGGCGTCGGCCCTGGCTCTGGGTGCAGCGGCCTGGAAAATCTGCCGGGACCGTAAGTACCCCCTGGCAAAGGGCTGCCCGCCCATGAACCTGTTTGTAGTGCCGGGCGGGGCGCTCAGCCCGGGGGTGGCGGCGCTGGGCAACCGGGTGCTGGCCCGGATGCCGCTGCCGCCGGTGATGCCGGGGCTGCGGCGCAGCCGGCAGACGGTGCAGGTCCCCGGCGGACAGGAGGTGCCCCTGACCCTGTATGAGCCGAATGGCGCAGCGGGAAAGCTGCCCTGCCTGGTGTATTTCCATGGGGGCGGGTTCTGCTTTGCCGATGCGGGATACATCCACCGGAACGTGATGGATTACAGCCGGGGGGCAGGCTGCAAGGTGGTGTTCGTCCACTACCGCACCAGCGAGCGGGCGGCGTTCCCCCTGCCGTTCGAGGACTGCCGCCAGGCGCTGCAGTTCGTGTGGGAGCACAGTGCACAGCTGGGCATCGACCCGGACCGGATCGCCGTGGGCGGCGACAGCGCCGGGGGAGCACTGGCGGCGGCCTGCGCCCTCTGGGCGCGGGACCAGGGCGGGCCCCGGCTGTGCTTTCAGATGTTGATCTACCCGGTCACCGATGCCCGGATGCAGACGCCCTCCATGAAACAGTTCACCGACTGCCCCTGCTGGAACGCCCGCCTGAACCGGAAGATGTGGCAGCTCTACCTGCGCAGCGGCTGGGGCGGCCTCCGGGCGTATGCCTCGCCCATGGAAGCGGAGGACTTCGGGGGCCTGCCCGACGCCTATGTGGAGGTGGAAGAGTTCGATTGCCTGCGGGACGAGGGCGCGGCCTACGCGGAGGCGCTGGTCCGCGCCGGGAGCAGCGTCCAGCTGGAGCGGGTGACAGGGACCTTCCACGGTTTTGATGTGTTCCGTAATTCGCCGCGGGCCCGGGCACAGATCGCGGCCCGCATCCGGGCGCTGCGCCGGGCTTTTGCCGTGCCCGGACCGAGAAAAGACACCCCGTCCGCTGAGACTACGGCATAGCCAAGCCGGGCCTGACCTTAAGGTCGTGCCCGGCTTTGGCTTTGGCGGGCAGCGCGCGCTCAGCACAACGCCTGGAACAGGCCGCTCAGCTCCTTGTGAGCCTCGGAGCGGTACACACAGTAATACGTGATGTTCGCCTCCGGGTCCAGCACCGGGATGTTGATTCGGTTGCGGGGCCCCTCCCGGTATTTCAGGCCCATGTCGGAGGTGAAGGAGGGCAGCGCCGAGGACCGGACCAGCGTCTCGAAGGCGAAATCTTCCTGGACCAGGAACCGGGTGTCGGGCATCCGCTGGTGCACGATCGTTTCCCAGATGCCCAGGCGGTTGAGCAGCAGCATGGTCTCGCCGTTCAGGTCGTTCAGGTACAGGCCCTTGCGCCCCGACAGGGGATGGGCCGGGGGCAGGGAGAAGAACAGGTGCTCTTCCTTATATAAGGTACAGGCCAGCCCGGCTTTCTCCACGGCGAAGGGGAGGACGGCCAGTTGATAGACGCCCTCCCGCAGCCCGCTGAGCAGCGCTTCGGGTTCCCGCAGTTCGGAGGAGATGATCCGGTCGGGATACAGGCCGGACAGCAGGGGCGGGATCTCCCACAGGGGCGCCGGCGCAGCAAAAACCCTCGCGGGCTCGTGCAAGCCTGCGAGGGTTCTCTGGCGGAAAGATGGGGATTCGAACCCCAGAACGCTTTTACACGTTACGCGATTTCCAGTCGCGCGCCTTAGACCAACTCAGCCATCTTTCCATCTGTTTTCTTTTGTTTGGCGTCTCTCGTGGAGCGCTCCACTATAATACATGAAAAGTCAGGTTTTGTCAAGACATTTTTTAAAAAATTTTTCTGCGCCCCGGCATCTTGACGCGGCGGGCCGCCGGGGGTATCATGGGGACAAAGAAAAAGGGCGGCGGATGCCGCCCCGGATGGAACCAAGGAGGATGGATATGACCTATACAGACGTACTGAACAATGCCCGGCAGAAGCTGGGCGATTCCTGCAAGGCGTGCCCAATCTGCAACGGCGTGGCCTGCCGCAACCGCATCCCCGGCCCGGGGGCCAAGGGGGTGGGGGACACCGCCATCCGCAACTATGACAAGTGGGCCGAGATCCGGCTGAACATGGATGTCCTCTGCCCGGGGGGCGCGGTGGATACCAGCTGCGAGCTGTTCGGGCGCAGCTTCCGCTATCCCTTCTTTGCGGGGCCGGTGGGGGCGGTCAACCTCCACTACTCGGACGCCTACACCGACATGACCTACAACGATGTGCTGGTGCGGGCCTGCGCACAGGCGGGCATCGCGGCCTTTACCGGCGACGGTACCGACCCCAACGTCATGACCCAGGCCACCCGCGCCATTGCGGCGGCCGGCGGCCTGGGCGTGCCCACCATCAAGCCCTGGGACATCGACACCATCCGGGCCAAGATGGAGCAGGCCCGGCAGAGCGGCTGCTTTGCCGTGGCCATGGATGTGGACGCCGCCGGCCTGCCCTTCCTGAAAAACCGCAACCCGCCGGCCGGCAGCAAGAGCGTGGAAGAGCTGCGAGAGATCGTGGGCATCCTGAACAAGCCCTTCATCGTCAAGGGCATCATGACCGTCAAGAGCGCCCTCAAAGCCCAGGAGGCCGGCGCGGCGGCGATCATCGTGTCCAACCACGGCGGGCGCGTCCTGGACCAGTGCCCCGCCACCGCTGAAGTCCTGCCCGAGATCGTCTCGGCCCTCCACGGCAGCAGCACCAAAATCCTGGTGGACGGCGGCATCCGCACCGGCACCGACATCTTCAAGGCGCTGGCTCTGGGTGCCGACGCCGCGGTGATCGCCCGCCCCTTTGTCACTGCCGTCTACGGCGGCGGGGAAGAGGGGGTCCGCCTCTACATCGAAAAGCTGGCCAGCGAGCTGGCCGACGCCATGCAGATGTGCGGCGCCCGCACCCTGGCCGACATCACCCCCGAGATGGTCCGCATCTGCAAGTAAAACCGCGGCCGGCCTCCCAGGCTGGAAGAATCTCGAACAAAAGCGGCAGCCCTTTGCGGGCCGCCGCTTTTTGCTGTGAGCTGTTTTATTTCAAGGTGCCGTCCAGGACCTGGCCGTAGTACCAGGGGCGGGGGGCGTGGAAGGTCTTGCCGCTCACCTCCGCCAGAGGGCTGGAGGCAGGGAAGGCGGGCATGACCAGCTCCCAGGCGCAGAGGGCCTGGTATTTCAGTTTAAGCTCCCGGTTGGCGGCGTTGTTGCCGTACTTGCTGTCCCCCAGGATGGGGCAGCCGATGCTGGCCATGTGGGCGCGGATCTGGTGGGTGCGCCCGGTGATCAGCCGCACCTTGAGCAGGGCCAGCCGGCCCGACACCGCGATGGTCTCGTACTCGGTGCAGACCTCCTTGGCGCCGGGCTTTTTCTCGGGCAGGATCTGTACCTTGCCCAGGGAGGCGTCCTTGAGCAGATAGCCCCCCAGCGTGCCCTCGGGGGGGATGGGCCGGCCGAAGGTGACGCACAGGTAGGTCTTTTTCACCTGGCGCTCCTTGATGGCCTCCAGCAGGATCTGCTCGGCCTCGGGGGTCTTGGCGATCAGGACCAGGCCGCTGGTGCCGGTGTCCAGCCGGTGGCAGAGCGAAGGCTGGTACAGGCTGTCCTCGCCGTATTCCCCCGCCTGGTGCAAGTAGAGCAGGGCGCGGTTCAGCAGGGTGTCGTTTTCGGGGCCGTCCACCGGCAGGCCGGCGGGCTTGTTCACCACCAGCAGCTGGGGCCCGTTGTACACCGCCTCGGCGGGGCAGCGGGCGCTTTTCCAGGCGGGGCCGTCCGGGCTGCGGCCTTCGTCCAGCTGCTCGTCCAGGATGAACAGCTTGATCTCGTCCCCGGCCATCACCCGGGTGGAGAGGGGCTGTTTTTTGCCGTTCAGCTTGATCTTGTTTTCCCGCAGGGCTTTGTTCAGCCGGCCGGGGGTCAGGGCGGGATACTGCTGCATCAGGTAATGGTCCAGCCGGGTGGGGGCCAGGCATTTCACTTTCAGGATCTTCAAAACAATTCCTCCGTCGTTCGTTGGTTCTGTTACCCGTTTATTGTAGCCGATGGGGGCGCGGGCTGTCAAGGCTCGGGGGCCGGGGAACCGCCGCTCTGCCAAAAAGAGCGGAGGGCCTGCCGCAGGGCGCCGGCGCCGGGCAGGTACTGCAGGTGGGCCCAGTGCCGGGGGAACAGCCGCCGGTACCCCTCCTGGGCAAAGCGGTCATCCAGCAGCAGGACCACCCCCCGGTCCTGTTCGGTGCGGATGACCCGCCCCGCCGCCTGCAGCACCTTGTTCATGCCGGGGAAGCGGTAGGCGTAGTCGAAGCCGCAGCCGTCCTTGTCGTCAAAGTAGCGGCGCAGCATCTCCTGCCGGGGGCTGACCTGGGGCAGGCCCACCCCTACGATGGCGCAGCCGATCAGGCGGCTGCCCGCCAGGTCCACGCCCTCCCCAAAGACCCCGCCCAGCACCCCGAAGCCCAGCAGGGTCGCGGCGGGGTCGGGGGCAAACCGGGCCAGAAAGGCGGCCCGCCCGGCGTCGTCCAGGCCGCTTTCCTGGACGATGGTGCGGATGCCCGGATACCGGGCGGTAAAATCGGCGTAGACCTGCTGCAGGTAGGCGTAGCTGGGGAAAAAGGCCAGGTAATTGCCCACCTTGCTCTGGGCCAGCACGGCCAGGGCATCCGAGATGGGGCCGGCGCTGGCCTCCCGCTGGCGGTAGCGGGTGGAGATGCCCGGCAGGCAGTAAAGCCCCAGGTTCCCGGGCGGGAAGGGGCTTTCCAGGGCGACGGCCCGGGCTCCGCCGCAGCCCAGCACGTGTTTATAGTAGCCGGGCGGGATCAGGGTGGCGCTGAACAGCACCGAAGCCCGCCCGCAGGCCAGGCTCTCGTCCACAAAGGCGGAGGGGTCCAGGCAGAGCAGCCGGATGGTCAGCTCGCTGCCCCGAGCGGTCAGCTGGGTGACGGAATGCCCGTCGTACCGGTCGGCGGTGCGCAGCAGGTCGTGGAGGGAAAAATAGAGCTCCAGCAGTTTTTCGTGGGCCGGGTCCTCGGGGCTGCGCTCCAGCCAGTCCTGTAAAGAGGGCAGAAGGCTGTAGAGGGGCCGCACCGCCGCCGGCGGCAGCTCCCGGAAAAAGACGGTGCCCTCCCGGGCATAGAGCGGCTCGGGCAGGGCGGGGGAGGGGGCGTCCTTTTTCTCCTCCGGCGGTGCGTCGAAAAGGGCCAGCTGCTCCGGCTGGTCCGGGGGCGCATCCGGGACGCTCTCCGGGCGGCCGCCGGCTCCGGCAGAGCGGCGGGGGGCCAGCGCTTCCACCGCCCGGCGCAGGGCAAGCAATTCCTTGTCGGCCCGGACCAGGCGGCTTTTCAGGGAGGTCCGGCTCCGCAGCAGAGCGCGCCGGGCCTCCGTCAGGCTGCTTTTGGCAAAGCTGGCCGAGTACATCTCCCGGGCCCGGTCGGGCAGGTTGTGGGCTTCGTCGATCAAAAAGATCCAGTCCCCGTTCAGATCAAAAAAGCGCCGCAGGTGGACGGTGGGGTCAAAGAGATAGTTGTAGTCCCCGATCACCAGGTCGGACCAGTCGCTCAGATCCAGCCCCAGCTCGAAGGGGCAGACGGTGAACTGCCGGGCCGCCGCCTCGATGGCCGGCCGGTCCAACTGGCCGCCGCCGTCCAGCAGAAACGCCAGGGCATCCTTCCGGCGGTCGTAGTAGCCCCGGGCATAGGGGCAGGCTTCGGGGAGGCAGACCGGGCGGCCGGCCTCGTTTTTGGAGAGGCAGGCCTTCTCCTTGGCGGTCAGGGTCACAGCCCGCAGGGCAAGGCCGGGGTTGGCCTGCCGCAGCAGGGCCGCGGCGTCCTCGGCAGCCGCGCGGGCGGTGGTCCTGGCTGTAAAGTAAAATAACTTTTCACCACATCCTTCCCCCATGGCCTTGAGGGAAGGGAAGAGGGCGCTCATGGTTTTGCCGGTGCCGGTGGGCGCCTGGCAGAACAGCCGGAAGCCGCCTTTTCCGGCCTCCCGGCCCGCTTTACAGGCCCGGTACACCTCTCCGGCCAGGGCCCGCTGGCCGGGCCGGTAGCCGTCGTAGGGGAAGCGCATGGCCTGCAGGCTGGCGGTGCGGGCGGCGGACCAGTCCAGCTGGCGGCGGGCCCAGGGCGCGTACTGCCGTAGCAGCCCAAGGAGAAAATCTTCCAGCTCTGCGCCGGAAAAATGACGTGTAAAGTAAAATATCTTGTCATCATCGATCTGGTAGTAGGTCAGCCGGACGGACGCCCCGGTCAGCCCCTGCTGGGCCGTGTAGAGGGCGGCGTAGACCATCCCCTGGGCCCAGTGGCAGGGATTCAGCCCGTCGTGGATCTCGGCGGAAGGCACGCCGGTGGTCTTGATCTCGTCGATGACGGCGCAGCCGCTGCCGTCGGTAAAGATGCCGTCGGCGCGGCCTTCCACCGTGCAGCGGATGCCGTCCACCTCCCGGCTGCCCGACAGGAACACCTCGGGCTGGTAGCCCTCCCCTGCCTGCTTTTGGAGGCGGCGGTGGATGCGGGCCCCTTCGTTGGCCCGGTCGAAGCCGGCGAAGCGGCTGTCGATGTCGCCGGTCTGGAGCAGGAACTCCACCAGTTGGCGGACAGCCAAACGGATCTGCTGCATGGTTTCACCTTCCTTGTGTGGGGGTCACGTTTCCAGCCCCATGCGCCGGGCGCAGTCCCGGGCGGCCTGCTCCACAGCCCCAAAGTCCACGGCCGCGCGGTAGTAGCTTTCCAGCTCGTCGTGGCAGGCCTTGGCGCTGGCCATCAGGTCCACCGCCTGCTGGACCAGCTCCTGAGCGGCCCGGGCGTTGAACCGCAGCCGCGCCCGGAAGCCGGACAGATTGCTCCGGTCCCAGAAGCGGCTGCACCGCACCGCCTGCTGCCCCGGCAGGGAGGCGGGGTGCCAGCTGTTGTCGGTGACAAAGGCCAGGCGGAGGGCGGGCACCAGGACGTGGTCGATCTTGTCCTCGGGGTGGAGGGCACAGGGGCAGGTGATGATGTCGTAGCCCCGGGTCAGCGCCTCGGAGCGGATCTGCTCCAGCAGAAAGCGGGAGGCCGCGCCGTACTCGTCCCGAAAGACCACCGCCCGGTCGGCCAGGGCGCGGATGGTGCCGCTGTAGAACACCGGCCCCTGGGGCGTGATGGCCGACAGGAGGCGGATCTGTTCGCTGCCCACCCCGCCCCGGCGGGGCAGCAGGCGGGCACACAGCCGCTTGACGTAGCGGCGCACCTTCTCGAAGTCGGTGCTGCAGGCCTCGGCCCGGCGGCTGTCCAGCATCAGGCTGCCCGCCGACGCGATGTACCGGGCGGCCCGGCTGCGCAGGGCGGCGTTTTGGGCAAACAAGTCCCGGATCTGGTCCCGGTGGGGCCGCAGCGCCTCGGGGGAGATGGTGTGATACAGGCTGACCACCACCTCGTCGGCGCCGGGGGCTAGGGGCTCCAGGGTGTGGGGAGCCGTGGCGTCCAGGATGGCGGCGTCCTTGTCGCAAAAGACCACGCCGTCCAGGCTGTCGGGGTCGCTGGCGCAGTGGATGCGCTGGACCGGCCCTGCCGAGAGCTGGGCCAGCTGCTTCATCATGGTGGATTTGCCGCAGCCCGGGCCGCTTTTGATGAGATACAGCTGCATCCCGGGCTCCTGCCCCAGCTGCCGGAAATACCCCTTAAAACCGGCGGGGGTGGTGGTGCCGAGAAAGAAATCGACGGATTGCGGACACTTTATTTCCATAGCAGAACACCTCGCTTTTGGCACAAGGTATGCAAAAGCGGGGCGGAATGCCACAAAAACGCCTGCCGCAGGGGCAAAGACGGCCGAAACGCCGGCCGCATGCCGGGCGCTCCGGCGGCCGCGCAGGCGATGGAGCGTCGTATTTTGCCGCAAAGGGGCCTTACGGCGCGCTTGGGTAGGTGTGCTGGCACACTTCGTGGATCTTGTCCCGCAGGGCCACAAAATCCGCGAAGGCCGCCGGCTTGTTCTGGGGCTGGCGCAGCAGGGCCGCAGGGTGGAAGGTGCCCATAAAGGCCACCCCGCCCTTCTCCACAAAGACGCCGTGCTCCTTGGTCACCGAAAAGCCGGGCCGGATCATCCGCTGAGCCGCGATCCGCCCCAGACAGACCACGATCTTGGGCCGCAGCAGGCGGAACTGTTCCCGCAGCCAGGGCATGCAGGCTTCGCTCTCGTCGGGCAGGGGGTCCCGGTTGTGGGGCGGCCGGCACTTGACGATGTTGGCAATGTAGCAGTTTTGGTTCCGGTCCAGGTCGATGGCGAAGAGATATTTGTCCAGCAGCTGGCCGCTGCGCCCCACAAAGGGCAGGCCCTGCTCGTCCTCGCTCTGGCCGGGGCCCTCGCCCACGAACAGCACCTCCGCGTCCGCGGCGCCCTGACCAAAGACCACGTGCTGGCGGGTCTCGCACAGGGGGCAGCGGGTGCAGGCAAGGCATTTTTCCTGTAATGTTTGCAGATCCATAGCGCGCTTCCTCTCCCGATTGGTTTCAGGTATTACTATAACACAAAACCCGCCGTTTGTCCCGAAAAGTTTTGCAGAGGCCGCGCCTGTCCGCTGGACAAAAGAGCGGTTTCGATGGTAAAATGCGTGCATCAAAGCGAAAGGAGCAAAATCAGGATGCGATTTCATACTTACGGCGATCCCACAATGCCGCCGGTCATGCTGATCCACGGCGGCGGAAATGCCTGGTGGAACTATCTGCGGCAGGCTCGCGCTCTGTCAGAACGGTATTACGTTATCCTGCCAACGCTGGATGGCCATGGAGAGGAATTTGCAACGCCTTACATCTCCACAGAAAGGACGGCGGATGAGCTGCTGGATTACATCGACACCCATTGCGGAGGGCATCTGTTTGCCCTGGGCGGGGTGTCTCTGGGCGGGCAGATCGTCATCGAGCTGCTGTCCCGCCGGGCGGATGTGGCCCGCAAGGCTATCATCGACGGGAGCCTGTGCATTCCCCAGCCGGGGCTGGCTCGTTTCTGCATCGCGTCGGTCCGGCTGTTTGGCCGGTGGATGTTCAGCGAAAAGGCCTGCCGCTGGCAGCTGGCCATGATGCCCCGGATGCTGCCGGCCAAGATGCTTTACCCGGACGAGCTCCAGCAGTATTATTTGCAGGATATGCCCCGCATCCCGATGGAAACCCTGCTCACAATGTACCGCACCTATATGAATTATCGTCTGAAACCCGGCATCCGCCAGAACAAAGCCCAGGTGATGTACTGGTATGGCGAAAAGGAAATGAAATGCGTCAGGCAGTCGGCGGAACTTTTCCGGTCCATCCATCCAAACTGCCGGATCTATGAGGCAAAAGGGTACGGCCATGGCTATCTGTCCGTTTATCTGCCGGAGGAGTGGCTTGCGCGCGCCGTCCCGTTTTTGGAGCAGGGGATGGGACAAAAATGAACTTTCAACAAATTCTGCGCCCCATCTCTTGACCTTGCCTGCAAATCCGTGCATAATGAAAGGTAAGGGCAGCGCGTCCTGCGCCGCGCGGGCGGGGGACAGCGCTGCCGGGTGAAAAGACATCAGGAGAGATTGGATGGAACGACAGAAACAACGGTTTGCAGCGGTCCTTGTGTTCGGCGGGATCGCCTTTTACTTCGGGCTGACCCATTTCAACACGGTGACCCACTGGATCAGCGGCCTGGCGGGGCTGTGCACCCCGGCGGTGATCGGCGGGATCATCGCCTTTTTGCTCAACGTGCCCATGACCGCCATTGAGAACGGGCTGAAAAAACTGCTCTACCGCAGGCACCCCGAAAAGGCGGGCAAGGCCCTGCGGATGCTCAGCCTGCTGCTGACCTTCGTGTGCATCATCGTGGTGGTGGCCCTGGCGGTGCTGATGCTGATCCCCGAGCTGCGCAAGTCCATCATGAGCGTCATCGCCCAGATCCAGGAGAGCCTGCCCGCCCTGATGGATTACCTCTACAGCCTGGGCATCGACACCACCTGGATGGAGCAGCAGCTGGCCGCCATCGACCTTGCGGCCATCGACTTCAAGGAGCTGGCCAGCCAGATGATCACCGGGGCGTCCAGCATGCTGGGCACCCTGGTGGGCGCGGTGAGCGCCACCATCTCGGTGCTGGGCAATGCTTTGTTCTCCACGGTCATTGCCCTGTATATCCTCATCGACAAGGAGAATCTTTCCCGCCAGTGCCGCAAGTTGCTCTACGCCTTTGTGCGGCCGGAGCTGGGGGACAAGATCTGGCATGTGGGCAGCCTGATCCGCGAGGTGTTCGGCAAATTTCTGGGCGGCCAGTCCATCGAATCCTGTGTGCTGGGCATTTTGATGTTCATCGCTCTGTCGGTGTTCCGCATCCCTTACGCCAGCCTGATCGCGGTGCTGACGGCGGTGTGCGCCTTTATCCCGTATATCGGTGCGTTCCTTTCCTGCGGCATCGGCGTGGCCCTGATCCTGCTGGTCAACCCCCTGCAGGCCGTGCTCTGCCTGGTGGTGTACCAGGTGGTGCAGTTCATCGAGAACCAATTCATTTACCCCCACGTGGTGGGCAGCTCTGTGGGGCTGGAACCTCTGTGGACCATCATCGCCGTCCTGGTCGGCGGCGCCGCTTTCGGCATCCTGGGCATGATCTTCTTCATCCCGGTGATGGCGGTGGTCTACACCCTGCTGAAGGAGACGGTCAACGCCCGCATCGAGCGCCAGAAGGCCGCCCTCCAGGCCGAGACGATGGACCAGATCATCGAGCAGGCCATCAAAACCGAAGAAGAGGAGAGCGAGGACTGACCTTGCCCTGTATCCCGTGCGCCGCAGGCCCTGTCAAAGGCCGGCGGCGCGCTTTTTGTCCGGAAAGGAGCGCCCCATGAAATTGATCCGCGGCATCGAGTTCTGCGCAGGCAGCAGGGAAGAGCGCCTGCCGGATTTTGCCCCCGACTTCCCTTACATCGCCTCCCGGGTCGAGATGGACTTTTATCCCGAGCGCTTCGTCCCCTGGCACTGGCACAGCGCGGTGGAACTTTTCTATGCGGAGCTGGCGGCCTCGGCCTACCTCAGCGAGCGGGAGTGCTTCCGCCTGTTCCGCGACTGCCTGCACACCACCCCGGCGGCCTACATCCGGTCGTACCGCCTGCAGGCGGCCTGCCAGATGCTGGCCCGGAGCGAAATGTCCCTGACCGAGATCGGGCGGGCCAGCGGCCTGGGCAGCAGCAGCTATTTCGGCAAGCTGTTCCGGGAGGCGATGGGCTGCACCCCCTCCGAGTACCGCCGCAGATGGCAGGATCCTGCTAAAAATGGGCAGGATAGGCGCTAGTTTGCCGGGCTGCATTGCGCTAAAATGATAGCCACAGGGGACGCATCCCACAAGAAAGCGGAGGTGGCTGTCATGATGAAACTGAAGATCCTGAACCTGGATGGCTTTTTGGAGACCATCGGCCGGTGCCGCGGTCCAGTCTACCAGGTGGGGCCGGACGGGAGCTGGACCGACCTTTGCCGGTCTGCCTCCCTGCAGGACGCCCTGCGGGCCCGGTACCGCCGGGACAGGGGAGAGCTGTCCATCACCCTGGTGGTCCCGGACGGGCACGACTTTTTCCGGATCGTCGCGTATTACGCGGGCGACTGCTAAAACCGAGATCCCCCTTCATCATAAGAAGAAACACGCCGCAGGAGTTCTGGTTGTCTCCTGCGGCGTGTTTCGTTCCGGCGGGGCGGTCAGGCTTCGGCGCCGCCTGCCAGGCCGATCTCGCCGGCGTGCTCTTTCATCCCCTCGATGGTCTCCCGGATGATCTCGTCCAGGGGAGCGTCCAGCATCTCGCACCCCTTGCGGATCACCTCCCGGTTGACCCCGGCGGCGAACGCTTTGTCCTTGAACTTTTTCTTGACCGATTTGACCTCCAGGTCCAGAACGCTTTTGGACGGCCGGACCAGGCAGACCGCGTTGATGAGGCCGGTCAGCTCGTCGATGGTGTAGAGGGTCTTTTCCAGGGGGCTTTCGGGCTTGGTATCGGTGCAGGGGCCGTAGCCGTGGCAGAGCATGGCCCGGATGTACACCTCGTCCACCCCCCGCTCCCGCATGATCTGCTCGGCCTTGCGGCAGTGCTCCTCGGGGTATTTTTCGTAGTCCAGGTCGTGGAGCAGGCCGGCGGCCCACCACACTTCCGGGTCCTCGCCGGCCAGGCGGGCAAAGTGCTCCATGGCGGCCGCCACCTGCAGGGCGTGCCTTTGCAGGGCGGGTGTCTCGGTGTACGCGGCCAGCAGGTCCCAGGCCTGCTGTTTGGTCAGTTTGTTCATGGCGGGTTCCTCCTTTGTCAGTGGAAAAGATTCTGGACCAGGATCATATAGGCGATGGTGCCGCCGGCGATGCTGAGCAGGGTGTTTTTCTTCCACTTGTGCAGCGCGGCGGTAAAGACGATGGCCAGCAGCTCCGGCAGGCCGTGCCAGCCGGTATAGACTGCGTCCTTCAGGCAATAGGACCACCAGCAGCCCGATCACCGCGTAGGGCAGCACAGAACCCAGGTAGGTGATGGCGGCGGGGGGCGTTTTGCCCTCCGGAAAGATGAGGAAGGGCAGAAAACGGGTCAGCATGGTGGCGGCGACCACCGCCAGGATGGTCAGGACGCTCTGGGCGATGGTCATGGTCACGGGGCCTCTACCTCCTCCCGGGCAAAGGTCCTGCGGGTGAGCAGGAAACTGAGGATGATCAGGGCCATGGCCGGCACGATGAAGCTGCTGCTGCCGAACACCAGCAGGCAGGCCAGGGAGCAGCCCACCCCCACCAGGGCGGGGCGGTGGTCTTTGGCTTCCTCCCACTGGTTGAGGAACATGACCACGAACAGGGCCGTCATGACAAATTCGATGCCGGTGGTGTCGAAGTGGATGACGTAGCCCAGCAGCGCGCCCAGGGTGGCGCCGGTGACCCAGTAAATGTGGTTGAGCAGGGTGACAAAAAACATGAACCACCCCCGGTCCACCCCTTCGGGGGGATCGACGGTGCAGTTGATGGAAAAGGACTCGTCGCACATCCCGAAGATGAGGTAGAACTTTTTCCAGCCGGTGTTCCGGTACTTGCGCAGCATGGACAGCCCATAAAACAGGTGCCGCGCGTTGACCATCAGGGCCAGCAGAAAGGCGTGCAGGGGGTCAAAAGCAGACAAAAGCAGATCGGCCGTCACGAATTCCATCGAGCCGGCAAAAATAAAAATGCTCATCAGCAGGGGATACACGAACGAAAACCCCTGGCTGCGCATCAGAAAGCCGTAGGACAGCCCCAGGAACAAAAAGCCGACGCAGATCGGCAGCGTGTAGGGGAAGGCGGCTTTCAGCGCTTTGCGTTTCATTGGATTCCCTCTTTCTTGGTCTGGATTTCAGGGCGGGACGCCCCCGGCAGCGGCGCCCGGCTGTCTTTTATTTTGCAACGGTTTGGGTCGTCTGTCAAGCGGTCTGGGCCGCCCGGCGGCCCCTGCCGCCGCCCCAAAAGCACAAAATTTCATAGAAAATCCCAATTCCGTATTGAAGTTTTAGCGTCTTGTGTTAAAATAAAGGGGAAAGAGCGTGTTGTGTCCAACACGATGCGCCACCATACTGGAACGACATCGGAGGTAATCAAAATGGCAGATATGTTTGCGCCGCTGGTAGAGCAGCTGAAGGCGAACCCCAAGACCATCGTTTTCACCGAGGGCAGCGATCCCCGCATCCTGGAAGCCGCCAGCAAGCTGCTGGCCGGCCAGATCCTGAAGGTCGTCATGGTCGGCAACAAGGCCGAGTGCGAGGCGGCGGCTGCGGCAGGCGGCTTTGATATTTCCGGCGCTGAGATTATCGACCCCGATACCTACGAAGGCTTTGACGAGATGGTCAACACCATGGTCGAGCTGCGCAAGGGCAAGATGACCGCCGAGGAGTGCCGCGACCTGCTGAAGAAGTCCAATTACTTTGGCACCATGCTGGTCAAGATGGGCAAGGCCGACTGCCTGCTGGGCGGCGCCACTTACTCCACCGCGGACACCGTCCGCCCCGCCCTCCAGCTGATCAAGACCAAGAAGGGCGCCCACCTGGTCAGCTCCTGCTTCATCCTGGACCGTGACTGGGGCGAAGAGGGCCTGAAGCGGATCGCCATGGGCGACTGCGCCATCAACATCGACTATCAGGACACCGTAGACAAGGCCACCGGCGAGGTCAAGCTGCCCGCCGCCGCCAAGCTGGCCGAGGTCGCGGTGGAGACCGCCAAGACCGCCAAGATCTTCGGCATCGACCCCAAGGTCGCCGTCCTGAGCTTCTCCACCAAGGGCTCGGGCAAGGGCGGCACCGTGGCCCTGAGCCATGACGCCACCCTCAAGGCCCAGGAGATGGCCCCCGACCTTGCCATCGACGGTGAGCTGCAGTTTGACGCCGCGGTCTCCCCCGAGGTCGCCAAGACCAAGTGCAAGGGCAGCGCTGTGGCCGGCCAGGCCAACACCTTCATCTTCCCCTGCATCGAGGCGGGCAACATCGGCTACAAGATCGCCCAGCGCCTGGGCGGCTACGCCGCTTACGGCCCCATCCTGCAGGGCCTGAACGCCCCCATCAACGACCTGTCCCGCGGCTGCAACGCCGACGAGGTCTACAAGATGAGCCTCATCACCGCCTGCCAGTCCTGAGCGCCTGCGCCCCTTTCCAAGCGCATGATGTACGCGAAAGAGGATTTGACCGAAGCCCGGAAACAAATCGCATCCACGCTGCACAAACTGCGGGAAACCGTCAAAACGCTGGAGAGCAAAGAAAACCCGCAGCGGTATAGATCCCAGCTCACGCTGGCGAAACGAAGGATCGCTGCGTTTGAGATCGCAGAGGATCTGATCGCAGCCGAACTGGCAAAGATCGAAAACGCACCGTAAACAAAGCCGCCCGGCCCCTGTCCAAGGGGAGCCGGGCGGCTTTTTGCACGCTCAGTCAAACAAAAAGATGTCCTCGATGGGGGAGCCGACGGCCCGGGAGATGTCCACCGCCAGCTTGAGGGAAGGGTTGTACTGGGCTTTTTCCAGCCGCATGATGGTCTCCCGCCGGACGCCCACCAGGGCCGCCAGCTGCTCCTGGGTCAGGCCCCGGGCCTGGCGGTACTGCTTCAGCTTGCAGGTGAAATCCGGCATGGGTCAATCCTCGCTTTCGCCGCCGTCGCCGTCCCGGTCGTAGTGGTAGAGCAGGTATTCGCTGAGGAACAGCCACAGGGCCAGCGCCAGCGAGACAGCCGCCAGATAGGCGATAAAGGTATATTCCAGGTTCCCCAGCAGCCGCCCCCGGCCCAGCAGCACAGTGACCAGAAAGATGATCCCCAAAGCAATGCGGCTGGCGGAAAGCTGGGCCCGCATCCGGTTTTCCCGGAAGCGCTCGTCCATAAAGGTGTGGGACAGCCGGCCCTCGTAGAAAAAGCCAAAGAAACCAAAGAACAAAAAGAACAGAAAAGGAAAGACGCTTTTGTCCACGCTGTAGGTCCAAAATCCGCCAAAGCCCAAAAAACCCAGCAGCCCCAGCCAGCCCAGCCGCGGGTCGACGCGGCGGGTATAGACGGCGCTGTCCGGGTCGCGCCGGGCGCGGAACGCCGCCCGCACCACGGCTGCGGCCAGGCAGAGCGCGTAGGCCGCCACCGCCAGTATCCCGAGGATCATGGGCAGGTCCTGCGGGCGGAACACATAGGTGGAAAAATCCATGGGCTCGACCAGCCGCGACTCGTTGTAAGTGACGCTGTACCAGACCGCGGCGGCCATCAGACCGGTGCACCCCAGCCCCGCCGCCACAAAACCTCGCACCGTTTTTCTCTGCATAAAAAGGCCTCCCCAAAAGAGATGTATTTGTATCTTTGTGAGACAAATATAGCACTTTATGGGAGGCGTGTCAAGAGAAATGTGAGAAATATATCTCAATCCATTTCGGCGCAGAGGCCAGCAGGCAGCCGGTACCCATAGCCCGCCACCGTCTCGATCAGGCCGCTGGCGGCCAGCGGGCGCAGCTTCCGGCGCAGCTGAAAGACCGTGTTTTCCACGGCGTGCAGGCAGCCGTTGGAGGGTTCGCGCCAGACGGCCTGATAGATGGCTTCTTTGGTCAGGACCTTGCCGGACGCGCAGCAGAGGAGCCGCAGCACCTCAAATTCCTTGGGGGAGAGGCGGAGCTCCTGCCCATTCAGGGCGGCGTGATGCCGGGCCGTATCCATACGCAGGATGGGCCCCGGCACGCCCAAACCCCAGAAGGCGCGGGCCGCCATGCAGTCCTGTCGGATCTGCTCCAGCAGCTGGGTCAGGTCGTCAAATCTTTGGATCTCGCGCAGCTTGTGATGCAGCTCCAGGGTCAGCGGCTGCCCGTATAAATCACCGGAAAAATCGAATAGGTGGGTCTCCACGGAGGGGACGCGGTCGTCGTGAAGGGTAGGGCGGCGCCCTACCGAGGTGACGCCGTACCAGGCCGCGCCGCCGGATGCCGCGCGGGAGGCATAGACGCCGCCGGGCGGCAGGTGGGAACCGGGGCCCAGCGCCAGGTCGGCGGTGGGGGTGCCCACGTGTTTGCCGACGCCCCGCCCATGGATGACAACGCCGGTCAGGCGGTAAAGGGGAGTGGTCATATCCATAGCAATTCAGATGAGAGAGTTCCAGGAGAGAAGGAAGAGGAGGCAGGTCGCCGCGGCCAAGGCGGCAGCCAGCAGCAGACCGGCGGGCCGGCCCTGCGCCCGCCTACTGCCGGCAGCGGGAACCAACCCGCTTTTCCGCAGGGCGGTGACCACCGGCTTATAGAGCAGGAAGGTGACCGACGCATTGAGCCCCGCTTTGAGCAGGTTGAACGGGAGGAAGGCCGGCAGCAGGAGCTCGGCCACGGCCTCCCGGGGGTAGCCCATGTACAGGGGCGTCAGGAAGTAATTCCACAGCATCATGACTACCACCATGGCGGCGCAGCCTGTCAGCAGGCCGGCCACCGCTCCGCCCAGGGTGCGCCGCTTCTGATAGATCGCTGCGGCGGTGCAGGCAAAGGAAACGGTCTGGACGATGTTCATGATGCAGCCCAGGACTCCGGTGTCGCTGACGGTCAGCATCTCGATCACGGCTACGGCGGCCGATACGGCGAACGCCATCATTGGCCCCCAGATCAGCCCGCCCAGGGTGACAATGATGTCGGAAGGATCATACTTCAAAAACAGGACCACCGGCACCCGGCCCACGGCCATGACGACATAGGTGAGGGCGCACAGCATCCCGGCCGCCGCGATTTTTCTGGTATCTTTTTTCATATGGCAGATTCCTCCCTGTGGGTTTCTGGAATATACCATAGCGCATCCGCCGCCTGCCCGCAAGGGAAACGGACGATTTCGGAAGCAATTCGGAACGGCTGCCGGCAAAAAGCGCCCCGCGCCGGTTTTGCACGGCACAGGGCGCTGGATAAGCAGGGGATCAACCCTTCGCTTTGTTTTTGATGTACTGGTCGATGGCCTTGGCGGCAGCCTTGCCGGCGCCCATGGCCTTGATGACGGTGGCCGCGCCGGTGACGGCGTCGCCGCCGGCATAGACGCCCTCGCGGCTGGTGTCGCCGTCGTCGCCGCTGGTGACGATGCAGCCGTGCTTGTTGGTCTCGAGGCCGGGGGTGGTGGAGCGGATCAGGGGGTTGGGGCTGGTGCCCAGGCTCATGATGACGCTGTTGACCTCCATTTCAAACTCGCTGCCGGGCACCTCGATGGGGCGGCGGCGGCCGGAGGCGTCGGGCTCGCCCAGCTCCATCTGGATGCAGCGGATGGCCCGGACAAAGCCCTGGTCGTCGGGCAGGATGGCCACGGGGTTGGTGAGGGTCTTGAAGACGATGCCCTCCTCCTCGGCGTGCTCCACTTCCTCCTTGCGGGCGGGCAGCTCCTCCATGCCGCGGCGGTAGACGATGTAGACCGTCTCAGCGCCCAGGCGCAGGGCGCTGCGGGCGGCGTCCATGGCCACGTTGCCGCCGCCCACCACGGCCACCTTTTTGCCCACGTAGATGGGGGTGTGGCTGTCGCGGCGGTAGGCCTTCATCAGGTTGGAGCGGGTCAGGAACTCGTTGGCGGAGTAGACGCCCTTCAGGCTTTCGCCGGGGATGCCCATAAAGCGGGGCAGGCCGGCGCCGGTGCCGATAAAGACGGCCTCGTAGCCGTATTCGCCCATCAGCTCGTCCACGGTCAGGATGCGGCCGATGACCATGTTGCACTCGATGTCCACGCCCAGGGCCTTCAGGCCCTCGATCTCCTGCTGGACGATGGCCTTGGGCAGGCGGAACTCGGGGATGCCGTACATCAAAACGCCGCCCGCCACGTGCAGGGCCTCGTAGACGGTGACCTTATAGCCCATCTTGGCCAGGTCGCCGGCGGCGGTCAGGCCGGCAGGGCCTGCGCCGATGATGGCCACCTTGTGCCCGTTGAAGGGGGGCACGGTGGGGCCGGCATGGACGTTTTCCCGGTGCCAGTCGGCCACAAAGCGCTCCAGGCGGCCGATGCCCACCGGCTCGTTCTTGATGCCGCGGGTGCAGCGGCCTTCGCACTGGCTCTCCTGGGGGCAGACCCGGCCGCAGACGGCGGGCAGGGCCGAGTCCTCGCTGATGATCTGATAGGCGGCTTCAAAGTCGCCCTCGGCCACCTGGGCGATGAACTCGGGGATCTTGATGCCCACGGGGCAGCCCTCGACGCAGGGCCGGTTCTTGCAGTGGATGCAGCGCTTGGCCTCGTTGACGGCCATCTCGGCGGTGTAGCCCAGCGCCACCTCGTCAAAGTTGTGCCGCCGGACCTGGGGGTCCTGGGCGGGCATGGGGCACTTTTTGGGGTCCATATTGAAAGCCATGGTCACTTCACCTCCATATTGAACAGGTGGCAGGCCTCTTCCCGGGCGTGCGCCTCAAAGGGGCGGTACATCGAGCCGCGGGCCATTGCCTCGTCAAAATCCACCAGGTCGCCGTCAAAGTCGGGGCCGTCCACGCAGGCAAACTTCAGCTTGCCGCCCACGGTCAGGCGGCAGCCGCCGCACATGCCGGTGCCGTCGATCATGATGGGGTTCATGGAGACGACGCTCTTGATGTGGTACTTCTGGCAGGTCTTGACCACGAACTTCATCATGATCAGGGGGCCGATGGTGATGACTTCGTCGTACTGGTTGCCGGCGGCGATCAGCTCTTCCAGGGCGGCGGTGACCACGCCCTTCTGGCCGTAGCTGCCGTCGTCGGTCATCACCCGCAGCTCGTCGCTGCAGGCGGCAAAGTCATCCTCCAGGATCAGCAGGTCCTTGCTGCGGAAGCCGATGATGCTGTGGACCACGCAGCCCTCCTCGTGCAGCTTGCGGGCAATGGGCAGGGCAATGGCGCAGCCCACGCCGCCGCCCACCACGCAGACCTTTTTCAGACCTTCGGTCTCGGTGGGGCGGCCCAGGGGGCCCACAAAATCATGGACTTCGTCGCCCACCTTCAGGGCGTTCAGCTCCATGGTGGTGTCGCCCACGATCTGGAAGATGATGTCCACCGTGCCGGCCTGCCGGTCGTAGCCGGCGATGGTCAGGGGGATGCGCTCGCTCTCCTCCAGCGGGCGGACGATGATAAACTGGCCCGGCTGCGCCTTCTGGGCGATCAGGGGCGCCTCGATGCTGAGCTTGGTCACAGTCGGGTTCAGCTCGACCTTTTGCGTGATCCTGTACATGGCGAAAACTCCTTTATATACGATTCTCTTGGATGGCTCCATTCCCACGGGGATGTTTCACCCTGCCAACTGGGATGTATCGGAAAACGCCCCAACGCTGCCCCATTCCGCCAAAAAGACGCATCCGCACTTTCCTGGCGAATGGTCCGGCATTTTGGACTTCTCAGATGCACCTCAAACCTTATTATACAGTGTTTCGCGTGATAATGCAATGCAAATTGCATTTTTGCGGAAAAAGCAGAATTATGTGTTGACAAGAAGGCGAAAGTCGGGTATAATATTCCTCGCCGCCGGTCAAGCGAGGCCGGCGCGCCACATGGAGCATGCGGCCGTAGCTCATCTGGTAGAGCGCCACCTTGCCAAGGTGGAGGTAGCGAGTTCGAGCCTCGTCGGCCGCTCCATCTTGTGGAAGTTTAGCTCAGCTGGGAGAGCATCTGCCTTACAAGCAGAGGGTCAGCGGTTCGAGCCCGTTAACTTCCACCATGTGGCCCGGTAGCTCAGTTGGTTAGAGCACCAGCCTGTCACGCTGGGGGTCGTCGGTTCGAGCCCGATCCGGGTCGCCATTATGCCTCTGTAGCTCAGTTGGTAGAGCAGGGGACTGAAAATCCCCGTGTCATTGGTTCGATTCCGATCGGAGGCACCATTATGCGGCCGTAGCTCATCTGGTAGAGCGCCACCTTGCCAAGGTGGAGGTAGCGAGTTC
>DXBJ01000037.1 GCA_019116585.1 Candidatus Faecalibacterium gallistercoris | reverse complement strand
CGCTGAGAGTGTGCGAGCCGCCTTGCGGCGAGTGCGCGGTTCAGCACCAAATTTTGTCCCCAGGGGGATACCAGGGGGAAGGAATTTCTGTCCCGCGTATGCGGGCAGAAATGGGTTCCCCCTGGAGCGTGTCGCAAAAGCGACACGCTGAGAGGGGACGTTTGCAGAGCGATATGAGGAGATCTATGATACAAGGCGTACTGTTCGATATGGACGGCCTGATGTTTGACACCGAGCGGATGTGGGGCACCTTCTGGGCCCCGGCGCTGGCGGAATTCGGGCTGTCGTATAAAGAGGGGCTGGCCGAGGCCGCCCGGGGCACGGCGGGGGACACCCTGCGGGGGGTGCTGCGCAGCTATTGCGGGCCCGACTGCCCGGCCGAAGCCATTCTGGACCGGTTCCATCAGCTGGCGGAGGAAGCCTTCCGCAAACCGGTGCCCAAAAAGCCGGGCCTGGACGAGCTGCTGGCCTGGCTGGAGGGCCAGGGCATCCCCATGGCGGTGGTCTCGTCCAGCAGCGAAGCGGTGATCCGCCGCAATCTGGACAACTGGGGGCTGGGCCATTACTTCCGGGCCGTGGTGGCCGGCGAGATGGTCAGCCGCTCCAAGCCCGACCCCGAGGCCTTTTTGCTGGGGGCCCAAAAGCTGGGGGTGGAGCCCGCCCGCTGCCTGGTGCTGGAGGACAGCCACAACGGGGTGCGGGCCGGTGCGGCCGGCGGGTTCGTCACCGTGATGGTGCCCGACCTGATGCCGGTGACCGACGAGATGCAGGGGCTGTTTACCGCCCGTTGCGCCAGCCTGGGGGAAGTGCTGGACAAGCTCAAGGCAGGTGAACTGTAAGCCCGTGAACAAGATCAAAGCTGCTTTTTTTGACATCGACGGCACCCTGCTCAGTTTTGCCACCCGGCGGGTGCCCGCCTCCGCCGTGCGGGCCCTGGAAGGGATGCGGGCCGCGGGCATCCGGCTGTTTATCGCCAGCGGCCGGCCGCCCATGTATCTGGGCCCCCTGCGGGCGGAGCTGGACTTCCGCTTCGACGGCTATGTCCTGACCAACGGCCAGTGCTGCACCGACGCGGAGGGCGTCCCGTTCTACAACCGGGCGCTGCCGGCCGGCTCGGTGCCGGCCCTGCTGCGCTGGCTGGAGGAACACCCCGACGTGGTCTGCACCTTCTGCGAGGAGGACTATGTCTACGACAACCGCCACAGCGAGGCGGTGGACGCCCGCTGCCGCGCGTCCGGGATGGGCCTGCCCCATCACCCCATCGAGGACCCTGCCCGGGCCCTGACCCATGTCACCTACCAGCTGAACGCCTATATGCCGCCGGCTCTGGACGCCCCCTTTGCGGCGGCGGTGCCGGGGTTCCGCGCGGTACGCTGGAACGAAGTCTTTGCGGACGTCATCCCCGCCGACGGCGGCAAGACCGAGGGCATGGCCCGGATGCTGGCCCGCTTTGGGCTGACCCCGGCGGAATCCATCGCCTTTGGGGACGGGGGCAACGACATCGAGATGCTGCGCGCTGCCGGCATCGGGGTGGCCATGGGCAACGCGGCCCCGGCTGTCCAGGCGGCGGCCGACTACGTCACCGCCAGCGTGGACGAGGACGGCATCTGGAAAGCGGTCCAGCATTTCCGGCTGCTGGAACACCGCTGAAGCCTGCGCAGCGCCCCAGGGTGATGTGGTCACAGACTTGAGGGGCAAAATCGGGTATACTAGGACCATCGGGAGAGGGAACACCTCCTCCCCGCAAACCACGAACCACAGGCCGCGCCCCGCGGCCCGCGAAACCATAGATACAAAAGGAGAGAATACCATGAAAGAGTTGAAGTTCTTCGTCTGCACCCACTGCGGCAACCTGGCCGGCATGGTCTACAGCTCGGGCGTGCCCATGATCTGCTGCGGCGAGCCCATGAAGGAGCTGGTCCCCAACACCGTTGACGCCGCCGGCGAGAAGCACAAGCCCGTCGTCTCGGTGGAGGGCAGCACCGTCACCGTCGCGGTGGGCTCGGTTGCCCACCCCATGACCGACGCCCACCTGATCCAGTGGGTGGCCCTGCAGACCGAGCAGGGCGTCCAGCGCAAGGAGCTGGCCGCCAACGCCGAGCCCAAGGCCGTCTTTGCCCTGGCCGAAGGCGACAAGCCCGTGGCTGCCTACGCTTACTGCAACCTCCACGGCCTGTGGAAGACCGAGCTGTAAGCAGCGCTTCCAGAGGACAGACCAAAGACCCATCCAGGCGCCCGCGCAAGCGGGCGCCTTTTGTGCGTGCTCCGTCGCTGGAGGGCAGGCGCTGCAGCCGGCCCACCGGGGACCCCACCCACCCGCCCGCAGCGGAAGTCCCCCCATCCGGCCCTGCGGGCCACCTTCCCCCGTTGGGGGAAGGCCGGACCGGGAACTTGCCGAAATTCATTTTCACAAAAATTATACAAAGGCACGGAGCGCCCGGGAACGGGCGCTTTTTTGTTGGAGTTGGCGCTCCGCTGGGCCAGAGGGGGAGGGAGGGTGTTTCGACTCCCCCTCCCTACCCCCTCTGGACTCCCTACCCTCCCGCAACGACCAGGGCGGAGCCCTGGACCCAAAAGCAGAAAGTCGCTCCGGGCGTCTGGCTGAAAAAGCTCTTTACTGCGCGTCAGAGGTATTGCGCATCGCTTTTTCCGGACGCCATCCGCCCTGCGCTCCGATTGTGTATGTGCGCCCTTCGGGCGCGCCTGCACCCAACACGGCGAACCAAAAAAGAATGAATATACAAAAAACTCCGCATAAACAATCCGAACATACACTTCGCACTTCCTCCTAAAGTAACGAAAAGAAAGCAAAAACCAAAAAATAGTAAATCGGGCCTTGACACCGGGGGGGGTATGCTATAATGCCTTTGAAAGGAAAGGACCTTCCTTTCAACCTGTTTTGGGTCTCTATCTTTTATACACCA
>DXBJ01000036.1 GCA_019116585.1 Candidatus Faecalibacterium gallistercoris | reverse complement strand
GCTCCAGGGGGGACCCATTTCTGCCTGCTGCGCAGGTCAGAAATCCTTCCCCCCTGGTATCCCCCTTTTCGACAAAATGGAGCGCTGAACCGCGCACTCGCCGCAAAGCGGCTCGCACACTCTCAGCGCTCAATTTCCCTGTATGTGTCCCGTCCATCCGCACATGTCGGCTGGACGGGACTTTTTTGACAGTCTGGTTTGCTGCTGCAAGGGTCAGGCGCGGCGGTCCAGGAAATAGCGCACCGCGCCCACCAGGCCGGCGTCGTTGGCGAGGGCGGCGGGGCGGAGCTCCAGCCCTTCCGCAAAGGCGGGCATCACCCGGGCCTTGACCTGCCGGGCCAGGGGGTCGATGAGCAGCTCCTGCTGGCTGCTGACGCCGCCGCCGATCAGGATCAGCTGGGGGTTGAACAGATGGACCAGCCCGGCCAGCCCTTCGGCGATCTCGGCGATCCAGCCCTCCAGCAGGGCCAGGACGGCTTTGTCGCCCTGGCGGGCGGCGGCAAAGATGGCGCGGCCGCTGTCCAGGGCGGGGTCGGTCTGGACGGCCCTGCGCACCAGGGCGGAGGTGGAAGCATACCGCTCCCAGCAGCCCGCCGCGCCGCAGGTGCAGGGGACGCCGTCCAGCGCGTGGGTCCGCATATGGCCCAGCTCGCCGCCCAGGCCCCGGGCGCCTTCCAGCAGGCGGCCGCCGGTCAGCACGCCGCCGCCCAGCCCGGTGCCGATGGTCACCCCCAGCACGTCGGCGCAGCCCCGGGCCGCGCCCACCCAGGCTTCGCCCAGGATCATGCAGTTGGCGTCGTTGGCCACCGCCACCGGCAGGCCCAGGCCGGCCTCCAGGGCGGCCCGGATGGGCGCGCCGGGCCAGCCGGGCAGGCTGCCGCAGGTGCCGGCCACGATGCCCCGGGCGCTGTCGATCTGGCCGGTGGCGGACACGCCCACGCCGGCGACCGAATACCCCGCAGCCTGGCAGCCGGCCAGCATCCGGGCGGCCTCCTGGCAGACGGTGTCCAGGATGGGGGTGCGGTAGCCGTCAAAGCTGACGCTGGCCTCCCGGCGCTGGAGCACCTCGCCGGTCTCGGTCACCAGACCCAGCTTGACGGCGGTGCCCCCGATGTCGATTCCAAGATAGGTGTTCATATCATTTCAAGTCCTTGATGGCCGCGGTGAAGCGGGCGGTGATCTCGGCGGGGCGGGTGATGGCGCCGCCCACCACCAGGGCGAACGCGCCGGCCTCCAGCGCCTTGCGGGCCTGCTCGGGGTAGTGGATGTGCCCCTCGGCGATGACCTTGGCCGGGCAGTTCTGCGCCAGCCGGGCGATGAAGGCAAAGTCGGTCTCGTTGATGCCCTGGGTCTCGGGGGTGTAGCCCCGCATGGTGGTGCCCACAAAGTCGGCCCCGGCTTCGGCGCAGGCCATGGCCTCCTCGTCGGTGGCGATGTCGGCCATCACCAGCTGCTGGGGGTACTTGGCTTTGATCGCGCGGATGAACTCCGCCGCCGTCTTGCCGTCGGGGCGCAGGGCGCTGGTGCCCTGCACCGCCAGGATGTCCACCCCGCAGGCCACCAGCTCGTCCACTTCTTTCATGGTGACGGTGATGTACAGGGGGGTGCCGGGATAATCCTTTTTGATGATGCCGATGACCGGCAGGTCCACCGCCTGCTTGATCTGGGTGATGTCCCGCACCGTGTTGGCCCGGATGCCCACCGCCCCGCTCATGGCGGCGGCCTTGGCCATCAGGGGCATGACGCCGCCCTCTTTGGTGTAGAGGGGCTCGTGCTCCAGCGCCTGGCAGGAGACGATCAGGCCGTGTTCGATCTGTTTGAAAAGCGCTTCTTTGTCCATTTGCAATTTCCTCCTTTGCGGGGCGGGTCAGCCGCCCATACGGATCTTGACCACCGCTTTGCGGACCTGGCGGGACACGGGGCTGATGCAGCTGGGCTTGTGGTACTCCCCGGGCAGGAACAGGGCGAACCGCCCCTCCCCCAGCAGGCCGCTGGACTGCTCGGGCCCGGCGGCAAAGCCGCAGTCGGCCGCAGGGTCAAAGGGCGCGGTGGGGGTGGCCCGGGCGGTCCAGGCCCAGTATTCGCTGCCGGCCAGGTCGATCTGCAGGTCGGCGTAGAGGTGGTGGTACTCAAAGTCTGCGCCTTCGGCGGGGCGCAGCCCGGCGTCCATCACGTTGATGTAGACGGTCCGCCCGTCCACTTCGGTGCAGCCGGTGGGCAGGGCGTTCAGGTCGTTGGCGCCCAGCCAGCGGATGGCGGTGTCCAGGGCCGGATGGATGCCCAGGTAGCGGCCCAGGCAGCTGAGGCTGTCGGAGATCATGCAGAACCCTCCCTTGGATGACGGGTGAAAACGCCAGAACGCCCGGCGGGCCGTGCCCGCGGGGGCCGGCCGCCACCGGGCGTCTGGTTCAGCGATACGAGGTTTGAGGAGATACGATCAGAGGGAAAAAGGCTGTTACAGGGCGGCCACCGCCTCGCGGATCATCCGCTCGGCCTCGGCCACCACGGCCTCATCTGCGGGGGCCAGGCCCGGCAGGGGGGCGCGCACGCCGCCCAGCTCCAGGCCGTACATCCGGCGCAGGATCTCTTTCTGGACTGCGTAGAGGTTGCCGTGGGCCTCGCACATCTTGTAGATGATGCGGTCGGCCTGGTACTGCAGGGCGCGGGCGGCGTCCATCTCGCCCTTGTGCACCAGCTCGTACATCTTCAAAAACAGCTCGGGCATGACGGCGTAGGTGCCGCCGATGCCGCCGTCGGCGCCCATGGCCAGCCCCGAGACGAACTGCTCGTCCGGGCCGTTAAAGACCACGAAGCCGTTTTGGCCGCGGGCGGCGATGCCGGCGTCCTTGAACATCTGGATGTCCTGGGTGGGCATGGAAGAGTTCTTGACCGCCACCACGTTGGGGTTTTGCAGCATGGTGCGCAGCAGGCTCATGGTCAGGGCGGTGCCGGCCAGCTGCGGGATGTTGTAGATGACGAACTCGGTGTGGGGCGCCGCGGCGCTCATGGCGTTCCAGTAGTCGGCAATGGCGTATTCCGGCAGGTGGAAGTAGATGGGGGGGATGGCGGCGATGGCGTCCACGCCGCAGGCTTCGGCATGGGCGGCCAGCTCCACCGAGTCGGCGGTGTTGTTGCAGGCCACATGGGCGATCACGGTGATCTTGCCCCTGGCCTCGCTCATGACGGCCTCCAGCACGGCCTTGCGCTCGTCGGGGTGCTGGTAGATGCACTCGCCCGAAGAGCCGCCCACGTACACGCCCTTGACGCCCTTGGCGATCAGGTGGCGGGTCAGGGCCTTGACGCCCTCGGCGGAGATGCTGCCGTCCTGCCCGTAGCAGGCGTAAAAGGCGGGGATGACGCCCTGGTATTTGGTATGATCTTTCATGATACAACGCTCCAATCTCTGGGGTGCCGGGGCATCAGCCCTTGACGGCGCCCATGGTGATGCCCTGGGTGAAGTACTTCTGGAACATGAGGAAGACCGCCACGATGGGGATGGCCGCCAGGGCGGCGCCGGCCATGATCAGGCCAAAGTCGGAGGAGACCTCGCCCTGCAGCCGGGCGATACCGGTGGAGATGGTCAGCACTTCACGCCGCTGCAGCATGATGAGCTGCAGGAAGTAGTCGTTCCAGGTGTTGACGAAGGTGAAGATGGCCAGCGCGCCCACGCCGGGCTTGACCATGGGGAAAACGATGGAGACGAAGGTGCGCACCTCGCTGGCGCCGTCGATGCGGGCGGCCTCCAGCATCTCGGTGGGGATGGTCTCGGAGAACTGCTTCATCAAAAAGATGCCGAAGGGCCAGCCCACGGTGGGCAGGATGACGGCGAGCAGGTTGTTGTTCAGGCCCAGGGCGCTCATCTCCTGCAGCAGGGGGATGACGATGACCTGCTTGGGCAGGGCCATGGCGCACACCAGCAGGCTGAACAGGACCGTCTGCCCCCAAAAGCGCTTTTTGGCCAGGGCGTAGCCGGCCAGCGCCGCGGTGATGCAGGTCAGGGCCATGGCGGCCACGGCGATGATGATGGTGTTGAGCAGCCACTGGATGGCGGGCTGTTTGAACAGACGCACGTAGTTGTCCAGGGTGGGCTCCAGGGGGAACCACTGGGGCGTCCGGGCGTTGATGGTGATGGCGTCCTTCAGCGAGCCGGTCAGGATCCAGTACAGGGGGAAGATGAAGAATACTGCCAGCAGGGCCAGCACGATGACCACAAAGATCTTGTAGCCGCGGGACTGGCCGTCCAGGCTCGATTTTGTCTTGGACATCCTGATACCTCCCTTTTAACCGTTGTCGGACTGGGCGACCTTGAACTGGATCGCAGAGAAGATGGCGATGAAGATGGCCAGCACCACGCCCATCGCGTTGGCGTAGCCAAAGCGCTGGTAGTTGTAGGCCATGTCGAAGATGTAGTACATCAGGGTGCTGGTGGTGCCCAGAGGGCCGCCGCGGGTCAGCAGCTGGATCAGCGCAAAGCACTGGAAGCTGTTGATGGTGGTGATGACCAGGACGTACAGGGTGGTGGGCATGATCTGGGCCCACTTGATCTTCCAGAAGATCTGCAGGCGGGTGGCGCCGTCGATGGCGGCGGCCTCCTCCAGGGACTTGTCCACGTTGCCCAGGGCCGCCACGTACAGGACGATGGGCTGGCCGATGGAGGTGGTGAACAGGATCATGATGATGCACCAGATGGCGGTGCGGGTGTCGCCCAGCCAGTCAAAGCCGGTGGTGCCGAAGATCTGGTTCAGCAGGCCGTTGTAGGGGTTGAACATCCATTTCCACACCACGGTGACGGCCACCGAGCCGGTGACCACCGGCAGGTAGAACACGCACCGGAAGAAGGAGCGCATCTTGCTGCGCATGGGGTAGATGGCCGAGCCCACCCACAGCGAGAAGGCGGTGACCACAGGCACCGACACCACCACGATCAGGATGGTGTTCCACAGCGAGCGGATAAAGGTGGGGTCCTTGACCATCTCGATGTAGTTGTTCAGGCCGGTAAAGGTCGCGGCCGAAGTGTCGATGCCCATGTCCAGGAAGCTGTAGACCAGGCACATCCCCATGGGCACCAGCACGAAGCCCACAAAGAACAGCAGGCTGGGCAGCATGAACAGGTAGGCGGAGATGGTCTCGCGCCGGGCCAGCACCCGGGAAGAGTGGGCCTTGTTGGCTTTTTGTGTTTGCGCCACGTTGATTCCCTCCTTTGAAGAGTGTAGGATAGAAGCGGGGGCGGGGCCCCCTCGCCGGCATAAAAGGGGCGCCTGCCCCGGCGGGGGGCCGGCTGGCAGGCGCTCCGTGTGCTCAGCTCAGGATCGGCGTTGCCAGCAGGCCCGTTACGGGTTGCTGGCCTCCACAAAGGCGTCGGCGGCCTCCTGGGCGGGGGTGTTGTTGACCATGATCTGCTGCAGCATGTTGAACCAGTTCTGGCGCTGCTCGGTCCAGTTGGGGGCCACGTTGTAGTAGTCGCCCAGGTACGGCATCAGGGAGGCGAACTCGCCCATGTTCTCGGCCTGGTCGGTGCCCTCGTAGACGTCGCCCAGGGACTCGCGCACCGGGAAGAAGCCGGTCAGCCGGACGCTCTCGGCGGCCTGGTTCTCGTCGTCGCAGACAAACTTGATAAAGGTCTTGGCGGCCTCGATGCGGGCTGCGTCGCCGCTGTCGAAGATGCCGAAGCCCCAGATGCCGCCGCACAGCTCAGGCACGCCGTCGTCGGAGGGGAATGCCATGGCGTAGGGGGTAAAGGTGACCTGGGAGGCGTACTGGGCCTTGTTGGAAGCGTTCCAGCAGAAGGTGACGGCGGCGGTGCCGTTGGCGAACTGCTGCAGCTCGTCCGATGCCTGGAAGCCGGCGTTGGCGTTCAGGCTCTGGTTGTCCACCATGCTCTTGAGCAGCTCCAGGGCCTGGACGTTCTCGGGGCTGTTGACGGTGTACTCGGTGTGCTCGGGGTTGGTGTAAGTACCGGAGTAGAGGTTGTTGACCAGCGCGCGGGTGCCCTGGTCGCCGCCCTGGCCGCCGCAGTAGAGGATGCCGGGCACGGCGGTCAGGCCGGAATCGCGGATGGTCTCCATCGCGGCCACAAAGTCGTCGGTGGTCCAGGTGCGGGTATCCTGGTCCAGATACTGGAGGGCGCCGGCCTGCTCAAAGACCTCGTAGTTGATGGCCATGCAGTGGGTGGTCATGCACAGGGGGTACTCGTAGTAGGCGCCGTCCAGCTGGCAGGCGCTGACCACCGATGCGCTGACGGCGGCGATGTCCTCTTCGGTGCCGGCCCACAGGTCGCTCAGGTCCACCATCAGGTTGTTGGCGCCCCAGTTGGACACCAGGCGCTCGGGGCCTTCCATGATCAGGTCGGGGGTCTCCTTGGCGGTGATGGCCGAGGTGACCAGGTTGTCGCCGTTCTGGTAGTCCAGGGTCTCGTAGGTAACGGTGATCTCGGGGTGGACGGCGTTGAACGCAGCGATGATGTCATCCAGCTTGGACTCGGTGCCGCCCCAGGAGCCGATGGGGTAGGTCCACAGGGAGATGGACACGTTGCCGCCGGCCGCGCCGGAAGCGGCGGAGCTGGAAGCAGAGGTGGAAGCGGCGGTGCTGCTGGAGCTGGAGCCGCCGCAGGCAGCCAGCGCGCCGGCTGCGCCCACAGCGCCCGCGACCTTCAGGAAGTCCCGGCGAGAGATGAAGTGTTTCATAATGTCCTCCTTTTGTCATGCCTTGTCAAAAACCGGACGGCACGTGCAAACCATCCGGTGCTCTTGTTTATCATTTTACAAAGGAATGAAAAAGAAGTCAATACTTTTTGGTCATTTTTTTGAAAATTTTTTTCAGGACAATAATTCAGAACAAAAAAGTTTTCAAAAAGCCCTCACAGATGCTTGATTTCCAGCACTTCGGCCATCTCGCGGCGGACGTCCTCCACCTTGTCCTCCTGGCGGCGGCAGACCTCGGTGAACAGGGCGTCGATCAAAAACAGCTGGGCCATGCGGGCGGGCACCGAGCCCAGCTGCAGGGGGCCTTCGTTGGCGCCGCACTGCAAAATGACGTTGGCGTAGGCCGCCGCCGGCGATTTGGGGAAATGGGTGACCAGGACGGTGCGCACCCCGCGGCGCCGGGCCAGCTCCAGCAGCTCCACCGCCTCGCGGGTGGCGCCCGAGTAGGAGAAAAAGAGGATGGCGTCCCGCCGGGTGAGGGCGGCGGTGTACATGATCTGGATGTGGGAGTCGCTGGGGGAGAAAAAGCTCATCCCGGCGGTGGAAAAGATGTGGGCCGCCTCCTCGGCCATGATCATGGAGCCGCCCTGGCCCATGCAAAAGACCTTGTCCGCCTGGGTGAGGATGTCGGCGGCCTGCCGGATGCAGTCGGGGCGGATGAGGCTGAGGGTCTGGGAGATGGCGTCCACCTCGGCCCCGTACAGCTTGTGGCACATCTCCTGGATGTCGTCCTCCGGGGTCACCTCGCCGCTGAGGAAGGGGATGCCCCGGCGGCTGGCCACGCTTTTGGCCAGGGCCAGCTTGAAATCGTTGTATCCCTTGTAGTCCAGCTTGCGGCAGAAACGGGTGATGGTGGCCTCGGCCACGCCGCAGGCCTCGGCCAGGTCGGAGATGGACATGATCTGGGTATCGCGCTGGTGGTCGGTGACGTAGTCGGCCACCTTTTTTTCCGCAGCGGTCAGCTGGTAATATTCCGCGCTGATCCGCTCGATCACTGTGCGCAGGTCGGTGGGCATAATGGGTACCTCCTCGTAGGTGCAGAACAATCGGGTGGGCAGAGTGTCAAAACGGTTACAAGACTATAGTAACATGTTTGAAAATCTTTTTCAATTCTTGCGGTCGTTTTTAGAGATATTGCAAAATGCCCCCGGCGGGGTGACAACCGGGCCGGAATGTGTTATCATAGCACCAAACATTGGACCGCCGCGCGGCCTGTCTCGACCCGGAAAGGAGCCCGTTTTTCATGTCAAGTGGCATTTTCAACCCGCAGAACAGGTTCTGGCAGACGCTGGACCACTTTGCCGACCTTTTGATCCTCAGCCTGCTGTGGCTGGTCTGTTCCCTGCCTCTGGTGACGGCGGGGGCGGCCTGTGCCGCCCTCTACGACGCGGTGGCCCGCTGCGTGCGGGGCGCCGAGCCCCTGCCCTGGAAACGCTTCTGGCAGACCTTCCGGCGGGAGCTGCCCTGCGCCGCGGCGGTGACGGTGGCCTGGGGGGCGCTGCTCTGGCTGCTGGCCTGGGCGCTGCGGCTGATCGGGGCGGCGGCCGCCGCCGGCAGCGCCGCCGCGCCCCTGGTGCTGGTGTTCTGCCTGGTGCTGATGGTCCTGCCGGTGGGGGCCGCCTGCTGGATGTTCCCCCTGCTGTCCCGGTTCACCTTCCGGCCGGTGGGGCTGATGCTGACCGCCCTGCGGCTGGCGGTGGGCTGCCTGCCCCGCACGGTGGGGCTGGTGGCGGTCCTGGTGGCGTCGGCGGCGCTGGTATGGGTGCTGCTGTTCCCGGTGGTGATCCTGCCGGGGGTGGCGGCCTGGCTGTTTGCCGCGCTGCTGGAGCCGGTGTTCCGCCGCTACCAGCCCGAAGGCGCCGGCCCGCAGGAGCCGGAGGACGACGGCGAATAAAGCAAAAAAGGACCGTACCCGCCATGCAGCGGATACGGTCTTTTCTGTATGCACTCAGAGAAAGCGCCCGGTGACGCTCTCGGGGCAGGCCCGGATCGCCTCGGGGGCGCCGCAGGCCACCAGGCGGCCGCCTTCCGCGCCGCCGCCGGGGCCCATATCCAGGATGTAGTCGGCGTTGCGGATGACGTCCAGGTCGTGCTCGATCACCACCACGGTGGCTCCGTGATCGGTCAGGGTCTGGAACACCCCCAGCAGGGTCCGGACGTCCAGCGGGTGCAGGCCGATGGTGGGCTCGTCGAACACGAAGATGGCGTCGTCCTGGGCGCGGCCCATCTCGCTGGCCAGCTTGAGCCGCTGTGCCTCCCCGCCCGACAGGCTGGGGGTCTCTTCCCCCAGGGTCAGGTAGCCCAGGCCCAGGTCCTGCAGCACCTTCAGCCGGGGATAGACGGTTTTCATGTCCCGGCAGAAGTCCAGCGCCGTGTGGACGTCCATGTCCATCAGCTCGGGCAGGGAGCAGCTCTGCCCCGCCTTGTTGCGGTGCCGGATCTGGCAGGCCGCCCGGTCGTAGCGGCTGCCCCGGCAGGCGGGGCAGGGGATCTCCACGTCGGGCAGGAACTGCACGTCCAGGCTGATGGAGCCGGTGCCGTCGCAGACGGGGCAGCGCAGGCGGCCGGTGTTGTAGGAGAAATCCCCGGCCTTGCAGCCCCGCTGCCTGGCGTCGGGGGTGCGTGCGTAGAGCTTGCGCAGCTCGTCGTGGACGCCGGCGTAGGTGGCCACGGTGGACCGGACGTTGATCCCGATGGGGGATGCGTCGATCAGCTTGATCTGGGCGATGCCGGGGGCGTCCAGGGCCCGGACGTGGCCGGGCAGGGGGGCCCCGGCGGCCATGGCCTGGACCGCGGGGACCAGGCTTTCCAGCACCATGGTGGTCTTGCCCGAGCCCGACACCCCGGTGACCACCGTCAGCCGCCCTTTGGGCAAGCGCACCTCCAGCGGCCTGACGGTGTGGATGGGCCCGGTGGAAAGGGCGACGGCCCCTTTTTCAAACAGGGCGTCCGGGGGCACGGGCTTCCGCCGCACATCCGCCCGCCCCGCCAGGAAGGGCCCGATCTGGGACCGGGGGTTTTGCTGGATGTCTGCCACCGTCCCCTCGGCGATCACCTGCCCGCCGCCGGCACCGGCCCCGGGGCCCATCTCCACCAGCCAGTCCGCCTGGCGCAGGATCTGGGTGTCGTGGTCCACCAGCAGCACCGAGTTGCCGTCGGCCACCAGGTCCTGCATGACCCCGGTCAGGCCCACGATGTTGGCCGGGTGCAGCCCGATGGAGGGCTCGTCCAGCACATAGAGGACGCCGGTGGTCCGGTTGCGGACGGCGCGGGCCAGCTGCATCCGCTGGCGCTCCCCGGTGGAGAGGGTGGAGGCTGCCCGGTCCAGCGAGAGGTAGGACAGCCCCAGGTCCATCAGGCGCCGGGCGGGCGTCTGGAAGGACTCGCAGATGCTTTGGGCCATGGGGCGCATCTCGGCGGGCAGGGAGGCGGGCACGCCGCCCACCCAGTCCAGCAGCTCGCCCAGGGTCATCCGGCAGGCCTCGTCCAGCCCGATGCCCCGCAGCCGGGGGGCGCGGGCCGCCGCCGAAAGCCGCGTGCCGCCGCAGTCGGGGCAGGGCTCTTCTTTCAGGAACTTTTCCACCCGCTTCATCCCTTTTTCGTCCTTGACCTTGTGCAGGGCGTTCAGGACGGTGTTGACGGCGCTGTAGTAGGTGAAGTCCAGCTCCCCGGCGCTGAGGGCGTCGCCGTTTTTGGGCCGGTAAAAGATATGCTTTTTGACCATGGGCCCGTCGTAGACGATCTGCTTTTCCGCGTCGGTCAGGTCCTTGAAGGGCACGTCGGTGCGCACCCCCATGGCCCGGCAGACGTCGGTCATCAGGGACCACATCAGGCTGTTCCAGGGGGCCACCGCGCCCTGGTCGATGGTCAGGGTCTCGTCGGGCACTAGGGTGGCGCGGTCCACCGTGCGCACCGTGCCGGTGCCCCCGCACCGCTGGCAGGCCCCCTGGCTGTTGAAGGCCAGCTCCTCGGCCGAGGGCGCGAAGAAGCGGGCCCCGCATACGGGGCAGACCAGCTCCTGCCCGGCGGCCACCGCAATGGTGGGCGGCAGATAGTGCCCGCCCGGGCACCGGTGGCTTGCCAGGCGGGAATACATCAGCCGCAGGCTGTTCAAAAGCTCGGTGCCGGTGCCGAAGGTGGAGCGGATGCCGCCCGCCCCCGGCCGCTGGTGCAGGGCCAGCGCCGCCGGCACATACAGCACCTCGTCCACGTCGGCCCGGGCGGCCTGGGTCATCCGCCGCCGGGTGTAGGTGGACAAAGCGTCCAGGTACCGCCGCGACCCCTCGGCGTACAGCACCCCCAGCGCCAGGCTGGACTTGCCCGACCCCGACACCCCCGCGATGCCCACGATCCGGTTGAGGGGGATGTCCACGTTCACGTTTTTCAGGTTATGCACCCGCGCGCCCCGGATCAGGATCTTGCCGGGCGCGGCGTTGTCTGTGCTCATATGCGGCCGCCTTCCTTTCGCTGTGTCGTTCGCTGCCATTGTACCACGCCGCGCACAGGGTGGCAAGAGAAGCCGGCCCGGCGGGGCAAAACAGAAAACCGTATGCACCGCCCGCCCCAATCTGGCCGGTGCATACGGCTCCCCTTATGATGAAATGTGGATGGCGTAGAATTGATTATTTCCACAAACTAGGATTATCATAGCGTGCATCCAATGCGTCGCTGAACCAGCGGCCATTCATTGTATTGCGGATAACACCCATTTTGGCGTAATCAGGAATGGAGGTATCTGCTTCCATACAGTCCATGATTGCATCATAAGTTGTGGAAACGTCTTTAACTTCTAGCAGGGCCTGCTGTGCGTCAGCATCAAGTACCATACTGACCTTGTTTTCAGGGGTCCAGAGAGGCCACTCCAGGAGTTCAGGAGAAGTTTGACCAGACAAAGAACGCCACAGACTGCCTAGGATAGAAACCCCGTCGTTATTAGGATTACCTGTATGCAGGAAGTTTTTCAAATAAAGATTAAACTGGACTGCCATGGCCTGGTAACCTGCTCCACTGAAATCCATCATACTGCTATAATTGTTGATGCTGGACAGCATGGGAACAAAAATACCGTGAAATGCACCCAGAGGCAATTTTGATGGGCTATTTTCTCCGCCATAGTCTACCTGGCACAGATAAATAGGAGCATCATAATGGGCATACATGGTCTCCGCACTGCATTCAGCGTTGAAAATGCGATACATATCAGAACCATACCGGGTTGCAAAGTCGTTGGCCGCCTGTACGATTGATGGATCCCAGTCGGCTACAGCGCTACTGGTATAGTAAGGATCGCCCATATTGAACATACTGAATTCAGTACTGCCGGTAAGCATCAAAAGCGGAACACTGTTGTATTGAGTCGTTGCAAAGCCCTCTTTGGGTAGAACAACATCATCACCATACAAATGAGGAAAGACACTCATCCGAATACCGGCGTTGCTCATCAAAGGACAGAGACGGGCAGAATCAATACTATACAGCCAATCACGAACATCGGAACCGGAGGTCAACAGCCAGTCATGGGCAATATTTTCATTGGCACAGATACCATCTTCTACAGCCAGAGGGGCAATGGCCCAAGCAATCTGGCTGGCACTGGCAGCTTCATCTGCAATTGTCATGCCGCCGGAAAAAGCAATCGCTTTCTGAAAACGTCCGGCAAATAGCGGGCTGACCAGCATAGCCATTACATCACGGCCTCCGGCGGAGAAACCCGAAATCGTTATATTATCGGGGTCTCCACCAAATTGAGCGATATTCTGTTGAACCCAATCCAGAGCTTTAGAAATATCCAACAGAGTATAGTTGCCGGTGCTATTTTCGTCAGATTGTAGTGCAGGTAAGCAGTTGAAACCGAACACACCAAGACGATAATCCAATGCAACATAAACGCATTCGTCTTTAACAACCAGTTCTCCACCGGGAATCTCCTGCGTATTGCCGGTTTGATTATTGCCGCCATGAATGAAAATTAGGACAGGAAGCTTGTAAGCGTTAGGGGTAGTATAAACATCAAGCTTAAGGCAATCCTCAGTCCCGATAGGACCATTGCTATATTGATAAGCAACTTTACTGACAGCGGCGCAGTCTCGTGTTTCAGTCCAAGGGGTGGGATCTTCTGGAGCGCTCCAACGTAGATCGCCAACTGGAGCCGCGCCGTAAGGAATGCCGTACCACACCAGATAATCTCCCTGATCCAGTCCTTGAACTGGGCCGCTGGAAGTCTGACGTACTTCAGTAATAGGACATCTTAAAGTAGCAAGACAATTTTCTTTGGGGGAAGCGGCCGATACATTGAGGGGCAGACTAACAGCAGCAGCAGTCAGCACAGACGCTCTCAAAAAAGAACGACGGCTAATTTTTCGACTGGTCATTTTCTCCATACCTTCCTTCATTTTAAAATTTCTGGAAATTATATAAACATCCAAAGAAAAAGAGAACCTGCGCCCCCGCACGGAAGGCGCAGGCCGCTGCACATATTTTTACCTTTACCCTTAGTCCAGATCTTCGCCGTTGGAGGCGATGACCTTCTGGTACCAGTAGAAGCTGTCCTTGCGCTCGCGGGACAGATCGCCGGTGCCGTCGTCGAACTTGTTGACGTAGATGAAGCCGTAGCGCTTGGCCATCTCGCCGGTGCTGGCGGATACCAGGTCGATGCAGCCCCAGGGGGTGTAGCCCATCAGGTCCACGCCGTCCTTGACGGCCTCGGCCATCTGGGCGATGTGCTGGCGCAGGTAGTCGATGCGGTAGCTGTCGTGGATCTTGCCGTCGGCGTCCTTGACGTCCTTGGCGCCCAGGCCGTTTTCCACCACCATGATGGGGATGCGGTAGCGGTCGTAGATCTCCTTCAGGGTGTAGCGCAGGCCCATGGGGTCGATCTGCCAGCCCCAGTCCGAAGCCTTCAGGTAGGGGTTCTTCATGCCGCCCAGCATGTTGCCGCCGATCTCCTCGGCGTCGTCGTGGGTGGTGACGCAGTTGGACATGTAGTAGCTCAGGGTGTAGAAGTCCACCGTGCCCTTGCGCAGGATCTCCTCGTCGCCCGGCTCCATCTGCAGCTGGACGCCGTGCTCGGCAAAGTAGCGGCGCATATAGGCGGGGTACTCGCCGCGGACCTGCACGTCGCTGCAGAACCAGTTGGACAGCTGCATCCGGCTCTGGTTGGCCAGGATGTCGGCGGGGTCGCAGGTGAGGGGATAGCTGGTGATGAAGCAGATCATGTTGCCCAGCTTGAACTGGGGGTAGTGCTCGTGGGCGTAGGCCACCGCCTTGGCGCTGGCCACAAACTGGTGGTGCAGCGCCTGGAAGCGCACCTGGTCGCTGATCTTGATGTCCACGCAGGGGCCGTTGTAGCCCTGGCAGGCGCCCAGCTCCAGGATGGCGCCCATGTTCATGGTGCCGCAGTTGATCTCGTTGAAGGTCAGCCAGTATTTCACCTTGTCCTTGTAGCGCTCAAACAGCACCTTGCAGTACCTCACGTACAGGTCCACCAGCTCGCGGCCGGCCCAGCCGTTGTATTTTTTGACCAGGGCATAGGGCAGCTCGTAGTGGCTGATGGTGACCAGCGGCTCGATGCCGTGCTTTTTGCAGCAGTCAAAGACGCGGTCGTAGAAGGCCAGGCCCTTTTCGTTGGGCTCGGCCTCCTCCCCGGTGGGGAAGATGCGGGTCCAGTTGATGGAGGTGCGGAAGGTCTTGAACCCCATCTCGGCAAACAGGGCGATGTCCTCCTCGTAATGGTGGTAGAAGTCGATGGCCTCGTGGCTGGGGTAGAGGGCCCCGGGCTCAAAGTCCACGGTGATGCGCTTGGGGTTGGTGTTGCTGCCGTTGGTGCAGTGGTCGGGGACGCTGTCGCCCTTGCCGTCCACGTCCCAGGCGCCCTCGAACTGGTTGGCGGCACAGGCGCCGCCCCACAGGAAATCGTCACGGAAAACGCTCATATGGTCACAAGCTCCTTTTCATGATGATGATAAAGGGAGATCAGCCCTTCTTCTTGGAAGGCTCGTCATGATAGGTGACGAAGGTCAGGACAAAGGCTGCCGCGACGGACACCAGAGACAGGACGATGGAAGTAATCATGCCCGAGATGTCGTTGGTCATGGTGTTGATGTAAGCGGTGTAGCCAAAGACGCCCAGGCCGGCGGAGGTGTAGGAGGTGACGCCAAAGGCCATCAGCAGGCCGCCGACCACAGCCGCCACCACGCAGGTGATGTAGAAGGGGGTCTTTTTGGGCAGGGTGATGCCGTAGATGGCGGGCTCGGTGACGCCGGCGATGGCCGAGATGAACGCGGGGGCGCACAGGCTCTTGGTCTTTTTGTTCTTGGTCTTGATCCAGATGGCGGCCACAGCGCCCACCTGGGCAAAGGTGGTGCCGAACATGCCGACCATAGCGGTGTCAAAGCCCTGCACAGCCATGTTGTTCAGCATCAGCGGGATCAGAGCCCAGTGCAGGCCGAACATGACCAGCACCTGCCACAGGCCGCCCACCACAGCGCCCAGCAGGATGCCGTTGAAGTTGGCCAGCCAGTTGAAGAAGACGCCCAGCAGGTCGCCCGCGCCGGCCGCGATGGGGCCGATGATCCACAGGGTCAGTGCAAAGGTGACGATGCAGGTGATGAGCGGGACGGCGAACATCTTGATGGTATCGGGGATGAACTTCTTGTACAGCTTCTCGAACCAGGCGGCGAAGGCCACGGCGCAGATGATAGGGATGACGCTGGAGGTGTAGTCGCCCGAAGAAGGCATGGTGACGGGGATCATGAACAGGCTGTCATGCACGTTGGTCGAGCTGCCCAGCAGGTAGGGGTAGATCATGGCTGCGCCGATGATCATGCCTTCAAACTCGGGCAGGCCGAACTTCTTGGAGGCGGTGTAGGCCAGCAGGATGGGCATGAAGTAGAAGAAGCAGTCGCCCAGAGAATACAGGATGTTGTAGGTGGAACCCGCGCCGTCCATCACGCCGAGGGCGACGAACAGGGCCACCAGGCCCTTGACGATGCCGCAGGCGGCCAGCACGCCCAGCCAGGGGGTAAAGACGCTGGTCACGATGCTGACGAAGGCGTTGATGGGGTTGAACTTTTCCTTGGTCTTGGGGGCGTCCCCGCCGCCCTCGATGGCCGAGCCGTCCTCGTTCACCGCGCCGCCCGGGGTGATGTGGCCCACGGCGCACACCGCGTCATAGACCTGGGGCACATGGTTGCCGATGACCACCATGTACTGCCCGCCCGACTGGATGACGGTGACGATGCCGTCGGTGTCCTTGAGGATGTCGGTCTGGGCTTTGCTCTCGTCCTTCAGCTTGAAGCGAAGGCGGGTGACACAGTGGGTCAGGGAGATGATGTTGGACTTGCCGCCCACGTTCTGGATGATGATCCGCGCAAGACCGTCGTATTTGCTTGCCATAAGCGTGTTCTCCTTTATTGCTTTTTCGTAGGTTTGGGCCTCAAGCTCCACCCGGACCCTGCCGCCGCGCAGGCTGCACGCCGCCACGGTGGGCAGGGCAGCCAGGGCCGCGGTGTCCGCAAGGCTCTGGTCCTTGATGGAAAAAATGAGGCAGCTGCTCTGCCGGGATTCCTTTACCACGTTGGATCTGCCCCCCAGCAGGGGGTAAAACTGCTGCATCAGCCCGTCCGGATCAGGCGTTTGCGCCATGGTACATTCCTCCTTTTGCAAAAGCAGGCATTTATATCCGACGCCCTGTGCGCATCAGGGCGTACCGATACCAAAAGGGACACAGAAAAAGGGCAGGGGCCGCCGGGGCCGCAGGTCAGTCCTCGTCCTGGCTGCCCTGGGCCGAAACACGGACCCGGTGGATGTGCATGACCAGGTACAGCTGCTCCTCGCTGCTGCAGTGCCAGCCCCGGTTTTTGGCCAGCCAGTCGGCAATGCGGCGGGTGCAGTCATAGTCCTGGGGGTACTCCATTTTGACCGTGCGGAACAGCTCCCGCGTGGCGGGGTCCTCCGGCATGGGGCTGCCCTCGCTCATCCGCTGGACCAGATACCGCATGTGCATGGCCAGGCGGGAATAGTTGAAGCTGTCGCGGTCGATCTGGATGTGGAAATAATCCTCCACCATCTCGGACAGTTGGGCGATCAGCTGGACGTTGGCCAGGGTGTCGTGCATATCGCCGGCCTTGCCCTCGGCGTTGATGAGGTGCAGCGCCACGCTGACCGTCTCGCTTTCGGGCAGCTGGACCCCCATTTTGCTGCACAGCTCCCGCATCCCGCAGGCCGCGATCTGGTATTCTTTGGGGTAGAGGTGTTTGACGTCGTAGGACAGCGGGTTCTGCAGGGCCACGCCCTGCCGGGTGCGCTGGATGGCAAAGTTCAGATGGTCCGCCAGGATAAAGGGGAGGTTGGGGTTCAGCTCGCAGTCCAGCTCGTCCCGGGCCTCCTCCGCAATGTCGTCGGCCGCCAGCATCAGCGCTTCGGGCAGGTCGGGCAGCAGGTCGATGTACCGCTTGCTGACGTTGTAGAACGTGCGCTGGATGCGGTCCAGATCGTCCAGCTCGTAGGGCATGGCGGGGAAGCCCACCCCCTTGCCGAACACAACCAGCTCATTGCCCCTGCCGTCCCGGGCCAGCGCCACATTATTGTTGATCTTCTTGACAATCTGCATTGCGCTCTCCGTTCTTCCATTCCCCGGTTCTTGCGTACCCCGCCCCCGGGGCTTCACACACACGTGAGGGGCAGGCCTCTATGTTCAGGCGTCCGGCCGCCCGCAGAATCAGCGGCAGGGCGTAAATCACAATAAAAAAACTCCCGCAGAAGCTATCAACCCTGGAACCCCATACCAAAAGCGCCGCTGTTTGACACAGGGGGTTTGAAGTACAGGGTCACAAGTAATGCCTCGCTGGAGTAACAATCTTGCCGTAATTATATTAACAAAACGTTCATGTTTTGTCTATGATGAATTTGTACAAACATTGCATCAAATTTTGGACATTCCAACAAAAACCCGCCCCGGGTGAGGGCGGGGGCGGGGGTCATGGAGCGCTTTCCTCCGGGGTCTTTTCCGGCGCGCCCGGACGCATCCGATGGAACAGATGGGCCAGGTCCTGGGCGGGCTCGCCGCCCGGCAGGGTGGCCCCAAAGGAAGGCACGAACAAAAACTTGCGTATGACGAAGATCAGCCCGATGGCCGCCACCCCCAGCAGGTTTTCGGCGGCGGTGCCGTGGCCCAGGATCATGTTGCGGGCGATGGCGTACAGCAGCACCTCCAGCGCGCTGCCGGGGCTGTGCTTGGCCAGCATCTTGATAAACTCGATGCCGATGACCAGGTTGAAGGCGTGGCCCAGAAAGGTCTGAAAAGCGTCTGTGCTGCCGCTCTGCCACAAAGACAGCATCTCCCGTGCCACCGGCACCGAGCTGATGACCAGGCCGGTGAGCACCAGCACCGAGATGATGACCTCCAAAAGGCTGGCAAATTCGGCCACCTGATCCCGCAGGATGTGTTTCAGACGTTCTTCCATGCGATGCAGCTGCGAGCGTTTGTGTGTCATGGCGGGCACCTTCCTTTTCTGTTTTCCGTGTTTTTTGCGCGGCACAGCGGGAGATATGCCGCTTGTATCCAAGTGCTATTATACCAGAAAGAGACGCCGGAAAGCAAGACGTTGGATACAACAAAAACTGTTGCGCCCCGTAAACTTTTGTGCTATACTGTGATGGGAATGAAGTTCTCCCCTGGCATAAGCCTTAACCGCTTTTTTAAGCTGTTGCTTTTTTAAGCTGATGACTTCTGCAAGCTGTCCCTTGTGCTTGTAAAGTTTTCAGCTTTTTCTTTTCAGAAGGGCCCGGGGGTGCTTCAGTGTAAACAATAAGGAGGACGTTTCGTATGATCTATTCTGCCGAAGTAGAGCACATGTGTCCTGTCACCAAGGGCGCATACCACGGCCCCGCCCCCATCCCCGAAGAGGGTAAATGGGTCCAGGCCAAGGAGATCAAGGACATTTCCGGTCTCACCCACGGCGTGGGCTGGTGCGCACCCGAGCAGGGCGCCTGCAAGCTCACCCTCAACATCAAGGACGGCGTCATCGAAGAGGCCCTGGTCGAGACCCTGGGCTGCTCTGGCATGACCCACTCCGCCGCCATGGCTTCCGAGATCCTGCCCGGCAAGACCATCCTGGAGGCCCTGAACACCGACCTGGTCTGCGACGCCATCAACGTGGCCATGCGCGAGCTGTTCCTGCAGATCGTCTACGGCCGCAGCCAGACCGCCTTCTCGGAGGGCGGCCTGCCCATCGGCGCCAGCCTGGAGGACCTGGGCAAGGGTATGCGCAGCCAGGTGGGCACCATGTTCGGCACCAAGGCCAAGGGCGCCCGCTATCTGGAGATGGCCGAGGGCTATGTCACCAAGCTGGCCCTGAACGACAACAACGAGATCATCGGCTACCAGTTCCTGAATCTGGGCAAGGTCACCGACGCGCTGAAGAAGGGCGTCCCCGCCGCCGAGGCTGTCGAAAAGGCCATGGGTACTTACGGTCAGTACGCTGATGCCGCCAAGTACATTGACCCCAGAGAGGAATAATAGGGAGGGACGAGAAAAATGGCACTGTTTGAAAGTTATGAGCGCCGGATTGACCGCATCAATTCCGTCCTGCACGAGTACGGCATCGAGTCCATCGAAGAGGCTAAGTCGATTTGTGATGCGGCCGGCATCGACCCCTACAAGACCGTGAAGGAGATCCAGCCCATCGCCTTTGAGAACGCCGGCTGGGCCTACGTCGTGGGCGCCGCCATCGCCATCAAGAAGGGCTGCACCACCGCCCCCGAGGCTGCCGAGGCCATCGGCATCGGCCTGCAGTCCTTCTGCATCCCCGGCTCGGTCGCCGACGACCGCAAGGTCGGCCTGGGCCACGGCAACCTGGCCGCCATGCTGCTGCGGGACGAGACCGAGTGCTTCGCCTTCCTGGCCGGCCACGAGTCCTTCGCCGCCGCCGAGGGCGCCATCGGCATCGTCAAGAACGCCAACAAGGCCCGCACCAAGCCCCTGCGCGTCATCCTGAACGGCCTGGGCAAGGACGCCGCCCAGATCATCTCCCGCATCAACGGCTTCACCTACGTCCAGACCCAGTTCGACTACGCCACCGGCGAGCTGCACATCGTCCGCGAGATCCCCTACTCCAAGGGTGAGCGCGCCGCTGTCCGCTGCTACGGCGCCGACGACGTCCGCGAGGGCGTGGCCATCATGCACCACGAGAAGGTGGACGTGTCCATCACCGGCAACTCCACCAACCCCACCCGCTTCCAGCATCCTGTGGCCGGCACCTACAAGAAGGAGTGCGTCGAGCAGGGCAAGAAGTACTTCTCGGTGGCTTCGGGCGGCGGCACCGGCCGCACCCTGCACCCCGACAACATGGCCGCCGGCCCTGCCTCCTACGGCATGACCGACACCATGGGCCGTATGCACTCGGACGCCCAGTTCGCAGGCTCCAGCTCGGTGCCCGCGCACGTTGAGATGATGGGCTTCCTGGGCATGGGCAACAACCCCATGGTCGGCGCTACCGTTGCGGTGGCCGTCTCGGTGGAAGAGGCCATGAAGAAGAACGCCTGAGTTTTCCGGCGGTTTTCTGACCAATCCAATAAGACATAAAAACGCTCCCCTGCGGCTGGCTTTGCGGCCCGCCGCGGGGGAGCTTTTTGCGTATCGGTTTTTTTACAGTTCCAGCGCCAGCTGCGTCATGGCGTCGAACTCCCGCTCCATCCCCTCCACCAGGGTGAACTGGGTGCGGGCGCGGTCCAGGTTCTGGGCCGGGCGGCTGATCTTGAAGTAGTGGTCGCCCTCCAGGTAGTCGGTCAAAAAGCGGATGCCGCACTCCAGGGTCATCAGCTTGGCCCCCCAGGGCAGGCTGCGGCGCTCGGCCTCGGTCATGGCGCTGCCGGCCGCCGCCAGGTATCCCCGGGCAAACACCTCGTACAGGTGGAGGCTGAAGTGGACCTTGCTCTGGTCGGGCTCGTCCTCCGCGCAGTCGTTGGCGCCAAAGCGGATGGAGTCGCCGAAGTCGTAGGCGGACAGCCCCGGCATGACGGTGTCCAGGTCGATGACGCAGATGCCCTTGCCGGTGGCCTGGTCGATCAGGACGTTGTTCAGCTTGGTGTCGTTGTGGGTGACCCGCAGGGGCAGCACCCCGGCGGCCAGCTGGTCCATCAGGACATGGCAGTCGGCCTCCCGCGCGCGGATAAAGGCGATCTCGGGGCCGATCTCCCGGGCGCGGCCCATCACGTCGGCGGCCAGGGCCTTTTCAAAGTTGGCGTAGCGGTTGGGGGTGTCGTGGAAGCGGGCGATGGTCTCGTGCAGGGTGGCGGCGGGGTAGCCGGCCAGCTGGTTCTGGAAGTTGCCGAAGGTCTCGGCGGCGGTGTAGAAGTCCCGCTCGTTTTCCACCTTCTGCAGGCAGACCGTCCCCTCCACAAAGAGGTAGGCCCGCCAGGCGCCGCCCTCGCAGTCGGTGTAGTAGGGCTTGCCCTCCCGGGTGGGGACGACGTTCAGGGTCTCCCGGTCGGGGTCGCCGCCGCGGGCCAGGATCTCCCGGCGCAGGTAGCTGGTGACCCCGGTCACGTTCTCCATCAGGCCGGCGGGGTCGGTGAAGGTGTCGGTGTTGATCCGCTGCAGGATCCAGCGCCGGCTGTGGTCCGCAGCCCAGACCGCAAAGGTATCGTTGATGTGGCCTGCGCCGTAGCGCTGGGCCTCGCCGGTGGGCAGGCCAAAGTCGAAGGCGGCGGCGGCCTGGCGGAGCAGTTCCTGGGTGACTGGTTTCATGATGCGATTCCTCCCTTGATTCAGATCGTGGTGGGCTCAGCGCCGTTTGGGCGGGGCGGGGCGCTTGCCCTCCCGCACCTGGCGGCGGTATTCGTTGGGGCTGATGCCTTCCGCCTTGCGGAAGCACTGGGAAAAATAGCTCGGGGACGAAAACCCCAGCAGCTCGCTGACCTGGGCCAGGGTGTGGCTGGTGTTGCCCAGCAGGTATTTGCTCTCCTCGATGCGGCGGCGGCTCAGGTAGGTGATGGGGGAGATGCCGTATTCTTTCTGGAAGGCGTGGGACAGGTAATATTTGTTCAGGTGGGCCATGCCGGCCAGCTTGTCCAGGGTGATGCTCTCCCGGTAGTTGGTGTCGATGTAGCGCTTGATCTCGGCGCACTCCCGGTTCTCGGCCCGGACGGTGGTCTTTTGCAGCTGGAGGGAGAGGGTGCTGGAGCGCACCAGCCAGATCAGCAGCACCTCCAGCAGGTCCTGGCAGACCGTCTCGTAGCCGTCCAGGCTGTGGTCGGCCTCGGCCAGCAGCATGTGCAGCAGGCTGAACAGGCGCTCCCGCTGCTCGCGGCAGTTGAGGATGGCGTAGGGCTCGTCGCTGTTGCCGAACAGCACCTCGATGCCCGAGATGCCCAGCACCACGTATTCCAGAGGGGCAGCGTTCAGGCTGAGCTCGGTGTGCTCCACCTGGGGGTTGACGATGACCAGGTCGTCGGGCTGGACGGGGTACAGCTGCCCCTGGATGAAAAACTGCCCCTCCCCGCTGAGGCAGTAGAACAGCTCGGTGCAGGCGTGGGTGTGGGCGGTGCTGTTCCAGTCGCCGCCAAAGCGGCTTTTGCTGATATATAAAAGCCGGAAGCTCTCCCGCGGGGCGGGGGCGTGGCTGATGTCGAAGCGAGCGGTGCTCACGAAAGCGTCTCCTTTCAAAGTATACAACTGACGCGCAATATTTCTAAAACAAAAAGCAAAAGATCATGGGCGGCCTCTGGGGCCGCGGCAAAATCTGGTCTTATTATAGAGAATCCTGCGGCATTTTGCAAGGGCGTTTTTCGGGCAGTTTTCTCAGGAAGATTTTCCGAAATTGTTACTTTTTTGTAAGAATTCGCAATCGTGAGCAATATGTACAAAGCTGTAGGGAAATGACCGGCACTTTGACGGTGGAAAATAGAGGCAAAGCAAGATGTCTAAAAAACGAGGCAAGAAAGCGCTTGTGGCGGGCGGCAAAATCCACTATATTGGGTACAGAGAAGGGTGCGGCGCCTGTGCGGCCGCACCGCCCCGAAAGGGCGCATCTCCCAAAGTCTCTGAACGCTGTCCTGTTCGCTGAAAGACGCCGTCTTTGCAGCGCCGTGCCCCGCAGCCGCGGGGGCGGCGGCCACACACACGCCTGCATCCCCGGCTTTTTTCAGCGGACAGTCCGGCGTTGCTGGTATGTTTTGCGGGCCGCGCCTGCGGACAAGAACCTGGGGCGCATCGGGCCCCGCGCTGCCTGCCCTCTGCCCGGAGCGCTCCGGCTGCCCCGCAGCCGGCGGGCCGGGGCGGGCGTCCGCCGGGCCGGCCCGGATGCACCCTACACGTTGTTGGAGGATAGAACTATGAAACGCATTTCTCGTCGCAACTTTATCAAGATCGTCGGTGCAGGCGCAGCGGCCATGGGCCTGGCGGCCTGCGGCGGCTCTTCCAGCTCCACCGCCGCTTCCACCGCAGGCAGCGGTGCATCCTCGGCAGCTTCGTCGGCAGCCCCGGCCCAGACCATCAAGGTGGCGGCCATCGAGACCGCCTACGGCTCCGAGATGTGGCAGCAGGTGGCCGACGCCTTTACCGAGCAGACCGGCATCGCCGTTGAGCTGACCACCGACAAGAACCTGGAGGACGTCATCGGCCCCTCGATGCAGGGCGGCGATTACCCCGACGTCGTCCATCTGGCCACCGGCCGCGAGGCTGCCCTGACCGAGCAGTTCATCAAGGGCAACCTGATCGCCGACATCACCGACGTGCTGAGCATGACCGTGCCCGGCGAGGACGCCGTGGTGGGCGACAAGATCGCCGGCGGCTTTACCGAGACTTCGCTGACCAACCCCTACGGCGACGGCAAGACCTACCTGGCCCCCATGTTCTACAGCCCCTGCGGCCTGTTCTACAACGCCGGCTTCCTGGAGGAGAACGGCTGGGAGGTGCCCCAGACCTGGGACGAGATGTGGGCCCTGGGCGACGCTGCCGCCGCCGCCGGCACCTACCTGTTTACGTATCCCACCACCGGCTACTTTGACGCCTTCTTCTATGCCCTGATGTACGTCTGCGGCGGCCCCGAGTTCTTCGACAAGGCCACCCACTACGAGGAGGGCATCTGGGACACCCCCGAGGCCCAGAACTGCTTTGACATCGTGGCCAAGCTGGCTACCTACACCAACCCCATCACCCCGGCCCAGGCCAACGACCAGGACTTCACCCAGAACCAGCAGCTGGTGCTGGACAACAAGGCCCTGTTCATGCCCAACGGCACCTGGATCGTGGGCGAGATGGCCGAAGCGCCCCGCGCCGAGGGCTTTGCGTGGGGCATGACCGCCCTGCCCGCCCTGGAGGCAGGCGGCGACCGCTACAGCTACACCTGGTTCGAGCAGGCATGGATCCCCTCCGGCGCCGAGCACATCGACGCCGCCAAGCAGTTCATCGCCTTCCTGTACAGCGACGTGGCCTGCGAGCTGTTTGCCGCCGCCGGCGCCATCCAGCCGGTGCTGGGCATCGCCGACAGCCTGGAGGGGGACAACAAGCTGTTCTACTCCATCTACGACAACGGCGCCAAGGCCGCCATGGGCAACTTCGCAGCCTTTACCGCGATCCCCGGCGTCGAGGTCCGCACCGCCTTCTTCGATCCGGTCAACTCCCTGGTCTCGGGCAGCATCACCGAGCAGGAGTGGATCGACGGCGTCAAGGCCGCCAGCGACCAGATGCGCGCCAACCTCATCGAGTGATCTTTTCGTCCAAGCCCTGCCCAGCGGGGGCGGTCCAAGCCGCCTCCGCTTTTTTGATTGAAAGGAGCGGTTCCACCTATGAAGAAAAATAAGGGCCGCAGCCGTTTTCTGGTGCTGTGCGTCGCGCCTGCGACCATCCTGTTCTTCCTCTTTATGATCCTGCCCACCCTGAACGTCTTCCGCATGTCGCTGTACGAGCGGGGGGCCTACTCGCCCCAGGAGACCTTTGTGGGGCTGAAAAACTTCCAGCAGCTGATCCGTGACACCCAGTTCATCCGCTCGATGCAGAACATGATCCTGCTGGTGGTGGTGGTCACCCTCATCACCTTTGCCTTTGCGCTGGTCTTTGCCGCCATCCTGACGCGGGAAAAGATCAAGGGCCAGAACTTTTTCCGGGTGGTGTTCTACATCCCCAACATCCTGTCGGTGGTCGTCATCTCGGGCATCTTCTCGGCCATTTACAAGCCCGAAAACGGTATGCTGAACAGCATCATCGGCCTGTTTCGCGACATGACCAACCCCATCCTCTGGAAGGGTGAAAAACTGGTCATCCCCTCCATCATCATCGCCATGGTCTGGCAGGCGGTGGGCTACTACATGGTCATGTACATGGCCTCCATGTCCTCGGTGCCGGCCAGCCTGTACGAGAGCGCCAACCTGGACGGCGCGAGCCGCCTGACCCAGTTCTTCCGGATCACCATCCCCCTGATCTGGACCAACATCCGCACCACCCTGACCTTTTTCATCATTTCCACCATCAACATGGCCTTCCTGTTCGTGACGGCCATGACCAGCGGCGGCCCCAACCATGCGTCGGAGGTGGCCCTGAGCTATATGTACAGCCAGAAGAACGCCGGCCTGTACGGCTACAGCATGGCCATCGGCGTGGCGATCTTCGTATTCTCCTTCGCGCTGTCCGCCTGCATCAACAAGGCCACCAGCCGCGAGCCGCTGGAATTTTAAAGGAGGGAACGCTGTATGCAGAAAACACAGGAACAAACGTCCTCCCGCTCGGCGGAAAAGCTGTATAAGTTTTTCATCTACCTGGTCCTGATCCTGCTGGCCGTCACCATCATCGTGCCGGTGGCATGGGTGTTCATGGCGTCCGTCAAGCAGAACTCGGAGTTTTACGGCAACCCCTGGGCCCTGCCCGCCGGCTTTTACTGGCAGAACTTTGTGGACGCCTGGAACGGCGCCAAGATGGGCCAGTACATGCTCAACTCGGTGGCGGTCACGGCCCTGGCCCTGGCGCTGCTGCTGGTCATCGCGCTGCCGGCGGCCTACTGCCTGTCCCGCTTCAAGTTCCGGGGCAGTAAGCTGCTGAACACCCTGTTCATGGCGGGGCTGTTCATCAACGTCAACTACATCGTCGTGCCCATCTTCCTGATGCTGCGGGACGGCGACACCTGGCTGAAGAACCTGACGGGCAGCGGCTTTTTGCTGAACAACCTGGTGGTGCTGGCGGTGGTGTACGCCGCCACGGCCCTGCCGTTCACCATCTACCTGCTGTCGGGCTATTTTGCCACCCTGCCCCACGATTTTGAGGAGGCGGCCTACATCGACGGCGCCAGCTACTTTGCGGCCATGGTGCGGATCATCTTCCCCATGGCAAAGCCCTCCATCATCACCATCATCCTGTTCAACTTCCTCTCGTTCTGGAACGAATACATCATCTCGATGACCCTGATGAGTTCCACCAGCGCCCCCCGCACCCTGCCGGTGGGCCTGCTCAACCTGATGCAGGCCCAGCAGAGCGCCGCCCAGTACGGCACCATGTACGCCGGCCTGGTGCTGGTCATGCTGCCCACCCTGATCCTCTACATCTGTGTGCAGAAGCAGCTGACCCAGGGCATGACGGTCGGCGGCCTCAAGGGCTAAAAGGAGGCAAGAGCTATGCAATTCTGGAAAAATCACCCCGCCCTGCGCATCGTCCTGATGGCCGTGCTGTTTGTTGTGGCCATGGCGCTGGTGGTGGGCGGCTGGCAGATGACGGGCGAACTGGCCGGTCTTGGCATCATGGTGGTGGGGGTGTTCCTGCTGCTGGTGGTGCTGGCGATCTACAACGAGCCATACAGAGATAAATGATTGCAAGGAGTAAATGTATGAAGGATACCCACAAAAAAGGGCGCGTCACCATCCCCACCGATCTGGATGTGGTGCCCGAAACCCTGCAGATCCTGGAGAAGTGGGGGGCCGACGCCATCCGCGACTGCGACGGCACCGAGTTCCCTGCCCAGCTGCAGGACACCGGCGCCAAGATCTATTCCACCTACTACACCTCCCGCAAGGACAACGCCTGGGCCAAAGCCAACCCCGACGAGATCCAGCAGTGCTACATCATGACCGGCTTTTACACTGCCCGGGGGGACACGGTCACCATCCCCCTGATGCAGGGCATCAGCCCCGAGCTGATGCAGGTGAACACCCGGGACGACATCGCCCGCTGGTGGGAGGTGGTGGACCGCACCACCGGCCAGCCGGTGCCCCCCGCCCGGTGGAGCTATGCCGACGGCAGCGTCACCGTCCAGGCCGAACCCTTCCATGAGTACACCGTCAGCTTCCTGGCCTACCTGATCTGGGACCCCGTCCACATGTACAACGCCACCACCAACGGCTGGACCAACTTTGAGCACCAGATCACCTTCGACGTCCGCCAGCCCAAGACCCACCGGTATACCATGGAGCGGCTGCGCCGGTTCATTGCGGAGCATCCCTACGTCAACGTCATCCGGTACACCACCTTTTTCCACCAGTTCACCCTGATCTTTGACGAACTCAAGCGGGAGAAGTTTGTGGACTGGTACGGCTATTCGGCCTCGGTCAGCCCCTACATCCTGGAGCAGTTTGAAAAAGAGGCGGGCTATCCCTTCCGTCCCGAATACATCATCGACCAGGGTTACTACAACAACCAGTACCGGGTGCCCAGCAGGGAGTACCGGGACTTCATGGCGTTCCAGCGCCGCGAGGTGGCCAAGCTGGCCAAAGAGATGGTGGACATCACCCACGAATGCGGCTGCGAGGCCATGATGTTCCTGGGGGACCACTGGATCGGCACCGAGCCCTTTATGCCGGAGTTCAAGACCATCGGGCTGGATGCGGTGGTGGGCAGCGTGGGCAACGGCAGCACCCTGCGGCTGATCTCGGACATCCCCGGGGTCAAGTACACCGAAGGGCGGTTTTTGCCTTACTTCTTCCCCGACACCTTCCACGAAGGGGGCGACCCGGTGCGGGAGGCCAAGGAGAACTGGGTCACCGCCCGGCGGGCCATCCTGCGCAAGCCCATCGACCGCATCGGCTACGGCGGCTACCTGAAGCTGGCCCTCCAGTTCCCCGACTTCATCGACTATGTGGAGAGCGTCTGCAACGAGTTCCGGGAGCTGTACGACAACATCAAGGGCACCACCCCCTATTGTGTCAAGCGGGTGGCGGTGCTCAACTGCTGGGGCAAGATCCGCTCCTGGGGCTGCCACATGGTCCACCACGCCCTGTACCAGAAGCAGAACTACAGCTACGCCGGCGTCATCGAGGCGCTGAGCGGCGCCCC
>DXBJ01000035.1 GCA_019116585.1 Candidatus Faecalibacterium gallistercoris | reverse complement strand
CCGGAAACCGCGTAGTTCCGGGGTTTTTGACCACTTTTGATAAAGTTTAGCGCTTGCTGAACTGCGGAGCGCGACGGGCAGCCTTGAGGCCGTACTTCTTGCGCTCCTTCATGCGAGGATCGCGGGTCAGGTAGCCGGCCTTCTTCAGGACGGCGCGGTTCTCCTCGTTCTGCTGCAGCATGGCGCGGCTGATGCCGTGGCGGATGGCGCCGGCCTGGCCGGAAATGCCGCCGCCGGCCACGCGGACCACCACGTCGAACTTGTCCTCAACGCCCAGCAGGACCAGCGGAGCGCGGACGATCAGCTTCAGGGTCTCCAGGCCGAAGTAGTTGTCCAGATCACGGTCGTTGATGGTGATCTTGCCGGTGCCGGCGTACACGCGAACGCGGGCAACGGAATCCTTACGACGACCAGTGCCGTAGAAATAAGGTTTGGTTTCGTACATATTCGATTGCCTCCTTCTTAGAACTCGATCTTCTCGGGCTTCTGTGCAGCGTGAGCGTGCTCAGCACCCTTGTAGCAGTGCAGGCGGGTGAGGGCCTTTGCACCGATGGTGTTGGAAGGGATCATGCCCTTGACGGCGTAGGTCATGGCCAGGTTGCTGTTCTCGGCCATCAGCTTCTTGTACTGGACCTTCTTCAGGCCGCCGATGTAGGCAGAGTGGGTGATGTGGAACTTCTGCTCGGCCTTCTTGCCGGTCAGCACGGCCTTGTCGCAGTTGACGATGACCACGAAATCGCCGCAGTCCACGTTGGGGGTGAAGTTGACCTTCTGCTTGCCGCGCAGCAGAACGGCGGCCTCGGCAGCGACGCGGCCCAGCGGCTTGCCGGCAGCGTCGAGCAGGTACCACTTGCGCTCGACTTCAGCGGGCTTTACGAGAGTAGTGCTCATATCTATATCCTCCTGATAAGCATTCGTAACAGTTCAGGCGCCGGGTGGGCGCGAATGATAGTATATACCATCAAAAGCCTCCTGTCAACATGATTTTTCGATTTTTCCGTGCAAAACTTTTTATACTCTTGAAATCTCTTGTTTTCTTTCCGATACTTTCAAATCCTTTCATCGAATTTTTCTTTGCGGGGCGCGGGGGCCGGGCGGGTTTTCTTTGCCGGGGCGCTGTAAATCCGCCGGGTTTTATGCTATACTATAGGGTACACTGCGTTTTGCATATCATAGCTAAAGGAGAACTTCCATCATGCCCAGAGAGATCGACCGCCAGGCCGCCGCCCAGAAGCGCTCTTCCCGGCTTCTGATCGGGATGGCCGCGTTCATACTGATCGGCGTCGCTGCCTATATGGGGCTGGTGTTCCTCACCAGCCGCCGCACCCCCGCCAACCCCGACACCCGCTACACCGCCGAAAACGGCGTCTCGGTCTATTACGAATCGGCCACCTGGCCGGTCTGCCGGATGACCGAGGACCCCACCCTGGGCCCGGTGCTGGAGCTGGCCTCCCACGAGGACCCGGAGGATGACCAGTACCAGGTGGTGCTGTTCCAGCATGGGGACCAGGCCACCTACCAGGATTTTCTGGCCACGAGCCAGGACGACCTGCGGGCCAGCTACGGCGTCATCAGCCCCAAAAAGATCGGCATCCAGGTGGAGGGGGCCTCCGTGGAGGCCATCCGCTGCGACATCCAGGCCTATTATGCCGTGCTGGCCACCATCACCTACGACAGCGGGGACGTGATCTACGTCTCGGCCCTGACCCGGCTGGCCTCCCTCAACGACGTGCTGAACCTGATCGAAAGCGTGAGCCTCGGATGAAGCAGATGCGGGAAGGAAAAGCCATGCAGCGCCTGGCCGGCCTGATGCGGAAAGCCGTCCAGGATTACGAGATGCTGGCCCCGGGGGACCGGGTGCTGATCGGCGTGTCCGGCGGCAAGGATAGCGTGGCCCTGACGGTGGGCCTGGCCCTGCTGCGGGAGTACATCGGTTTTGACTACCAGCTCCAGGCGGTCACCCTGGACCCCCAGTTCGGCGGGGCGCCGGGGGATTACGCCCCTCTGGCCGATCTGATGGCCCGGTACGGCGTGCCCTATCAGGTGCGGCGCACCGACATCGGCCCGGTCATTTTTGACCAGCGGCAGGAAAAGAACCCCTGCGCCCTGTGTGCCAAAATGCGCCGGGGGGCCCTGCACACCGCGGCCCAGCAGCTGGGCTGCAACAAGGTGGCCCTGGGCCACCACCTGGACGACGCCGTCGAGACTTTTTATATGAACCTGTGGCAGGAAGGGCGGATCGGCTGTTTCTCCCCGGTGACCTACCTGTCCCGGCGGGACCTGACCCTGGTCCGGCCCATGCTGCTGGCCACCGAGGCCGAGGTGAAGGCCGCCGTCTACGAAGAGGGGCTGCCCATCGTCAAGAGCCGCTGCCCCGCCGACGGTGCCACCACCCGGGAAAAGACCAAGGAGTTCGTCCGGGAGCGGTGCCGGACCGACCACGCCTTCCGCCAAAAGACCCTGCACGCCCTGCAGGGCAGCGGCATCGACGGCTGGCGGCCCCTGCACACCGGCCGCAACTCCTTTGCGGTACCACAACAACAAGATTGAGAGGCGGGAACGATGGACGAAATCCCTTTTGAGCGCCACGTCTGGGCCGAGATCGACCTGGATGCCCTGCGCCATAATTTCCGGCTGACCCAGCAGCAGGCGGGGGAGATGCCCCTGTGCGCCGTGGTCAAGGCAGACGCCTACGGCCACGGCGCCATCCGCTGCGCCCGGGTCTTTGCCCAGGAGGGGGCGGCCTGGCTGGCGGTCAGCCGCCTGACCGAAGCGCTGGAGCTGCGGCGGGCCGGGCTCGGCCTGCCCATCCTGATCCTGGGGCGGACCGATCCCCGGTTTGCCGGGGTGCTGGCCCGGCAGCGGATCACCCAGTGCTGCTATTCCCTGCCCTATGCCCTGGCCCTCTCGGAGCGGGCCTCTGCCGCGGGGGTGCAGGTGGACATCCACCTCAAGGCCGACACCGGCATGGGCCGGATCGGCTTTGCCCTCCGGTCCAGCTTTGACACCGCCATCCAGGAGATGCTGACCGCCGCCGGGCTGCCCGGCCTGCGCATGACCGGGCTGTTCCAGCATTTTTCAGCGGCCGACGAGGCAGGGGCGGACAGCGCAGCCTACACCGCCGCCCAGCACGCCCTGTTTGTCCGCGCCTTCGAGGCTCTGCGGGCTGCCGGCCGGGAGCCCGCCCTGGTCCACTGCGACAACTCGGCCGGCACCCTGCTCCACCCCGACTGGCCCGCCGGCCTGCCCCGGACCCGCTGCATGGGCCGCCCGGGCATCATCCTGTACGGCTACCCGCCCAGCAGCGACGTCCCCTGCCCCGGCCTGCGGCCGGCCATGGCCATGAAAACGGTGGTCAGCATGGTGAAGGAGCTGCAGCCCGGCCAGTCGGCCAGCTATGGCCGGCGGTTCACCGCCAAGGCCCCCACCCTGGCCGCCACCCTCTGCGCCGGCTACGCCGACGGCTACCCCCGCCTGCTCAGCGAAGGCAAAGGGGTGGTGGACATCCACGGCGTGCCCTGCCCGGTGCTGGGCCGTGTCTGCATGGACCAGATGCTGGTGGATGTCAGCGGCGTGCCTTCCACCGCCGAAGGGGACGAGGCCGTCCTCTGGGGCGGCTGCACCGCCGGGGACACCGCCGAGAGCATCGCCCGCAAGACCGGCACCATCTCCTACGAGGTGCTGTGCGGCGTGGCCCGCCGGGTGCCCCGGGTCTATGTCCAGGAGGGCCGGCCGCTGTATATCGACGATCACCTCAATGTCTAACACGGAGGAACCATGGCAAACAAGAACATCCGCAATTTCTGCATCATCGCGCACATCGACCACGGCAAATCCACCCTGTCCGACCGCATCCTGGAGCTGACCCAGAGCGTGGACGAGCGGACCATGTCCGACCAGATCCTGGACAATATGGACATCGAGCGGGAACGCGGCATCACCATCAAGGCCCGGGCCGTCACCATGCACTACACCGCCCGGGACGGCCAGACCTATGAGCTGAACCTGATCGACACCCCGGGCCATGTGGACTTTGCCTACGAGGTCAGCCGCAGCCTGGCCGCCTGCGAGGGCGCCATCCTGGTGGTGGACGCCACCCAGGGGGTGGAGGCCCAGACCCTGGCCAACACCTACATGGCCCTGGAGCACGACCTGGAGCTGGTGCCGGTGCTGAACAAGATCGACCTCCCCAGCGCCCACCCCGACGAAGTGGCCCAGGAGGTGGAGGACGTCATCGGCCTGCCCTGCATGGACGCCCCCCGCATCTCGGCCAAGACCGGCCTGAACATCGACCAGGTGCTGGAGCGGGTGGTGGCCGACATCCCCGCCCCCACCGGCGACCCCGACGCCCCCCTCAAGGCCCTGATCTTCGACAGCGTCTACGACAGCTACAAGGGCGTCATCGTCTACATCCGGGTGTTCGAGGGGACGGTCAAGCCCGGCGACACCATCCGGATGATGGCCACCGGGGCCCGGTTCACCCTGGTGGAGGTGGGCCACATGGGGGCCACCAGCCTTTCCCCCTGCGGGCAGCTTTCCGCCGGGGAGGTGGGCTATCTGACCGCCAGCATCAAGACGGTGCAGGACACCCGGGTGGGCGACACCGTCACCCTGGCGGACAACCCCACCCCCGAGGCCCTGCCCGGCTACCGCCAGGTCAAGCCTATGGTATTCTGCGGCGTCTACCCCGCCGACGGCAAGCGCTATCCCGACCTGAAGGACGCCCTGGAAAAGCTGCAGCTGAACGACGCCTCCCTGACCTACGAGCCCGAAAACAGCGCGGCCCTGGGCTTCGGCTTCCGGTGCGGCTTTTTGGGCCTTCTGCACATGGAGATCATCACCGAGCGGCTGGAGCGGGAGTTCGACCTCGACCTTGTCACCACCACCCCCGGCGTCCAGTACCGGATCACCCTCACCGACGGGGAGGTCAAGACCATCTCCAACCCCTCCGAATACCCCGACCCCTCCCAGATCGCCAAACAGGAAGAGCCCTTTGTGGACGTCCACCTCTACACCCCCAACGACTATGTGGGCGGCCTGATGGACCTGTGCCAGCAGAAGCGGGGCGTCCTGATCGACATGAAGTACCTGGACGACGTCCGGGTGGACCTGCACTACGCCATGCCCCTGGGCGAGATCGTCTATGACTTTTTCGACGCCATCAAGAGCCGCAGCCGGGGCTACGCCAGCTACGACTATGAGTTCAAAGAGTACCGCACGAGCGACCTGGTGCGGCTGGACTTTTTGCTGGCGGGCGAGATGGTGGACGCCCTGTCCATGATCGTGTTCCGGGACAACGCCTACGCCAAGGGCCGCCGCATCTGCGAAAAGCTGCGGGACAACATCCCCCGCACCCTGTTCGAGATCCCGGTGCAGGCGGCGGTGGGCGGCAAGGTGATCGCCCGCGAGACGGTCAAGGCCCTGCGCAAGGACGTACTGGCCAAGTGCTACGGCGGCGACATCACCCGCAAGAAAAAGCTGCTGGAAAAGCAGAAGGAAGGCAAAAAGAAGATGCGCCAGCTGGGGTCGGTCAGCCTGCCCAGCGAAGCGTTTACCGCTGTGCTGAAACTGGATAACGACGACGATTGATAGGCGCTCCCTGTTTCTGCCACTGGCAGCGGTCGCCGTTCGTGCCTCTTGCGCTTTGCCGATTTTTGCGGCGCGCCACGGCGGGCGCTTGCAAAAAACGGAGCGCTGCGCCAGCCGCGCCTTCGCTGCTTCGTCCACTGGACGCGCTCGGCGCGGCTGCCCAGCGAAGCGTTTACCGCCGTGCTGAAACTGGACAACGACGACGACTGAACTGAAAACCCCTGCCGCTTTTGGTACACAGCGGCAGGGGTTTTTCAAGTCATGTTGGGGTCCTGCCCAGGGGCAGGCGTTTTCCATCCAGGACAGCTTCGGTCAGCGTATCCCCTCTGTAGCAGAGCTTGAGGGAGAAAAAGGGGCGCTCCTCGTCCAGCAGGCGGAAAAAGAGCTTGTCGCCCTCCCAGATGGGCAGCTCCGGCACCTGGGCCCGGGGCACCCATTCCAGCACCCCCTCGGCGCTGTCGCCGCAGGCGGGCTCCCCCTGCCACCGGTCGGCGGTGAACAGGTGCATATATTCCCCCACTCCGTCCAGCACAAAGGTGATGATCCCCCGGTAGCGCCAGCGGGTCAGGGTGACGCCGGTCTCCTCCTTCACCTCCCGCAGGAGGCATTCCTCGGGGCTCTCGCAGGCTTCAAATTTGCCGCCCACCCCGATCCACTTGTCGTGGTTGCAGTCGTTCTTCTTTTTGGTGCGGTGCAGCATCAGCCACGCGCCGTCCTTTTCCAGGTAGCAGAGGGTCGTGTTCTGGGCCAGCGCCATTATGCTTTCGACCCCTTCCGGCTGCCTCGGCCCTTGCCCGACTGGTTCAGCTTGCGCACCAGGTCGTCCTGGCTGCGGCGCGGGGGCGGCATATGGGGATAAGCCGCCTCGTCGGTGCGGGGCGCGGTACGGGCGGTGATGTCGTCCACCCGCTCCAGGTTCCATTCCTGGTTGCCCCCCGGCACCTCCAGCCAGATCTGGGCCTGGGCCCCGTTGGAGGTGTTCATCCCCACCAGGTCGATGTACTTGTTGGCCAGGGCGCTGCGGATGCGGGTGCGGCCGTTGCGCAGCGGCTCCAGCACCCAGCACTGGCTCAGGCCGCTGGTGCGGGTCCACTGATGCAGCCAGGTGCCTTCCACCACGCCGTCCTGGACCAGGTCGATCATCTTGCCGGTAAAGCGGTTCTGAATGCGCCAGCGGCCTTCGCCTGCGTCCACGAAGCGCCACTGCTGCCACGGGTGGCCGGCGTAATCCCACAGCTGGATGAACGCGCCGTTCGCCGTGCTGAAATCCTTGACCTCCAGCACCTTGCCGTTGGGCGCTTTGATGAGGTAGTATTCGTTCTCCGATAAAACGACCTGCGATGCCCGTGCCATAATGACCTCTCCTTTCGTTGCGCATAGTTCAGGCTTTGCACTTTTTATAATAGCACAGAATGGCGCTGGCAACAAGTACAGTTTTTCATAAAATTTTCCAAGATTTTTATAAACTTCGTGCCGCCGGCTCAGAACAGGCCGGGCAGCCAGTCCGCCAGCGCCCAGCCCGCGGCAAACGACACCCCGTTGGCCCCCAGACTGTAGAGCCAGGGGTGCGGTTCGCAGCCATCGGGCCAGGGCAGGCACCGGGCGTAGACGGCGCCTTCTGCCGCGAACACCCCAAGTTCCAGCGGGATATAGGCCAGCCCCGCCAGCATGGGCCCTGCAAAATAGGCGCAGAGGTTGAGCAGCAGGTTGAGGACCAGCTGGGTGACCAGGTTCACCCGGAAGATCAGGGCCAGCTGGTCACGGCGGCGCAGCCCAAACAGCAGCCAGCCGGCCGCCGTCTCGATCAAAATCGTCAGGGCGACCCGCACCAGAAAACCCGGCACTTCCCCCGCATAGTCATAGCTGGACCGGACCGTCAGACCCTCTTCCGCGGCCGTCACGGTGAACCGGCTGTCGAACGCATAGCGGCTCACCGGCTGGACGCTGCGCAGGCAGCGGTCCTCCTCCGGCAGCCAAACCAGAACATAAAACGTCTCGGGAGGATAATAGCTCCACACAAACCGTCCGGTCTCGGTGCAGTCGGCATAGTTCCCCAGAAAATACCAGCCCTCCGGCACCGGATAGGCGGCAAAGGCTTCCCATGCCTCCGGGTCCCCTTTCCAGTCCAGATACTCTTCCTCCGCCGACCAGGGGCCATATTGAGGGACATTGCCCAGCAGGGTCGCATAATAGCGCCGCCCTTCCAACCCCTGAAAGACCACTTCCACCGAGGGCTTGGGCCCCACATCCGCGGCAGCGGGCAGCGCCAGCCCTGCCGCCAGCACCAGCAGCAGGCATACCATCCCCCAGATCCGCCGGGCTTTTTTCCAAACTGCCATTCCGTCCGCCTCCTTTTGGCAAAAACTCTCTTTAAAAGAATACGCGCCGGGCGGCCGGATCATTGCGTCCGCCTCCCATTTGTTCCCATCCTGCGGACAGGGCCGCCGGATTTTGGGCTTGCCGTCTGGGGCCGTGTTTTTGTACCGCGCACAGTTTCAGGCATCTGCTTTAGCATAAGAAAGTTAACCGCATTTGTACAATTCACTTTCCTGATTACACTTTTATTCAAGCATCGCCTTTGATTATTTCAGCATTCAACCCCATTGACTTTACACTCTGACTGCGGTATAGTAAGGGTGCGGAAGGTTGCAACGCCCTTCCGCAGACGAAGAATCATGGCGCGGGCGCCCTGCCCGGCCTGAAATAAAAGGGCCCTTCGCGGTCCAAAAAGAAAGTGGAGGTTTGCACATGTTGTACTGTTACATTCTGGGCTGTGGCATTGCTTGTCTGATCTTCACCGGGATCAGCAGCATGGACACCGTGGACATCAAGCCGGTCGAGTTGGTCGCAAAGATCCTGCTGTGGCCGGTGGCCCTGGTCCGTTATCTGGCCAGCGCCGGCAATGGTCGTTCGATGCGGATGCACGCCGCACGCTGAAGCCTGCCTTCTGCCCAAAAGCTGTTGAAAAAACAGAAAAAGGCCGCCGCCCTTGGGGATGCCCCGGGGGCGGCGGCTTTTTTGCGGGTCGGGGGGTGGCCGCCTTTACTGCGCGGGGTCCGCGGCCCGTTTGTAGAGGATGGGCTCGCCATAGCCGAAGGTGGGCCGGCCGTTCATCTCCATGCTCTCGGAGACCTCCAGCCCCTCGCTGGAAAAGCGCTCCCACAGGGTGAACTTGAGGGTCGGGGTGAACTGGCTGACGCTGCCGCCCTCCCATACGCCGTCCCGCTCCACATACAGCGCGGGGGTGAACTTGGCCGAGGGCTGGAGGCTGGCGTAATCCAGCCGGCCGATCTGGTCATAGACAAAGTTGTCCTTGGTATAGCCCTGGGGCAGCTCGTAGGAGGTCAGGCGGATCCCCTCCGGTTCCTCCGTGAAAAGGAACAGGTGGTGGGAAGCGCTGGTGTGGAATTTCCGCTCGGCTCCGCTCTGGGCGCTGGCCGTGGTGTAGTAGCTCTCCTCCACCATAAAGACGCCGGCAAAGTCCGCAGGCAGACCGTTGATCTTCTGGTTGCAGACCGTGTTGACGTGCTCGGCATAGGGGAAGGACAGCCCTTCCTTCTGCTTTTCCTGGTATTGTGCGTCGTTGTTGAACCTGCCCGTCAGCAGGCTGACAAATTCTTCCAAACGGGACATGGCGATCCTCTCCTTTGCAGGTCCTCTTTGGTTTGCCTGAAGATACCCCTTTGGGGGCGGATTGTCAAGGTATTTCATGAAATGTTTACAGAAGCCCCCCTTCCCGCCCCATAAAATGGCAAAAGGGCCTGTATTTTTCCTGCAAGTATGTTATACTGATAGAAACGAAACCCGGGCCCGGCCCGGCGAAAAGCGAGGTAATGGATCATGAAGGAATACGCATTTGGCATCGACCTGGGCGGCACCACCGCCAAGGCCGGCCTGTTCACCACCGCCGGCGCTCTGCTGGAAAAGTGGGAGATCCCCACCGACACCTCCGACAAAGGGGTGCGCATCCTGCCCAATCTGGCTGCCGCCATCCTGGACAAGATGAAGGAGCAGGGCCTGACCGCTGAACAGATCGAGGGCGTGGGCATCGGCGTGCCCGGCCCTGTGCAGGAATCCAGCGTGGTGCCCATCGTCTGCGCCAACCTGGGCGGCTGGGGCCAGCAGGACGTGGCCGCCAACCTGTCCCTGCTGCTGGGCGGCATCAACGTGATGGTGGGCAACGACGCCAACGTGGCGGCTCTGGGTGAGATCTGGATGGGCGCGGCCAAGGGCTGCCGCAGCGCCGTCATGGTCACCCTGGGCACCGGCGTGGGCGGCGGCGTCATCGTGGACGGCAAGGTGATCGACGGCGCCCACGGCGCAGGCGGCGAGATCGGCCACATCACCGTCAACCCCAAGGAGACCGCCGTCTGCGGCTGCGGCAAGCACGGCTGCCTGGAGCAGTACTCCAGCGCCACCGGTGTGGTCCGCTGCATGAAAAAGCTGCTGGACGAGAACCCCGACGTCCCCTGCGTGCTGCGCGGCGCCAACTTTGCCGCCAAAGATGTCTTTGACGCGGCCCGCAGCGGCGACGCTCTGGCCGCCCGCGAAGTGGACGAGATGACCGACGTGCTGGGCCTGGCCCTGGCCACCATCGCGGCCACGGCCGACCCCGAGGTGTTCCTGGTGGGCGGCGGCGTCTCCCGCGCCGGCGAGGTGCTGTTCAAGCCCCTGGCCGAGCACTACAAGACCTACGCCTTCCGCTCCTGCCGGGAGACCCCCATCAAACAGGCCAGCCTGGGCAACGACGCCGGCATTTACGGCGCCGTCCGGCTGATCGTGGGAGCCTGACCCTCTCCCCCGCCCCGCGGGCATAAACGTTAAAAAGCTACAAAAAAGTCCCGACCGGACGGCAGTGCGTACGGTCGGGACTTTTTTCTTTTACTTGGCGTACTCGACGGCCCGGCTCTCGCGGATGACGTTGACCTTGATCTGCCCGGGGTAATCCAGGCTCTCCTCGATCTTGCGGGCGATGGTGCGGGCCAGCAGGATGACCTGGTCGTCCCCGATGACGTCGGGCTTGACCATGATCCGCACCTCGCGGCCGGCCTGGACGGCAAAGGCCTGCTCCACGCCCTCAAAGCCGGAGGCGATCTCCTCCAGGTTCTCCAGGCGGCGGACGTAGCTCTCCACGTTTTCGCGGCGGGCGCCGGGGCGGGCCGCGCTGATGGCGTCGGCGGCCTGCACGATAAAGGCCAGGGGGGTCTTGGGCTCCACATCGCCGTGGTGCGCCTCGACGGCGTGGATCACCTGGCTGTTCTCCTTGTACTTGCGGCAGATGTCCACGCCGATCTGGACATGGCTGCCCTCGATCTCGTGGTCCAGGGCCTTGCCGATGTCATGCAGCAGGCCGGCGCGGCGGGCCATGGTGACGTTGACCCCCAGCTCGCTGGCCAGCAGCCCGGCCAGCCAGGCCACCTCCATGCTGTGGGTCAGCGCGTTCTGCCCAAAGCTGGTGCGGTACTTGAGCCGGCCGATCAGCTTGACCAGGTCAGGGTGCAGGCCATGGATGCCCAGTTCCATCACGGCCCGCTCGCCTTCCCGCTTCATCTGCAGCTCCAGCTCGCGGCGGCACTTTTCCACCGTCTCTTCGATGCGGGCGGGGTGGATGCGGCCGTCGCCGATCAGCCGCTCCAGGGTCATCCGGGCCACCTCGCGGCGGGTCTGGTCGAAGGAGGACAGGGTGATGGCCTCGGGGGTATCGTCGATGATGAGGTCCACGCCGGTGGCCGTCTCCAGGGCGCGGATGTTGCGGCCCTCGCGGCCGATGATCCGGCCCTTCATCTCGTCGCTGGGCAGGGGCACCACGGTGACGGTGGTCTCGCTGGAATGATCGGCGGCGCACCGGCTGATGGCCTGGGCGATCATGTTGCGGGCGATGTTCTCGCAGTCGTCCTTCAGGTCGGACTCATAGGTGGCCACCCGCAGGGCCTTTTCGTGGGTCAGCTCCTCGTCCACCTTGTTCAGCAGGACCTCGCGGGCGTCGGCCTGGCTCAGGCCGGCCAGCATTTCCAGCCGCTCCATCTGCTTGGCCCGCAGCTCGTCAGCCTCGGCCAGGTGGGCGTCGGCCTCGGCCAGGCGCTTCTTGACCTCTTCCTCCCGCTTTTCCAGGGCTTCGGTCTTTTTGTCCAGGGCGTTTTCCTTCTGGTCGATCCGGTTCTCCTGGCGGCTGATCTCCGCCCGGCGCTGCTTGATCTCCCGGTCGGCTTCGGCCTTCTGGGCGTCCACCTCGGCCTTCATCTGAAAGACCTCGTCCTTTGCCTCAAGAATGGCCTCTTTCTTCTTCTGGGTCGCGGTCTTGATCGCCTCGTTCACCAGCCGGGTCGCCTCGGCCTCCGCACTGCCGATCTGGGCCTCCGCGGTCTTTTTGCGGTAGTTGAAACCGCCAAAAAAGCCCGCGACAACGCCAACAGCCAGTGCAACGAGCGCGATCACCACGGTGATCACGATTGTGGTTGCATCCATTGTTTTGTCTCCTCAAAATCAAAATGTTTGTGGAGATGCTGCGGCAGAGCGCGGGCATAAACCGATCTTATCTATAAGTGAGCTTTCGAACAAAAAAGACAACAAAACCGCACACGGGAACAAGGCCGGCGCGCGGGTCGGCGGCTTCCAATTTTCAGTTTCAAGCTTATAAATATAAACGAGCGTGGTCGCTCGGTTCATTTGTGGGCGTCGGCCCTGCAAGCAGCATCCGGCAGGAGCAGCGCCCATGGCTGCCCGCCGCACGGCGGCAGGACCCCGGAACGCTGCCCATCCAAAGGGGCGCCCCGCCCGCCTGTGCAGGCCGGGAACCCCGTTGTTTGTACTCGTTATTAGTTTACGAAACATCGGACCGATTGTCAAGGGCAAGCGGCCCAAACCCGGCAGGATTTTTTTGCCGGGGCCGCCCCCATTGCAAAAAATGGTCAAAACGTGTATATTGGTAGCATCTTACAACCATACCAGGGAGACAGACCGATGGATAAAACAAGCGCACTGTACCAAACCTATCTGCGGATCTTACACGAAGAGCTGATCCCCGCCATGGGCTGCACCGAGCCCATCGCCATCGCCTACGCGGCGGCCAAGGCCCGGGAGGTGCTGGGCAGGCTGCCCGGCCAGGTCTGGCTGGGGGTCAGCAACAACATCATCAAAAACGTCAAGAGCGTCATCGTGCCCAACACCGGCGGGATGAAGGGGATCGAGGCCGCGGCGGCCGCCGGCATCGTGGGCGGCCAGGCGGGCCGCGCCCTGGAGGTGATCTCCGAAGTGACCGAAGAGCAGAAAGCGGAGATGCGCCGCTTCCTGGAAAGCACCCCCATCCAAGTGGAGGCGGTGGACTACGGCCAGATCTTCGACATCACCGTCCGGCTGGCCGCCGGGGAGGAGACCGCCGCCGTCCGCATCGCCCAGTACCACA
>DXBJ01000004.1 GCA_019116585.1 Candidatus Faecalibacterium gallistercoris | reverse complement strand
CAAATTTTGTCCCCAGGGACTGCGAAGCTGAGGCGCGTCCTGCGGACGAAACAGCCGAAGCGGAGCAGGGGCAGCGGTCTGCCTTTTGCAAGCCCGCTGCGACGGGCGCAGCAAAAGCAGGGAACCGCAACTACCAGGGGGAAGGAATTTCTGTCCCGCGTATGCGGGCAGAAATGGGTTCCCCTTGGAGCGTGTCGTTTTTCGACACGCTGAAGAACGGCCGCCCGCCGCACTGCAATGTGCGGCGGACGGCCGTTCCGGTTTTATGGCGCCCGGCGGGGAGCGCGTGTCTGGAGGGGGGCATGGTCCCCGGCCGGCGCGGGGGGCGCTGCGCAGGTCGGCCGCGGTTTCACGTTACCTTCATTTCCCTGCACAATAGAATGCGCGGATCCGATCCAGCGCAGGCCCCTGGATAAAGGCGTACCGGTCTGCTGCCGCATGGGCCGGCAGCGGCCAGTCCCAAAAGGCGGTGCCGCCAAACCAGGGTCTGGCCTGGCAGGCCGTCAAAAGGGCGTTGTACCAGCGGGCCTGTTCTTCCGGGTCCGGCGCGCCCTGCAGCCCCCAGTTGTTGGGGACGGCCGCAGAGCCCGCGATCTGCATGCAGCCGGCGTCGGCGCCGGTCAGCTCCTGCATCCGGCACAGTTCGCCGGCGGCTTCGGGGCCGGCAAAGGCCCCCCGGGGGCAAAGGGCGCGAAATTGATGGCGTGGATTTGCTGCATAGATCAAGATCCTCCAGCGTTCAATGCTGTTGTTCCAGTTGGGCAAAGGCGGGCCGCAGGGCAAAGGCGGCCGCCGTGATGGTCAGGCCGCCGCCGATCAGCAGCTACAGGGGGAAGAGATACCAAAACAGGTTGGGCACGGGGCCGTACAGCAGGGGTAGCAGCGCCATGCCCACCACCCAGATCAGGGCGGCCTTGGGCCGGGCCAGGCTGATGCGCAGGCTGTCCTTGAGCAGGTCGCGGCTGCGGGCGTACACAAAGCGGCCCAACAGGGCAAAGCTGCCGCCCACCGCGCACAGCCACAGCAGGGCTGCCGCCGCGGCCACCGCGATCAGCACGCCGCCCAAAGCGCCGCTGTTGGCCAGGCCCAGCTGATAATCGGCCAGGATCAAAAGCCCCAGCAGGATGAACAGCACCCACACCCGGGTGGCCTGGGCGAAGTCCCGCCGGAAGGCCCGCCCGTAATCGTGAAAGACACGGTGTTCCTGCTTGGCGGCCATTTTGCCTGCCACGGAGAACGCCGCCGTCGTGGACGCCCTGGCCGTGACCGCAAGGACACAGCCCAGCAGCCAGCATAGATGCAGCAGGAACACGTCTCCGGCAAAGCTCATGTAGCGGAAGAAAGGGGAATCGTTCAGGTGTCGGTTCTTCATGGCAATACCTCCCGGCCGGGGGCGACTTCAGGTGCGTCCCGGGGTCAATCGTTGAGCGTGCGGGGCCCAAAGGGCGCTGCGGGCAGGCCCGTGCCGCCGTACAGGCCGGCGGGGCCGTAGTTGTACCAGGCGTAGCGTACGGCGCAGGGGTCCCGGAGGGCGCCGCAGCAGGCCAGGATCCGGTCGGGGCCGGCCGGGGCGGCCTGGGCGTCCCGAAAGACGCCGTCCGCCCCCGCCAGCTGCACGCCGCCGCCCCGCACCTGCATCCCGCCGGCGTGGTGGGCAAAGCGGAGCAGGACCTGCCCCGGGCCGGGGCCCCGCCGGGCCTCCAGCAGCTGGGGCGAGCGGCCCGCCACCGGCTGGCCGTAGACGGTTTCCAGCGCCAGCAGGGCAAGCCGCCGGCCCGCCGGCTCCTTGTCGACGGGGTGGATGTTGTCCGCCTCGCCGCAGTCGGCCAGCACCACCAGTCCGGCGTTGGGCTCGGCGGCGGCCACGCGGGCCTGGGCCTGGCGCAGCAGGGGCCAGCTGTCCGGCCCTGCGCCGGTGGCGTACATGGGCAGCTGCACCAGCAGGAAGGGCAGGCTGCCCGCCGCATCGTCCCAGCAGCGGACCAGCTGGGTCAGTTCGGCCTGGTAGTCCCGGGGCCATTCCTCGTCCTGCTCGCCCTGGTAGTACCAGAAGCCGCGGATGCCGTAGGGGCAGATGCGGCGCAGCATGCTGTCGAACAGGTTGCCCGGCCGCTGGAAGCCGGTGCGCCCCGCCGGCGGCGGCCAGGGATACAGGCCGCAGTCGGCGTTCAGCACCGTCCAGCTCACATCCGGGTCGGCGGCGCGGCGGGCGGCGATCCGCCGGTTCCAGTCGTCCACGCTGGCCTGGTAGGCGGCGCACTCGGCCTCGAACTGGGCGTCGGTCTTATCGCCCACCCGGGCGTCGTACCAGCGGATGCGGGCCTGCCCTTCGGGGAAAGTCTCCAGCAGCCGGCGGGGCATCCAGCAGTGGGCGTAGGTGCCGCCCCAGAAACATTCCAGGATGCCTACATGGACATCCAGCGCCCGGGCCAGGGCCGCCGCCGCGTAGTAGGCCACGGCCGAGAGGTTGGCCGCGGTGTCCGGCGTGACCTTCTGCCAGCCGGAGGGGGCGGCCTGGGCGGCCTCGGGGGTGGTGACCTTGGGGGTCTCGTAAAAGTGGAGGCGGGGGTCGGCGCAGCGGGCCAGGACGGCCTGGCCGTCGCGGCTGTTGGCCAGGGGCAGCTCCATGTTGCTCTGCCCGCCGGCCAGCCATACTTCGCCCAGCCACACGTCATCCAAACAGACAGTCTGGCTGCCGGCGGTGATGGTCAGGGTGTAGGGTCCGCCGGCCGGCAGGGCCGGCAGGGTGATGCGCCAGCTGCCCGCGCCGTCCGCCTGGCCGCTGGCGGCGGCAACGGCGGGCTCGAGCCGGCAGGCTACCTGGGCGCCGGGGGCGGCCGTGCCCCAGAGGGGGATGGGCCGCTCCCGCTGCAGCACCATGTGGTCCGAAAAAACAGCGGCAGGTCTCAGCGTCATATCGTACAACACTCCTCTCAGTCAGGGGCGGTCAGCCGCGCCCAGAGCCGGTCGCCCCGGTCCAGGGCGGGCTTGCCCTCGGCCCCTTCGGTGATGCGGCGGGCCAGATACCAGCTGCCGCCCTCCGGGGCGGCGGGCAGGGCCGGGCTGTAGACGTCGGCCAGGGCCCGGTTCATGTCCCATTTCAGATACTGGATGGGGCAGCTGCGCAGCACCTGCTCCAGCTGCTGCCAGACGCCGTCCACCACCTCCGGGCGGCTTAGGTCCAGGTTGTACTGGTAACGGATCTGGCAGGGCTGGCGGCCCGGCACCGCAAAGGCCCAGTCCGGATGGGCGCGGTACAGATCGCTGTCGGGGCTGACCGCCTCCGGCTCGACCCAAAGGCCCAGGCCCAGGTCCATGGCGTTGAGTTTGGCGCACAGGCCGGGCAGGCCGTCGGGCAGCTTGGTCCGGTCCGCAGTCCAGTCGCCCAGGCTGGAGGCGGTGCCGTTGCGCCCTTTGAACCAGCCGTCGTCCAGCACGAACAGGTCGATGTCCGCCTGCCGGGCCGCGCCGGCCAGGGCCAGCAGCTTTGCTTCGTCAAAGTCGAAGTAGCAGGCCTCCCAGCTGTTGAGCAGCACCGGGCGCGGCGCTTTCATGTCCTGCCAGCGGGGCGGCAGCAGACGGGTGCGGATGGCGTTGTGGAAGCGGCGGCTCATCTCGCCCAGGCCCTGGTCCGAATAGACCATGGCGGCCTCGGGGGCGGCAAAGCTGGCCCCGGGCTCCAGCTGCCAGTGGAAGTGGTAGGGATGGATGCCCATCACCAGCCGCTGGCCGGCGTCGGCGCGCTGGGCCTCGATCAGGAAGTTGCCGCTGTACACCAGGGCAAAGCCCCAGCAGGAGCCCGCCGTCTCGGTGCAGTCGGGGGTGCAGAGGATGGCGGCGGGATTGTGGGCGTGGCCGGGGATGCCCCGGGTGCTGCCGATGCTCTGGATGCCCCAGCGCAGGGGCGCGCGCTCGGGGGTGCGCTCGGCCGCCCAGGTGCCGTTCAGGGTGATCAGGTCCATGGGGCCCGGGGCAAAGTCCAGGCAGAGGGAGGCCGCCTTGTGCAGCGTCAGCGGGAGGGAAGAGGTGTTGGTGTAGACCGCGGTCCGGGTGATCAGGTCCTCGGCCTCGTAGACCGTGTACCGCAGCTGCACTTCCAGCCCAAAGACGTCCCGCAGGGTGAGGGTCAGGGTCTCGACCCCGTCTCCGTCCCGGAAGGCGGGCAGCCCCGGCAGGGCCGGTTTGCCTGCGGCCGCCTCCGCCTGCACAAAGGTCAGCTCGGCGGTCTCGGAGCCGTCGGCAAAGGCGGGGATGCAGGGGGGCGTGCGGTGGTCGGCTGCGCCGGGGGCCGACCACTCTTTGGGCAGCAGGTCGGTCCAGCAGCCGGGGTCGTCGTGGGGGCGCCGGCCGTCGGTCAGGTCGGGGGCGCGGTCGGGCAGGCGGGGGCCGTAGTAGGTGTGCAGCAGCGCGCCGCCGGGGCCCACGGCCATTTGGTAGCTGGTGTGGGCGGTGTGCAGGGTAAAGCATGTATCGGTATGGACGATCATAGCAGCATCCTCTTCCGTGGGAGCGGGCAGGCCGGCCGCCAACAAAGGGGGCCGGCCGCTCTCCGGGTGTGATTATTTCAGGCTTGCCAGGAAGGCGCGGTTCCGGTCGATCAGGGCGCACCGCTGGGCGACGCAGTCACGGCCGCGCAGGGGGTCTGCCGGGGTGTGGAAGGCGAAGTCCAGCATCCGGTCCACGGTGGTGCTGGCCACGTGCAGCCGGGTGTCGCTGGCGGCGTAGTAGATGTACAGCTCGCCGTTGTCCCGGGCGATGGCCCCGTTGGTGAACACCACGTTGGACACGTCCCCTATCCGCTCCCAGCCGCGGGGCGCGATCAGGAAGCCCGCGGGCTCGGCGATGACCTTCCAGGGCTCGGCCAGATCGGTGACGAACACATAGATCACATACCGCAGCCCGGCGGCGGTGTTGCGCACGCCGTGGGCGATGTGCAGCCAGCCTTTTTCGGTCTTGATGGGGGTGGCGCCCTCGCCGTTCTTGGCCTCGGTGATGGTGTGGTAGCGGCGGGGGCTGGTGATGATCTCCTCGTCGATGACGGGGTGGGTGATGTCCTCGCACAGGCCAAAGCCTACGCCGCCGCCCGAGCCGGTGTCGATGAAGTCGTCCATGGGGCGGGTGTAGAAGGCGTACTTGCCGTTGACAACGCTGGGCAGCAGGTCCACGTTGCGCTGCTGGGGGCTGCGCAGGGTGACCAGGTTGGGCAGCCGCTCCCAGGTTTTGAGGTCCCGGGTGCGGACGATGCCGGCGGCGGCCACGGCGGCGGACAGGGCGGGGTTCGACTTATCCTTGCTCTCGGAGCAGAACACGCCGTAGATCCAGCCGTCCTCGTGCTTGGTCAGCCGCATATCGTAGACGTTGGTCTCCTCGGGGCAGGTGTCGGGCAGCTGGACGGGCTTGTCCCAGAAGCGGAAGCCGTCCACCGGGCTGTCGCTCTCGGCCACCGCAAAAAAGCTCTTGCGGTCGTTGCCCTCCACCCGGGCCACCAGGTAGAACTTGCCGTCCAGCTCGATGGCGCCGGCGTTGAACACCGCGTTCACCCCCAGCCGCTCCATAAAGTAGGGGTTGGAGGCGGGGTCAAGGTCGAACCGCCACTCCAGGGGGATGTGCTCGCGGGTGAGGACGGGGTAGTCCCACCGGTCGTAGATGCCGTTGTACCAGTCGGACTTATGGTTCTTGCGGGCCAGCAGGGCCTCCTGCAGGGCCTTCTGGCGCAGGTATTCGGGGTGCAGTTTAGACTGTGACATCGGGGTCCCTCCTGATCAGTTCCATACACATGCGCCCGTTGTGGTAGGGGCATTTCCACGGCTCCACAATGGGCTGGCGGCTGGCCGGCACGCCGCTGGCGTCCACCGACCAGAACCACTCGCCGCCGGGGCGCTTGTCCACCAGCTTGTCGGTGATGTAATGCCAGATGTCCGCGGCGGCGGCAGCGTAGGCTTCGCCGCCGGATTTCTCGTATTCGTTCACAAAGCCCAGCACCGCCTCGGCCTGGACCCACCAGACCCGGGTGGTGTTGTCCACCCCGCGCTCGCACTCGTTGAGCAGGGAGTGGTCCCGGTAAGCGTGGGCGTAGACGCTGCGGGCAAGGTCGGAGTTGATGGCGGTGATCTTCGCGGTCAGGGCGGTATCGCCCAGCAGGGCGCAGCCCCAGTCGATCAGCCAGCTGGACTCGATGTCGTGGCCGTAGCTGTACAGGTCGATGATGGACTGGTAGTGCCGGTCAAAAAAGACCAGCTGCCGGTGCAGCTCCGGGGAATAGATCTTGTCCGCGTAGATCTCCAGGATGCGGCGCATGGCCTGCCCCACCGAGGGGTCGCGGCTGGCCTGGTAGAGGCCGGCGTAGCCCTCAAAGACGTGCAGCAGGGTATTCATGGTCTTTTCGGCCATGACGCCGTTTTCCGAGAGCTTTTCGTTGCTCTCGGGCTGCCAGTCCACCGTAAAGGCTTCGAGGTAGCCTTCCGCGTCGGTGCAGCGGTTCTCGATGAGGCGGAACAGCTCCAGCGCCCGGTCCAGGGCGGCCTGCTGCCCGGTCAGCCGGTAGTAGGCGGACAGGGCGTAGATGGCAAAAGCCTGGTTGTAGGTGTGCTTGGTGGTGTCCAGCGGGCGGCCCAGAGCGTCGCAGCTCCAGTAGACGCCGCCGTTTTCCCGGTCAAAGCAGTGGTCCTCGAACCACTCGTAGGCATGGCGGGCGCAGGCGGCGGCGTCCGCCCGGCCGGTGAGCATGGCCGCCTCGGAAAAGAACCAGAGGATGCGGCTGTTGAGGATGCAGCCCTTTTCGGCCTGCCGGTCCACCTGGAGGTCAAAGTCCACCAGGCCGTAGTAGCCGCCGTGCGTTTCGTCTTTGAGGGACATCCAGAAGGGCAGGATGACGTTGTTCAGCATCTCCTGTGCCGCCTGTTTGATGCGTGGCATGGGAAAAGCCTCCTTTTTTCACACAGGCGCCTGCCCCAGCAGGGGCTGGAGCGGGCGCCGGGGCGTCGGATTCAGCGCAGGCCCAGTTCGCGGTCTGCGTCGCTGGTCTGATCGTGGGCTTTGATATAGTCTACCACTTCGTCGGCCGTCGTGAAAGCCAAACCTACATAGCTGTCGGCGCAGCCGTAGTAGAGGGCGATGCGCCCGGTGGCGGCCCCAGAACTCCATGTCCGGGCTCTGGCTGAGGAAGATGTCGCCGAAGGGGGTGTGGCCCGAGTCGGAGGGGCGGCTGAGCAGGGTGAACATCCCGTTGATCTTGCGGGGGAAGAGCACCGCGTTGCGGTTGAAGGGGACAAAGGGGTTCTCCACCCGGGTAAAGGTCTGGAAGTCCCGGGTCTTGGCGATGCCGATGGAAGCGCCGTAGAAGTCCTGGCACCAGATGATGTAGTAGGTGTCCTCCACCTTGACCAGGCGGGGGTCGTAGGCGTAGGGGGGCATGAAGGGCTCGCCCTGCTCGTTCACAAAGGGGATCTTGTCACGGTCAAAATCCCAGTGGATGCCGTCGGCGCTGCGGCCCAGGTAGATAAAGGGGATGCCGTTGGTCTGCTCGCCGCGGAACACGCCGATGTAGCCGCCCTCAAAGGGGACCACCGCGCTGTTGAAGATGCGGGCCACGCCGGGCAGGGGGTTGCGGCGGATGACGGGGTTTTCGGTGTAGCGCCACAGCGGCAGCTCGGCCCCGTCGGGCTTGTCCTGCCAGGGGATGCCCGGCAAAGCGTCGCAGTAAAGAATGGTCTTGCTCATAAAACCTCCTGAGAGAGCTCCCTCCCAGCCCCGGCCCCCCGCCGGTCGAAAGCAGAGGGCCGGGCCATGATGAAGGAGATGAAGAAGATGGGGAATGACGAAGGATCAGCCCTTGACCGCACCGGCGGCCATGCCGCTGTAGATCTGGTCCTGGCACAGCAGGAAGATGATCAGGGCGGGGATGATGGTGATGATGACGCCTGCGCAGATGTAGTTGTACTGGCTGCCCATAGGCCCGGAGAACACGTACAGCGAGGTGGACACCACCTGGTAGCGGGTCTTATCCTGCAGGTAGAGGTTGGCCATGTAGTATTCGTTGTAGGTGCCCACGCCCTTGAGGATGGCGCTGGTGACGATGGCCGGCTTGAGCAGAGGCAGCAGGATCTTGAAAAAGACGCCGAAGTAGGTGCAGCCGTCCAGGATGGCGCTTTCGTCCAGGGTGGGGGACAGGTTCTCGAAGAACTGCAGGAAGATGTAGATGGTGATGACGTCGGTGCCCATTGTTCATGCGGGTCTTGCTGCCCTCCCAGTCGGTGGTGGTGGGATCAGCCTCGGTCAGGCCGCGCTTGACAGCCTCGTACAGGATGTTGTAGACGGCGTAGGGGCCGCTCTCGGGGTCGCCGGTGGGCACGCCGGGGGAGAAGGGGTCCATGGTCTGGGGCATGACGATGCCCATCCAGTCGGGGTCGCCGGTGGCGCCGCCGCCGATGTAGGTGTCCCAGGCGCTCATGGTCCAGCCGGCGGCGTAGTTGGTGTACAGGGGGGCGATGCTGGGATCGTAGTCGCGCACCTTCTGCAAAGCGTCCAGGAACTCGGTGGGCGTCTTGGGGATGGAGGTGACGCCAGCTGCCCGCACCGATCTGTCTGCGTGTTTGGTATAGTATTTAGCTAATTAAAAGTCAATATATAAGCTAATAATTTGGCGCAATTACCTATACTTTAGCCTGATTTTTGGTTATCCTGCAACATTCGGATGCGGTGTGCACAAAAAATGCAGGCAAAACCAAGGTTTGCCTGCATTTCAGCGAAGAAAAGTTACTTTATTTATTTTATTTAACCCGCGTGGATTCCCGGTAGACGATGGTGCCGGGCACCAGGGTGATGGGCGCGGGCACGGCCTTGCCGTTCAGTTTGCGGGCCAGCAGGTTCACGGCGGCGTTGGCCATGCCGTCCACGTCCACCCGGTAGCTGGTCAGCTGGGGGGTGCAGATGGTGGAAAAACGATGGTCGTCGTAGCCGGTCACGGCGATGTCCTGGGGGATGCGATAGCCGGCTTTTTTCAGCTTTTCCACCAGGTTGAAGGCTACCTCGTCGCAGTTGCACACAAAGCCGTCCGGCATCTCCCGGGGCAGGGACAGGGGGATCCAGCTGCCGTCGGCATCGCGGTCCTCCAGCCGCCAGTCGGCCCGGGGCTCGATGCCGGCCTGCAGCAGGGCCCGGCAGTAGCCCAGGTACCGGTCCATGATCGAGCTGGTGGCCCGCACGCTGCCCACAAAGGCGATCTTGCGGCAGCCCGTCTGCAGCAGGTGCTCGGTGATCTGGAAGCTGCCGCTGACGTTGTCGCTCTGGACGCTGTCCCCGGCGATGACGTCGTCGTAAAAATCCAAAAAGACGAAGGGAAGGTTGTTTTTCAGCATGGCGGCGAGGTAGCTGCGGTGGAACTCGCCCATGAACACCAGCGCGTCCACGCTGCCCCCCGCCAGGATCAGCGGCAGGACGCAGCCGTCCTCCGCGTGGGGCATGACGATCTCCAGCATGCACTGGTATTTCAGCCGGTTGCAGTGGCTGACCAGCGACCGGTAGAGATTGGCGTAGAAGGTGTTGTCCCCAAAATGGCGGTCGGCCACCAGGATGCCGATGTTTATGCTGCGCTGCGCCGCCGAGGATTTGGACGGCGGGAGATAGCCCATTTCCTTGGCCGTCTCCAGGATCTTTTCGCGCATTTCCTCGCTGACGCCGTCTTTGCCGGCCAGCCCTTTGCTGACGGATACGATGCTGATCCCCAACTTCTCTGCAATATCCGCCATGCGCACTCGCTTTGCCATAAGATTCCTCTTTTCTGTCGTTTGCACCTGAAAATAGACGGTTGACGCCAAAGCCTCAGCGGACTTTCAGGCAACATCGCACGGAGCTTAGTTAAAGTAAAGTATAACAGCACTGGGCAGCAACGTCAATGGCTGTTAAATTTGTTTGCGTTTTGATTTGAATTTAGGAAAAAACTATTGCAACGCTAAGCTAAATATGATAAGCTATAATCACAAAGTAAATTTTATGATTTTTTAGGTAAATAGGGAGGCTTCTTATGACGACTGCGCCGATCCGTTCCCTGCCCGCCGTGCGGCTGCTGGGCCGCCAGCCGGTGAGCCAGGGCCCCGTCCCATGTTTTTACACCGCTTCCGGGATCGAGTGCCTGTTCACCGGCAGCGAGCTGGCCCTCTGCCTGGAGGCAGGCTTTACCTTATACGAGCCGTGGATCAGCGTCGAGCTGAACGGCGCGTGGATCGCCCGCTTCCCGGTGCAGCCGGGGCGGAGCCGGGTCACCCTGTTCCGGGGCATGACCTCCGGGGTGCCCAAGCACGTCCGGGTGCTGAAGGACGTGCAGGCCATGCACGACGACCCGGACCACTTTTTGCTGATCGAGGCGCTGGCCTTTGAGGGGGGCGATTTTCTGCCCCTGCCGGAGCCGGCCTGCCGTCTGGAGTTCGTGGGCAACAGCATCACCAGCGGGGAGGGGGCCCTCGGCGCAGTGTGTGAAGAGGACTGGATCGCCCCGTTCTTCAGCGCGGTCAACCACTATGCCCGGATGACCGCCGACGCCCTCCACGCCGAATGGCGGATCGTGAGCCAGAGCGGCTGGGGCCTGCTGTCCAGCTGGGACAACGACCCCCGCCGCCGGGTGATGGATTACTACGACACCGTCTGCGGCCTGGCCGCCGGGCCCCATAACGAGGCCCTGGGCGCGCAGCAGCCCTACCGCTTTGACAGCTGGAAGGCCGACGCCGTGATCCTGAACCTGGGCACCAACGACGACGGCGCCATGGGCAACCCGCCCTGGACCGACCCCGCCACCGGCAAAACCTACGCCCAGCGCCCCACGCCCGAACACCTGGCCGAACTGGAGCAGACCGCGGTGGACGTGCTGAAAAAGGTGCGGGCCCGCAACCCGGATGCCTGGATCGTGTGGGCCTTCGGGATGCTGGGCGAAGGGCGGATGGGCGCAGTGCTGCGGGCCGCCGTGGCCCGCGCCGCCGCCGAGTGCGGGGACAGCCGGATGTGCTACCTCGCCCTGCCCGCCGCCACGCCGGACACCATGGGCGCGCGCCAGCATCCCGGCGCAGCCTGCCACCGTCAGGCCGCCCAGGTCCTGACCGAACGGCTGCGCAGCATCCTGTCGACCGGGGAACAGCGTTTTCCCTTATAATGGTATAAAATCTGGCATTTTGAAATGAGCTACCATGATGCAGTATCAGTCCACTCTCGACCTCTGGCTGGCCCGCGCGGTGGAGGACCCCGACCTTGCCGCCGAGCTGGAGGCAGTCCGCAGCGACCCGGATGCGGTGACCGACCGCTTTTACCGTGACCTGGCCTTTGGCACCGGGGGCCTGCGGGGCGTCATCGGCGCCGGCACCAACCGGATGAACCTGTACACCGCCTGATCACCGGCAACGAGATGGGCGTGCTGCTGCTGGACTACATCTGCCGCACCCGCCTGCAAACGGGGGATATGCCCAAGGACCCCGTGGCGGTGACCACCATCGTCTCCACCGACATGGCCACCCCCGTGTGCGCGAAGTACGGCGTGGAGCTGCGGCGCACCCTGACCGGCTTCAAGTTCATCGGCGAGCAGATCGGCCTGCTGGAGGCCGCCGGCCAGAAGGACCGCTACATCTTTGGCTTTGAGGAGAGCTACGGCTACCTGTCCGGCGCCCACGTCCGGGACAAGGACGCGGTCAACGCCGTGATGCTGGCCTGCGAGGCCGCCGCCTATTACGCCGGCAAGGGTATGAGCCTGCTGGACGCCATCAACGCCCTGTACGACGAATACGGCTGGTACCGCAACGCCCTGTGCAGCTTCTCCTTTGAGGGGGCTGCCGGCATGACGGTGATGCAGTCCCTGATGGCCGGCCTGCGCAAGGCGCCCCCGGCCTCCATCGCCGGGCTGGCGGTGGAGTCGGTGGTGGACTACAGCGCCGGCGGCACCGGCCTGCCCGCCGCGGATGTGCTGGAATACCGCCTGGCAGGCGGCGCCAAGTTCATGGTGCGCCCCTCCGGCACCGAGCCCAAGATCAAGGTGTACCTCTCGGCCGTGGGCAAGAGCGAGGCCGAGGCGGATGCGGTAAACGAGCGCATGGCCCAGGCCGCCGCTGAAATGATGCACGCATAAACAAACGGCCTGCCGCGATCGGATCAAATTGGATCGGCCTGCAGGCCATGCGCCGCGAGGCCCCCGGGGCGTGAACCATCCGTAAAACATACAAGTCCCGTCCACCCGCATGTCGGTTGGACGGGACTTTTTTACACCCTGCCTGGCCGGCGAGGGCGGCTTACTTGGCCCGGCACTTGACGCCGTAGTTCCCGCGGCTCCCGGTCTCGTAGCCGCGGTAGACTTCATAGAGCGCGCCGTCGATCAGGGCTTCGTCCTCCCCGGGGAAGGAGCAGGACCAGCCGTTCTGCTCGCAGTAGCGGGAGATGGCCTCCCGGGCTTTGGACACGGTGGGGTAGACGTCGCCCTCCGGGTAGGGGACCCAGAAGGACTTGCGGAACATGGGCAGCATAGCGGACACTCCTTTCGGGCGCCGGATGGGGCGCGGTGGTTACGATGGGTTCAGGTCGTGCAGTTTGCCGGCCGGCAGGCAGCGTTTCATCATGTCCCAGAGGGGGCCGGCCCCTTCCCGGGCCTGGCTGTGGGGCAGCAGGTAGGCATGGTCCCCCACATAGAGGTAAGTGATGCCGCTGCGCCGGTAGACGCCGGTCACCTGGTCCCAGCTCAGGGGGGTGAAGGTCTTGCCCTGGTCGGGGCTGACCTGGATGCCGTCGTCCTGGAAGATGAGGGTGTAGGCCCGGCGGGGGCCCTTCAGCAGGCCCATCTTTTTGGACTGGGTGCGGATGCTGTGCTCGTAGCTCAGGTACCAGATCAGGGGCAGGGCCAGCCCCAGCACCGCCAGGATGGTGCCCAGCAGCAGGGCGCCTTCCTGGGGGTAGCGGGAGTAGCACAGGATGGCCGACACCCCCATGATGGCGAGGAAAAGGGCCGGCCGCCGCCACAGCCCCTTGTGCCGGAAGGTGTCGAAAAGGGCAAAGCTGCGGAAGTCGGCCGCCCGGATCTGGACGGGCACGTAGATGGAAAGCTGTTTCATGGTCCTGCTCCTTGGGGCCGCGGCCCGGCAGGCCGGGACAGGCGGCAAAAATATCTTTCCTCAACTATATGGCAAAATGCAATTTTTTGCAAGCTCTGGCGGTGGTTATTGGTTATGTATACAAAAAATTGAGGCAAAGTTGTGTGAAAAAACCAATAGTTTTGCACAACGAAATGTGATATATTACTAAACAGGAACCAGCGGCGGCACCGCGGCCGCCCGTGCAAGAAAGAGGAAAACGTTAAGGAGGACACTACTTATGAAGATGATTTCCCGTCGTTCGTTTCTGGCAGCATCCGCAGCGCTTGGCGCAGCCGGCGTCCTGACCGCCTGCGGCGGCGGCTCCAGCAGCAGCACCGCAGCCGGCACCGCCTCCAGCGCGGCCGGCGGCGCCGCTTCCGGCGACGCTTCGGCCGACCCCGCCGTGACCCTGGTCTATGCGGAGGTCAACCCTCTGGACACCATCGTCGGCCAGACCGCTTCCTACTTCAAAGAGCAGGTAGAGTCCCTGTCCGGCGGCTCCATCACCATCGACCTGCAGGCCTCGGGCGTGCTGGGCTCGGAGAACGATGTCCTGGACAACATCCTGGCCGGCGGCGACACCATCGACCTGTCCCGCATCTCGGCCTTTGCCCTGACCAGCTACGGCTGCCAGAAGTCCATGCTGCTCAGCCTGCCCTACACCTTCGTCAGCCGTGAGCACTGGTGGAACTTTGCCAACAGCGACCTGGCCCCCGATTTCCTGAACGAGCCCCAGGAGCTGGGCCTGCCTGTCCGCGGCATCTTCTACGGCGAGGAGGGCTTCCGCCACTTCTTCACCGTCGACCCCGTCTCGGGCATCGGCGACCTGGCGGGCATGAAGCTGCGCGTGTCCAACGACCCCGTCATGAACGGCCTGGTCGAGGGCCTGGGCGCCATCCCCACCGTCGTCTCCTTCAACGAGCTGTACTCCGCGCTGCAGACCGGCGTGGTGGACGGCGCCGAGCAGCCCATCGCCAACTATGCGTCCAACGCCTTCCCCGAAGTGGCCAACAACCTGATCCTGGACGGCCACACCCTGGGCGCGATCCAGGTGGTCATCACCAACAACGCCTGGGGCAAGCTGACCGCCAGCCAGCAGGAGGCCGTGATGGAAGCCGGCCGCCTGTCCCAGGAGTTCAACGCCAGCCTGTCGGAGGACGAGGAGAACCGCGTGCTGGAAGAGCTGAAGGCCGAGGGCTGCAACGTGGTGGACGTGCCCGACAAGAGCGAGTGGCAGGCCGCCTGCGCCCAGGTCATCACCGACAACACCGCCGGCCTGGAGGACCTGTATCAGCAGCTGGTTGACATGGCCTGACAGGAGCCTGCATCAAAATAACGTGGGCGGGGCGGCCCGAACATGCCGCCCCGCATATTTTGATAGAAGGGGGAATCCTGATGAAACAATTCTTCGCGGCAATGGACAAGCTCCGCCCCATTTATGACATGACGGACAAGATCGTCATGACCATCTGCAAGCTGCTGCTGATCGCGGATATCTGCATCACTGGCTATTCGGTGCTGGGCCGCTATATCCCGTTCATCACCTCGCCCTCCTGGACCGAGGAGGTCGTCCTGACCCTGATGAGCTACATGGCCGTTTTGTCGGCGGCCATCGCCATCCGCCACAAGGAGCACATCCGGATGGATGCGTTCGACCGCTACATCCCCAAGCCGATGCTCCACTTCCTGAACATCCTGTCCGACGTGGCCGTCCTGGCGCTGGGCGTGGTGATGCTGGTGATCGGCCTGCAGTACGCCACCACCATCGGCGCCCGGGGCACCTATGTTTCGATGCCCAACGTATCCCGTTTCTGGATGTACTTCCCGGTGCCGCTGGCCGGCATTGCGATGATCGTCTTTGAGCTGGAGTGCATCTACGAGGAGATCCGCGGCATCTGCTTGAAGGAGGAAGTGTGATATGGCAGTCAACGTACCCGCTATTGCGATCCTTTTGGTCTCGTTCCTGGTCATGATCCTGCTGCGCTTCCCGATCGCCTATTCGGTGGCGCTGTCCTCGATCTTCTGCCTGATGTACCAGGGGCTGAGCCTGGCCACCGTCTGCCAGCAGATGGTCAAGGGCATCAGCTCGTACAGCCTGATGGCGGTGCCCTTCTTCATCACCATGGGCATGCTGATGGGCTCGGGCGGCCTGTCCGACAAGCTGGTGGCGCTGGCCAATGCCTGCGTCGGCTGGATGCGCGGCGGCCTGGGCATGGTCAACGTCCTTGACTCGTACTTCTTTGGCGGCATCTCGGGCTCGGCGGCGGCCGACACCGCCTCCCTGGGCGCCATCCTGATCCCCATGATGGTGGACCAGGGCTACGACGCCGACTTTTCCACCGCCATCACCATCACCTCTTCGGTGGAGGGCATCCTGGTGCCTCCCAGCCACAACATGGTCATCTACGCCACCACCGCCGGCGGCATCTCGGTGGGCAGCCTGTTCCTGGCTGGCTACCTCCCCGGCGGCGTCCTGGCCGTCAGCCTGATGGTGGGCGTCTACATCCTGTCCGTCAAAAACAACTACCCCCGCGGCGATAAGTTCAGCATCAAGAACCTGATCCACCAGCTGGGCCAGTCCATCTGGGCGGCCGGCGCGATCATCATCGTTGTGGTGGGCGTGGCCGCCGGCTGGTTCACCGCCACCGAGTCCGCCGCCATCGCCGTGTTCTACTCCCTGTTCGTCGCCCTGTTCGTCTACAAGGGCCTGGACCTGAAGGGCGTATGGAAAGAGCTGGACAGCGCGGTCCACACCCTGTCCATCGTCTTGATCCTGATCGCCACCTCCAACGTGTTCGGCTACTGCATGACCGCCCTGCACGTGCCGGATCTGGCGGCCAACGCCATCACCAGCGTGACCGACAACCCGATCCTGCTGGCCCTGCTCATCAACCTGATCCTGCTGTTCCTGGGCTGCATCATGGATATGGCGCCCATCATCCTGATCGCCACCCCCATCCTGCTGCCCATTGCCACCTCGATCGGCATCGACCCCATCCAGTTTGGCATCATCGTCATGCTGAACTGCGGCATCGGCCTGCTGACGCCGCCGGTCGGCTCGGTCCTGTTCATCGGCGCAGCCGTGGCCAAGCGGCCCATGGGCTCCATCGTCAAGTCGACCATGCCCTTCTATCTGTGCATGGTGGCAGCCCTGCTGCTCATCACCTTCATCCCCGACATCAGCCTGTTCATCCCCAAGCTCTTTGGCTATGTCCCGCAGGTCACCCCGGCATGGTTTGGCTGATCGCAGCCAGCCCCTGCAGTTGAATCACTCTGTACTTCAGGCGCGGACGGGCCACCGTCCGCGCCCTTTTGGGGCAGAGCGGGAGCCGGCCAAGGCGTTCCGCGCTGCCCGGGAAAGGAGCGCGACCCATGAAACAGACCGAAAAGAAACAGCGCTGGGTCCCCCACCAGGAGACCCTGCCCCAGAGCGGCGGCCCCGGCGTCACCCGGCGCATCCTGGCCTACACCGACGGCCTGATGTGCGTGGAAAATACCTTTGAACAAGGAGCGGTGGGGGCCCTGCACAGCCACCCCCATACCCAGATCACCTATGTGGTGTCGGGAGCGTTCGCCTTCACCATCGGGGACGAGACCCGGACCGTCCGGGCGGGCGACACCATGCTGAAGGAGGACGGCGTGGTCCACGGCTGCACCTGCCTGGAGGCGGGGGTCCTGCTGGACATCTTCACCCCCATGCGGGAGGACTTTGTGACCGCGCCGTGACGCCGGCGCGTCTGCCCGATGCGCCGCCGCCCCGTCCGGCGGCCCGCTGACTTTTGTGTAAGAACAGGAGGCGCTTATGCTTCAGATCCCAGTCACTTCCATCCCCAACATCCAGATCGGCCAGGCCCAGGACGCTGCGGCCGCGACCGGCTGCACCGTCATCCTCTGCCCGGCGGGCGCCGCCGCGGGGCTCGATGTCCGGGGCGGCGGCCCCGCCTCCCGGGAGTCGGAGCTGCTGCGCCCGGTGGCCGCGGCAGACAAGATCCACGCGGTGCTGCTCAGCGGAGGCAGCGCCTTTGGCCTGGATGCGGCCGGCGGCGTCATGCGCTGGCTGGCGGAACACGACATCGGCTTTGACACCGGGGTGGCCAAGGTCCCCCTGGTCTGCGCCTCCTGCCTGTACGACCTGACGGTGGGCGCAAGCACGGTCCGCCCCGGCCCCGCTATGGGCTACGAAGCCTGCGAAAACGCCGGCAACTATCAGGACGGCTGCTTCGGCGCGGGCGCCGGCGCTTCGGTGGGAAAGTTCCGCGGGATGGGGCAGGCCATGAAAACCGGCATCGGCAGCTATGCGGTCCGCCTTGGCGCGCTGGAAGTGGGGGCCGTCGTAGCGGTGAACGCCCTGGGCGACGTCTTTGACTGGCGCACCGGCCGCCAGCGGGCGGGTCTGCTGGCGGAGGACCGCAGCGGCTTCCTCTCCACCGAGGAGGAGATGTTCCGCAGCAGCAAGGTGGTCAAAAACAAGTTCGTGGGCAACACCACCATCGGCGCCGTGATCACCAATGCCTGCTTCAGCAAGACCGAGATGAACAAGATCGCCGCCATGGCCCAGAACGGCATGGTGCGGGCCATCCGCCCGGTGAACACCACCGCCGACGGCGACAGCCTGTACGCTTTGTCGGTGGGCGAGGTGGAGGCCGACCTGGACATGGTGGGCACGCTGGCGGCGCAGGTGGTGTCCGAGGCCATCCTGCGGGCGGTGGACAGCGCCGCAGGCAGCTACGGCCTGCCTGCCCGGCGGGACCTGCCCTGGGCCCGGGACTGAATCCCCAAACGCACAAAGAAACGCCCCTTTCCCAGCGGGAGAGGGGCGTTTTGGCGTGTCGCAAAAGCGTTCAGCCTTCGGGGGGGCGGCGCTGGGCGGCGGCGAGGGCGTCGTTGAGCTTATGGACGCTGCGGCGTCCGGCCAGCACGCCCGCCCCCCAGAACAGGAGGAAGAACAGGGCGAAAAGCCCGAAGTACTGCGCAAAGCCGGCCAGGCTGTGCTCCATCCAGTACATACCGTAGGCGGCGGGCAGCATGACGAGGGAGATCAGGAAAAAGTACACGCCGGTCTGCCGGGCGAGGCTCCAGCGGTCGATCTGCCAGATCAGGGAGCAGGCGCCGAAGCCTGCCCCCACCAGCAGGGCAAACAGGGCCTGCAGGGCCACAGCCCGGCTCTCGCTGCCGGCCAGGGCGGCCAGCTCGGGCCTGCAGGGCAGATAGCTGCCGCCGCCCCAGCCCAGGGAGAGCAGGATGGTGATCGCGTAGCTGATGGCCAGCCCGGCGAGGGCGCCGGCCGCAGCGCGGGAAAGCAGTTTCTTTTTCATGGTGTCATACCCCCAGTATCTTTTTGATCTTGGCAACATAGCGGCGGGAAACATAGGTGACGGAGCCGTCGGCCAGGGCAACGCAGATGGTGCCGGCCAGGTTGAGGTCAAAGCAGCGGACCTTGTCCAGGTTGACGATCTCCGAATGGGAGATGCGGACAAACCGGCGGGGATCCAGCCGCTCCTCCAGCTCGTACAGGCGCAGCCGCAGGCTGTATTCGCCCTGCGCGGTGACGGCGTACACCTTGCCGGCGGCCGCATACAGGCGGATCAGGTCCTCCGGGGCCAGCACCTGCCACTTGTCCTCCCGGAGGCCGGTCAGGACCTGCGGCGGGGCCTCCTGCAGCCGGTCGACGATCTGCCGGACCGTTTCGTCCATGGACGCCGCTGTCACGGTGACTTTGGGCTCGGTGCAGGACGGGTCGAGTTTGATTTCGATCTGCATGGCGTTTCCTCCTTTCATCCCCAGTATAGAGGAAAGGCCCGGTGTGCGCAATCGTTTTGCGACAGGCGGTCGTTTGGGCGGCACAAACGGCCGGGCGGCGCGGCCAAAACTGCACATAGCAAGCAGGCCGCTATCGGCGGGTCAGGAGTTGGACGGCGCGGCCGCGGCGTTTTCCAGCAGGGAGGTGCAGTGGGGGCAGCGGGTGGCGGCAAGGGGAATGTCGCTGAGGCAGTAGGGGCACTTTTTGGTGGTGGGGGCCTGGGGCGCGGCGGGCTTGCGGCCCAGGGCCAGCAGCTTGTTGACCGCCTTCATCATACAAAAGAGGATCAGGGCCTGGATCAGGAAATTGACGACGGAGGACGCAAAGCTGGCGCCGAAGGCTGCCGCGTCCTGCAGGCTGTACCGGGCTGCGCCGGTCAGCAGGCTGATGACCGGTGTGATGAAATTGTCGGTGAGGGAAGTGACGATGCCCGAAAAGGCGCTGCCGATCATGACGCCCACCGCCATGTCCATCACGTTGCCCCGCAGGGCGAAGGCTTTGAATTCCTGGATGAATTTTTTCATAGGGGTTCTCCTTTGTGTTTTTTACCATCATAGCAAAAAACGTTCCCGGACACAAGCGCCCGGCCCTCTGGCTTTTTGCGGGCAGGGGTGCTATACTGGAACCAAACGCCCCGTGCCGGCGCCGCCCGGCACAGACGAATGCACGACCAGAAAGGATGAGAAACATGAGCACAGCCGTACAGCACGCCCCCCTGGGCTTTGGCCTGATGCGCCTGCCGCAGGCGGGGGAGCAGATCGACATCGAGCAGACCAGCCGGATGGTGGACGCCTTTTTGGAGGCGGGCTTTACCTACTTTGACACCGCCTACGTCTACAACGGCAGCGAGGACGCCGCCCGCAGGGCCCTGGTCGAGCGCCATCCCCGGGACCGCTACACCCTGGCCACCAAGCTGAATGCCCGCGTGGCCCGGGACGCCCAGGACGCCCGCAGCCAGCTGGAACAGAGCCTGGCCCGCACCGGCGCCGGGTACTTTGACTATTACCTGCTCCACGCCCTGCAGGACTCCAACGTCCGGCAGTACGATGCGTGGGGCCTGTGGGACTTTGTCCGGGAGCAGAAGGCGGCCGGCCGCATCCGCCGGTATGGATTTTCGTTCCACGGCACCCCGGCCCTGCTGGACCGCCTGCTGACCGAGCACCCCGACGTGGACTTCGTCCAGCTTCAGATCAACTATGCCGACTGGGACAACCCCGAGGTGACCTCCGGCGCCAACTACGAGATCGCCCGCCGGCACGGCAAGCCGGTGGTCATCATGGAGCCGGTCAAGGGCGGGGCCCTGGCTGCCCCGCCCCCGCAGGTCCGGGAGCTGTTCGAAGCCGCCCGGCCCGGTGCGTCCTGCGCGTCCTGGGCGCTGCGGTTTGCCGCCAGCCTGGACGGGGTGCTGGCGGTGCTGTCTGGCATGTCCGACACCGCCCAGATGCAGGACAACCTGGCCACCTTTGCGCACTTTGCCCCCATGGACCAGGGGGACCGGGCCGTCATCGCCCAGGCCCAGCAGATCCTGGCCCGCTCGGCGGCCATCCCCTGCACCGGCTGTGGCTACTGCGTCGAGGGCTGCCCCCGGCAGATCTTCATCCCCAAGGTGTTTGCGGCCGCCAACAAGCAGCTGGCCCAGGACGACCCCGCAGGGGCCAAAGAGGCCTATGCCCGTGCCATCGACGGCCGGGGCAGGGCGTCGGACTGCATCGGCTGCGGCCAGTGTGAGGCCGCCTGCCCGCAGCACCTGCCGGTGATCGAGTGGCTGCGCAAGTGCGCGGACATCCTGGAGTGACCGGCGCGGGATTGTAACGGGCGTCAAATATTTTGGAAAATGCTTTCCATTTTTGAGCGATTGTGCTATACTGGCGGCAGGAGAGCGCCGAAGGGCGGGAAGGATGCAGCGGCGCGTCCTTCCCGCCCTTTTCGTTTGCTGGAACAGGGAGTGAGACTATGCTTGATTTTTTGGAAAAAGAAGAAGCCGTCAGCCCCGCCTTGCTGCGGGAGCTGCGGGCGTACCGGGAGGCCAACCCTCTTGCGGATGCGCTGCGCCCGCGCATCCCCAGGCCGCGTTACCACTACTACGGCCGGGAGATCTGGGAGCAGGCCATTGCGGCCCTGCTCTGCGGCAAAAACCTGCTGCTGACCGGCGGCAAGGCCACCGGCAAAAACGTCCTGGCCGAAAACCTGGCCGCCGCCTTCGGCCGCCCCGCCTGGAATGTGTCGTTCCATGTCAGCATGGACGCGGCCAGCCTGATCGGGATGGACACCTTCGAGGGCGGGGAGGTGCGGTTCCGCCCGGGGCCGGTCTATCAGTGCGCCCGCTGCGGCGGGTTCGGCATCCTGGACGAGATCAACATGGCCAAAAACGAGGCCCTGGCCGTGCTGCATTCGGCCCTGGACTTCCGGCGGGCCATCGACGTGCCCGGCTACGAGCGGATCGACATGGCGGAGCCTACCCGCTTCATCGCCACCATGAACTACGGCTATGCCGGCACGCGGGAGCTGAACGAGGCCCTGGCCTCCCGCTTTGCGGTGATCCAGATGCCTACCATCTCCCCCGAAAATCTGGACCGGCTGCTGGCGCGCCAGTTCCCCGGGCTGAAAAAGAAATACCGCAGCCAGTTCGCCCAGCTCTTTTTCGAGCTGCAAAAAAAGTGCGAGAGCGCCGAGATCTCCACCAAGGCCCTGGATCTGCGGGGCCTGCTGGACGCGCTGGACCTGATGCGCAAGGGGGTGCCGGTGGGGGCGGCCCTGGATATGGGCATCACCAACAAGGCCTTCGACGGGTACGAACAGGGCCTGATCCGGGACGTGGTGGCGGCCCGCATCCCGGCCCGGCTGGACGGCGCCAGCCTGTTTGAGGGGTGACGGCGATGCTGACCCAGCATTACAGCGCCCAGCAGCGCCGCGCCCTGAACCAGATCTGGAACGCGGCGGGGGAATACGGCTTCGACCCGCTGTTCCTGGCCCTGCGCAGCGACGGCGCGCCCGACCTGTACATGAACACCATCGTGGGCTGCGTCCGCCGGTGGTACGGGGCGGAGATGCCCCGCCGGCTGTTCGGGGCCTGGGCGGAGGACCGCCGCCAGCCCATGCTGGACGACCTGGCCTGGCTGGCCCTGGAAAACGCCGCCTTTGAGCGGGAGCTGCCGGTGCGGCCGGCCCTGGCCGGTTTGCGCCAGGCCCACGCCCGGGACTTTTTTGCCCAGGAATACAAGCTCTCCCGCCAGGAGTGGATGGCCAAAAACCAGCTGGTGTACACCATGCAGGCCGCCCGCTGGCGGCAGGTCCTGGGGCGGCGGCCGCCGGTCCTGACCCCCTACGAGAAAAAGCTGTCCGCCGCCCTGGCGTGCAGCGGCAGCCTGGACGCCGAAGCCCTGGCCGAAGCCGTCCGGGCTGCCCTGGCCGGGGCGATGCTGTTCGACGGGACGGCCCGCGCCCGGGCCCCTCTCCGCCTCCACTTCGACGGCAAGTGGGCTTCGGCCATGACCAAATTCATGCCCACCGAGATCGTCCACACCGACGTGCTGACCGCGGGCCATCATGCCAGCGGCGGCGGGGCAGGGCAGAAGCTGGACCTGCGCCGGGCCCGCCTGAAACTGAACGAGAACGCCGAGACCGACCGCCAGTACATCGAAAGCTGCTTTGGCCGGTCTCTTTACCCGCCCCGGGAGCTGGCCGCCATCGAAGGGCAGCTGTGCACCGGGGTCCACGCCGGGTGCCATCTGTGGTTCACGGCGGGGGCGCCCGACCCCGCCCGGGCCCGCAGCGGCGACAGCCAGCGCCTGACCGGGGAGGCCGCCCTGCAGGCGGAGCGCAACCGCGCGGCCTACGCCAAAGACAGCAGCCTGTACCGGAACGCCATCCTCCGCCTGACCGAGCAGATCCGCAACTGCATCCAGGTCCACAGCCAGCGGGAGACCGAGACCGCCCGCAGCGGCCGGCTGGACAGCCCCCGGGTCTGGCGGGCGGCAGTGGTGGAGGACGGCCGGGTCTTTCTGCGGGACGCGGACGTCCACCGGCCCGGCTTTTCGGTGGACCTGCTGCTGGACGCCTCCTCCTCCCGGATGCACTGCCAGGAGGTGATCGCGGCCCAGGGCTACATCCTGGCCGAGAGCCTGAACCGGTGCGGGGTGCCGGTGCGGGTCACCAGCTTTTGCAGCCTGCGGGGCTACACCGTCCTGCGGGTGCTCAAGGGCTTTGAGGACCGGAACGGGGACCGGAAGATCTTCGGCTATTTCGCCTCGGGGTGGAACCGGGACGGCCTGGCCCTGCGGGCCATGGGGGAGCTGCTCCGCTCCGCGCCGCTGAGCCGGCACCTGGTGCTGCTGCTGACCGATGCCTCCCCCAACGACAGCCACCGCATCCCGCCCGGCGGCGCGTATCCCCTGGGGCGGGACTACGCCGGCCGCCCCGCCGTGGAGGACGCCGCCCGGGAGGTGCGGGCTTTGCGGCACAGCCAGGTGCGGGTGGCGGCGGTGTTCACCGGGGAGGACTGCACCGCCGGGGACGCCGGGGAGATCTACGGGCGCAGCTGTGCCCGCATCCGCAGCATGGACCAGCTGGCCGGCGCGGCGGGCCGGCTGATCCGCAGCGAGATCCAGGAGCTTTTGGACTGAAAACCTCGATAAAACGTCCCTGCTATGCAAATCCGCGTGATTTATATGTCTGAATTATGAATAGTAAATGAAAAATTTCAAGAAAAACCCTTGCATTTTTGCAAAAACGTACTAAAATAGAGGTGGACGGCCGGACAGCGGTAACCTATAGCCCGGCCGGGAAAAATACTTGGAGGAGGTTATTTTATGATTAGTTTTCTGATCTGCCTGGCTCTCCTTGTTATTGGCTACCTCACCTATGGTAAAGTGGTCGACAACACCTTCGGGCCGGATGACCGGGAAACGCCCGCGATCCGCATCAACGACGGTGTCGACTACGTCGTGATGCCTCAGTGGAAACTGTTCCTGGTCCAGCTGCTGAACATTGCAGGCCTGGGCCCCATCTTCGGCGCCATGCAGGGCGCGCTGTGGGGGCCTGTGGTGTTCCTGTGGATCACCTTCGGCACCATCTTTGCCGGCGGTGTGCACGACTATTTCTCCGGCATGCTGTCTGAGCGCAATGACGGCGCTTCCATCTCGGAGGTGTGCGGCATCTACCTTGGCAACGGCATGAAGAACGTCATGCGCGTGTTCAGCGTGGTGCTGCTGGTCATGGTGGGCACCGTCTTTGCCGTCGGCCCCGCCGGCCTGATCGTCACCCTGTTCCAGAACGGCGGCTTCAGCGGCATCGTCACCAACACCGAATTCTGGCTGTGGATCGTCCTGGCCTACTACTTCATCGCCACCTTCCTGTCCATCGACAAGATCATCGGCAAGATCTACCCCGTCTTTGGCATCTGCCTCATCATCATGGCCGTGGGTGTGGGTTTTGGCATCATGACCAACCCCGCCTACGAGATCCCCGAGCTGTGGACCCACTTCTATAACATGGAGCCCACCGGCAAGCCGGTCTGGAGCTTCATGTTCATCACCGTGGCCTGCGGCGCGATCTCGGGCTTCCACGCCACCCAGTCGCCCCTGATGGCCCGCTGCATGAAGTCCGAGCGCCAGGGCCACATGGTGTTCTACGGCGCCATGGTCTGCGAGGGCGTCATCGCCCTGATCTGGGCCGCCGCCGGCTGCTCGATCTATGAAGTGACCAACGGCCTGAACACCGGCCTGCAGGCAGTCCTGGCCAACGGCCAGTCCGCCGCCATTTACGACGTCTGCTCCAAGACCATGGGCGGCGTGGGCGTTGCCCTGGCCATGCTGGGCGTCATCGCCTGCCCCATCACCTCGGGCGACACCGCCTTCCGCTCTGCCCGCCTGACCCTGGCCGACTGGTTCAAGATCGACCAGGAGGACTTCAAGAAGCGCCTGGCCCTCTGCGTGCCCCTGCTTCTGGTGGGCGCCTTCGTCGGGCATCTGGATTACTCCATCGTCTGGCGTTACTTCAGCTGGACCAACCAGACCCTGGCCATGATCGTCCTGTGGACCGCCAGCATGTACCTCTACCAGCAGAAGAAGAACTACTGGATCACCGCGGTGCCCGCCACCTTCATGAGCGCCGTTTCGGCTACTTACTTCCTGCTGGGCGACGAGTGCCTGGGCCAGCTCATCAACAGCAAGGACGCCTCCGGCGCGACCATCTACAATACGGCGGTGGCTTACCCTGTGGGCATCCTCTTTGCCGTGCTGCTGCTGGGCATCTTTATCTACGCCACCCGCAAACAGCCCGCGAGCAATAAAAAGTAACTTCCACACCGGCCGGCCCGGCCCCGTGTGAACCACAACGGCCCGCCAGCCGCTGCCCAGCAACAGCGGTTGGCGGGCCCTTGCATTCCCCGCGTATCTTTTTTTGGAAAGAGGTTGCAGCCTATGTTATTCAAACCTGCCCGCCTGGGCGGCGCGGCCCTGGACCCCGACGCCCTGGCCGCCGACAAGAAAAACTGCAAAAAATTCGGCCCCTGCGGCGTCGGAGAAAAGGCGCTGTATCTCAACAGCTTTTACATCGACCGGCGCTATTACATCACCTATCCTGCCGTCACCCGGGTGTTCAAGCGGGTGGCCATGAGCCAGGGCGGCTTTTCCCAAAAAGGGATCTTTGCCTCCATCCCCTACCTGGTGGTGGAGTACGACGGCGGCCGGCAGAAACAGTGCAACTTCAAATACGAAGAGCAGGTGGACCAGATGCTGGACTGCATCGGCCGGGCCCACCCGGAGATCAAGCTGGTCAGCGCCGCCGCCGAGGCCCGCCTGGCCCGGCGGGAGCAGGAGCGGGCCGCCCGCAAAAAGCCCGAGCTGACCCACGAGGCCCAGCGCTCCCTCCGCGCCCTGGAGGACGCCGCCGTCTATCTGGACCAAAAGCCCGAGCTGGCCCAGGAGCTGAGCAAGGCCGCCCGCCGCAAGCGGGCCTACCTCTGCAGCAAGCCCAGCTACCGCTGGGTGGCGCTGGCCATCACGGTGCTGGGGCTGGTGTCGCTGCTGTTCGGCGTCGCCACCATCCTGCAGGGCACCGGCAGTTTTGGGGTCTACTTCGCCCTATTTGGGCTGGCCGCCATCTTCATGTTCTCGGGGGTCAGCGTCCTGCCCACCGCCCGCAACAACAAGAACGCCATCATGGCCCGGAACGAAAAGGCCCAGCAGGACATGGCCGGCTATCTGAAGGGCTACCGGGGCGAGTTCCCCCTGCCGGCCCGCTACGCCCACCCCATCGTCCTCCGGCGGATGCAGCGGGTGATCGAGGAGGGCCGGGCGGCCCGCATCCCCGACGCGCTGGAAACGGTCAAGCAGGACCTGAAGGCCCTGAACGCGGAGGTCGAGGTGGACCAGCAGGAGTACGACGAGGTGGTGGCCGTCAAGGCCCTGTTCCTCAACGAGGATTACCGGTAAAAGCATACAGATCCGGGCTGTCAAAAAAGTCCCGTCCAGCCGACATGTGCGGATGGACGGGACACATACAGGGAAATTTGGCGCCGAGAGTGTGCGAGCCGCCTTGCGGCGAGTGCATGGTTCGGCGCTAAATTTTGTCCCCAGGGGGATACCAGGGGGAAAGAATTTCTGTCGCGCGACTGCGCGCAGAAATGGGTTCCCCCTGGAGCGTGGCGCTTTTGCGACACGCTGGAACGCGCCCTTCCCCGCTGCCTGTGCAGAGGGGAGGGGCGCGTTGCTGCGGTTACGGTTGGGCGGCCACGTTTTTGGTGGCGACGACGGCCACCCCGGTGCCGGCGGCGTCCTCCAGAAGGACCTGGCCGATGGCCACCGGCGCGGGGACCTCCAGGTCCTTCAGGGCCCGGACCACGTCAAAGATCCGGCCCTTGGGCACGTCGCTGCGGGTCTTGCAGGAGACCGCCGGCAGGACGCCGCCCCGGACCCGGACGGTGGTGGTGACGATGCGGGTGGGGTCGGTGACCTCCTTGCGGCCGTAGGCGTCGCCCCGGGGGCAGGTGTTGCCGGTCACCCGGATGACGGCGCCGCCCTCCAGCTCCACCGTCAGGGGGCAGCCCATGGGGCAGCCGATGCAGATCAGTTGTCTTGTTTCCATCGCTCACGCCTCCTCCAATGTGACGGTGATGCTGCCGGCGGCGGGGTCCTGCCGCAGCAGGTCCCCTTTCAGCTGGATGGTCTCCATCTCGCCGGGGGCCAGTACCGGGCGGCGGCGGGTGAAAATGCAGGTATCGCCCAGATAGACGGCGATCTTTTTGTTCCGGTAGACGTTGCCCACCCGGAACCGGAGGGTCAGCTTGTCCCCCGCGCAGGCGGGCCGGACGGTGCTGGGCACCGTGTAGCGGACGCCGTTGGCGCACCGGACGGGGAGGGCGGGGGCGTCCGGCCCCTGGCCCCCCTGCCGGATGAAGGCGGCGGCATGGGCCCCGGCGGCGCCGGCCTCCTCCGAGACGTAGTCCACCAGGTCGTGGACGTGGAGCACGTTGCCGGCGGCAAACACGCCGGGGATGCTGGTCTCCAGGCTTTCGTTGACGGCGGGGCCGCCGGTCACCGGGCTGAGCTGGACCCCGGCGGCCCGGCTGAGCTCGTTTTCGGGCAGCAGCCCGCAGGACAGCAGCAGGGTGTCGCAGTCGTAGTGCTCCTCGGTGCCGGGGACGGGCCGGCCGTTTTCCACCCGGGCCAGGGTGACGCCCTCGACCCGCTCTTTGCCCTGGATGTCCACCACCGTGTGGCTGAGCTTGAGGGGGATGCCGTAGTCGTCCAGGCACTGGACGATGTTCCGCTTCAGCCCGCCGGAGTAGGGCATCAGCTCGGCCACCACCTGCACCTGCGCCCCTTCCAGGGTCATGCGGCGGGCCATGATGAGGCCGATGTCCCCCGAGCCCAGGATGACCACCTTGCGGCCGGGCAGGTAGCCCTCCATGTTCACCAGCCGCTGGGCGGTGCCCGCGGTGAAGATGCCGGCGGGCCGGCAGCCCGGGATGTTCAAAGCGCCGCGGGGGCGCTCCCGGCAGCCCATGGCCAGCACCACGGCTTTGGGGTGCAGCTGGAACAGGCCGTCGGTGCGGTTCATGGCGGTGACGGTCTTGTCGGCGGCCAGGTCCAGCACCATGGTGTCGAGCTTATAGGGGATGCCCAGCTCCCGGGCCTGGGCGATGTAGCGGGCGGCGTACTCGGGGCCGGTCAGCTCCTCCCGGAAGGTGTGCAGGCCAAAGCCGTTGTGGATGCACTGGTTCAGGATGCCGCCCAGTTCGCTGTCCCGCTCCAGGATCAGCAGGTCCTCCACCCCGTGCCGGCGCGCTTCGATGGCGGCGGCCAGGCCGGCGGGCCCGCCGCCGATGATGACAAGGTCTACGTTTTTCATCGTGGTTCCCCCCTCACAGTGCGTCTTTGTTGACGCCCAGGATGATCCTGGACGCCCCGCCCGATTTGGTCACCTGGGACAGGGGGACCTCCAGCTCCCGTGCCAGGATCTCCATGACCCGCGGGCTGCAGAAACCCGCCTGGCAGCGGCCCATCCCGGCGCGGGTCCGCCGTTTGACCCCGTCCAGGCTGCGGGCCCCGGGCACCCGGTGGATGGCGTCGAGGATCTCGCCCTCGGTGACGCTCTCGCACCGGCAGATGATCTGCCCGTAGGCGGGGTTTTGCCGGATCAGGGCGGCCCGCTCTTCCAGCGGGAGGGTCTTGGGGTCCAGGATGCCCTTGCGGACGGGATCGAAGTCGGGTTTCGCTTCCAGGTGCAGGCGGCCGGCCGCGATGCCGGCCACCATGGCCCCGATGGCCGGCGCGCTGGACAGGCCGGGGGACTCGATGGCGGCGCAGTCCACAAAGCCGGGGGCCGCCTCCCCGATGAAGAAGTCGTGCCGGGGCTCGTGGGCCCGCAGGCCCGCAAAGCTGGTGATGGTCTGCCGCAGGGGCAGGTCCTTGACCGCCAGCCCGGCCTTGGCGCGGATCTCCTCCAGGCCGGCGGCGGTGGTGGCGGTGGACTCTTTGTCCTGGATGTCGATGCTGGTGGGCCCCACCAGCAGGTTGCCGTGGACGGTGGGGGTGACCAGGACCCCCTTGCCGGCAGGCCCCGGCAGCTGGAAGATGGTGTGGCGGACGTGGTCCCCGGCGGTGTGGTCCAGCAGGAAGTAGTCCCCGCGCCGAGGGATGATCTGCATGGGGTCGCCGGGGGCGGCCATGTTGTGCAGCTCGTCGGCGTGGACGCCGGCGGCGTTGACCACCAGCCGGGCGTCCAGGCTGCCCCGGGCGGTCTCCACCCGCCAGCCGCCCTCGATGGGCCGGACCGCCCGGACGGCGGTGTCGAACTGGAAGCGGACGCCGTTGTGGGCGGCGTTTTCGGCCAGGGCGTAGGTCAGCCCAAAGGGGCAGACGATGGCCCCCGTGGGGGCCCAGAGGGCGGCGACGGCCTCGTCCGCGATGTGGGGCTCCATGGCGAGGAGCTCGTCCCGCCCGATGATCCGCAGCCCCTCGACCCCGTTGGCCGCGCCGTTCTCGTACAAAGCCTGCAGCCGGGGCCGGTCCGCCTCGGACAGGCAGACCACCAGGCTGCCGCAGGGGTCGTAGGCAAAGTCCAGCTCTTTGGCCAGGGCGGGCATCCGCCTGCTGCCCTCCACGTTCAGCTTGGCCATCAGGGTGCCGTGGGCTGCGTCGAACCCCGCGTGGACGATGGCGCTGTTGGCTTTGCTGGTGCCGCAGCAGACATCCTCTTCCTTGTCCAGGACCAGGATGCCGGCCTGATAGCGGGCCAGCTCCCGGGCGATGGCGCAGCCGGACACCCCCGCCCCGATGATGATGACGTCGATCATAAAGAACGTTCTCCTTTTGTTTGGCTCATTCTTCGTCCAGGGCCCAGTGGTAGGCGCACCGGACCGCCTTTTTCCAGCCGCGGAGGCGTTTGGCCCGCTGCTCGGCGGGGATGTTGGGCCGGAAGGTGCTGTCCACCGCCCAGTTTTTGGCCACGTCGGCGGTGGAGCTCCAGTAGCCGACCGCCAGCCCGGCCAGGTAGGCCGCGCCCAGGGCGGTGGTCTCGAGGCACTTGGGCCGCAGCACCGGCAGGTTGGAAATATCGGCCATGGTCTGCAGCAGGTAATTGTTGGCCGAAGCGCCCCCGTCCACCCGCAGGCTGGTCATCCTGATGCCCGAGTCGGCCTCCATGGCCCGCAGGACGTCGTTGACCTGGTAGCACAGGCTGTCCAGGGTGGCCCGGATGATGTGGTATTTGTTGCACCCGCGGGTCAGCCCCACGATGGTGCCCCGGGCGTACTGGTCCCAGTGGGGGGCGCCCAGGCCGGTGAAGGCGGGCACCACGTAGCAGCCGTTGGTGTCCTTGACCTTGCCGGCCATGTACTCCGAGTCGCGGGCTTCTTCCAGCAGGCGCAGCTCGTCCCGCAGCCACTGGATGGCCGCCCCGGCCACAAAGATGGAGCCCTCCAGGGCGTAGTTCACCTTGCCGTCCAGCCCCCAGGCGATGGTGGTGACCAGGCCGTTTTTGGAAAAGACCGGGGTCTCGCCGGTGTTCATCAGCATGAACCCGCCGGTGCCGAAGGTGTTTTTGGCCTCGCCGGGGGTCCAGCAGGTCTGGCCGAACAGGGCGGCCTGCTGGTCGCCCGCGGCCCCGGCGATCTTGATGCCGTCCCCAAAGTGCATGGGGTCGGCGTACTCGTAAAAGCAGCTGGAGGGCATGGGTTTGGGCAGCATGCACCGGGGGATGTCCAGCACCGAGAGGATCTCGTCGTCCCAGTCCAGGGTGTGGATGTTGAACAGCATGGTGCGGCTGGCGTTGGAATAGTCGGTGACGTGGATCTTGCCGCAGGTCAGCTTCCAGATCAGCCAGGTCTCCACCGTGCCGAACAGCAGCTGCCCGGCCCGGGCCTTTTCGCGCGCGCCGGGGACGTTGTCCAGGATCCACTTCAGCTTGGTGGCCGAAAAATAGGCGTCGATGACCAGGCCCGTTTTCTGCCGGAAGGTCTCGGTGTAGCCCCGGGCCTTCAGCTCGTCGCAGAAGGCGCTGGTGCGCCGGCACTGCCAGACGATGGCGTGATAGACCGGCTCGCCGGTGTCCCGGTCCCAGACGATGGTGGTCTCGCGCTGGTTGGTGATGCCGATGGCGGCGATGTCCCCGGCGGTGGCGCCCACCTTGTTCATCGCCGACAGGGCCACCCCCAGCTGGGTGGTCCAGATCTCGTTGGCGTCGTGCTCCACCCAGCCCGGCTTGGGGAAATACTGGGTGAACTCTTTCTGGGCGACGCTGCACATTTCCCCCGCTTCGTTGAACAGGATGCACCGGTTGGAGGTGGTGCCGGCATCCAGGGCCATGACGTAGGACATGGAGATCCTCCTTTGTTGGAATGGTTTCCCTGCGGGATGCAGTTGTATAAAAAGACTGGATCGTTCCGAACAACTATTGTACAGAGTATACTAAAATTCCGGCGTCTTGGCAAGAGAAACCGCAGCATCGGGGCAAAAAGGGGGTTCAGGCCCTGTCGTCCCAGCGCAGCTGCTGGGGCGGGGCGGGGGGCAGGCCGGCGGCGGGGCGGGGGTCGTAGTCGATGCCGGCCAGGGCCGCCTGGCTCTGCTGCAGCCGGCGGGGGATGCGGTAGGTCCGGCCGTCCTTGACAAAGACCGCGCCGGTCTGCTTGAAATGGAAGGCCACCCCCTGCCGGATGCACTGGGCCCGGGTGTCCAGTACCCACTCGTAGCGGCAGGGCCGGGCGCGGGGCCCCGACTCGCCCCCGCAGAGGACGTATTCGATCTGGCCCGAGGCAAGGTAGGGCTCGATGCAGATGGGGCCCAGCATGGGCTCGTGGCAGATGTGCTTGTGCCGGATGGGCAGCGTCAGGTAGAGGGGCAGGCGGCGGTCGGCCATGTCCTGGTTTTCCACCGTGCAGTAGACCGACACGTTGGGGTAGCCCTGGCCCCAGTCGGGCGGGATGCAGGCGGCAAAGCGGTGGATGCGCTTGGTGATGATGGCAAAGTGCAGGTCGGCGCGCTGGCGCATCATCGCCCAGCAGGCGGGGCGCCAGGGGTCGGCCTCCTCCAGGAAAAAGTCGGAGGTCATGCAGGTAAAGACGGTGCGGCCCTCCGGCTGCAGCTTGTAGGCCCAGTGCCGGTCCCGCCGGACGGGCAGGTCGAAGTCGGCGGTCCGGGCCACGGCCGAGGCGTCCCGGCCCACCGCCTCGTCCCGGCGGTAGACATAGCAGTTCAGGCATCCGGGGCTGATCTTATGGCAGCCGTGCCAGGGGTTCCAGATGGGCACAGGCTTCACCTCCTCGCTGTGGAACATATCTCTGATTTTATTGTAGCACGCCCCCGCCCGGCGGACAAGGGCCGGCGCGTTGGCCCTGACACCTTGACAAGGGTGCGGATATTGTGTATTTTAAGAAAAATGAGTGCGAACGCCGGGCGGCCCGGCCGCTTTCGGCGTGATTTTGGTGCGGTAACAACAGAGGGATTTGGTGTATGAATTGTTTGATTTGCGACGACGACGTGGTCTTTGCGGAAAAGGTCAAAAGTGCGGCCGTCCCGTTTTTTGAGGCCAACTATGTGCCGGTGCAGTGTATGGTGTGCGCCAGCGCGGAGGAAGCCCAGGCCCTGCCCGGGCTGGAGAACATCCAGCTGGCTTTTCTGGACGTGGACCTGGTCACGGCCAGCGGCATCGAGCTGGGGCGGACCCTGAAGCAGAAAAACCCCCGGATCCTGCTGGTGTACATCTCGGCGTATCTGGAGTTTGCGCCCCAGGGGTACACGGTGAGCGCGTTCCGGTATATCCTGAAAGGGGACATCCGGCGGATGCTGCCGCCCTGCCTGGAGGATGTGTATCAGGAGCTGTTCGGCGTCCGGCGCGCCCTGCCGGTGGAGTTCAACCGGGAGGCAAGGCAGATCCCCTACGACGACATCTACTCGCTGGAGAGCGAGGGCCGGCGGGTGCTGGTCATGGGGGAGGAGCCCCGCAAGCCCCTGTGCGTCTATTACGGCAAGCTGTCCGAGCTGCCGGGAGACCTGTTTGAAAACGGCTTTGTCCGCATCGGGCGCAGCGCGGTGGTCAACATGAAGTATATCAGCCGCATCGTCGGCTACAAGGTGTGGATGCGCAACGGCGCCGAGCTCAGCGTCAGCCGCACCGGCTACGCCGGGGTGCGCAGGCTGTATCTGGAATGGAAGGGGCGCTTCGGGGATGAATGAAAGGCTGCTGGTGGCATTGTCCTGCGGGGGCGAGTTCGTCGCCGCGCTCCAGATCGAAGCCGCCATCCTGGGCCGGGGCCGCCTGCCCCGCTGGGCGGCGGCGCTGCTGCTCTGCCTGCTGTGGGTGGGCTCGCAGGTGCTGTGGGGGACGTACGTCCCTTACTCGCCCTGGGCGCTGACCTTCAACGCCCTGCGGATGCTGGCGGCCGCCTTCTTTTTTGGGGGCGGCCTGCTCCAGAAGGCCTTTTCGGTGGTGGTCTGCGGGGTGGTGATCCTGGGCTACGGCAACACGGTGGGGGCGCTGGCGGCAGGGCTGAACAAGATGCCCATGTCCGAGATCTGGCGGCTGCCCCAGAGCATCCTGCTGTACGGCGTGGTGCTGAACGCCCTGCTGTACCTGGGGATACGGCTGCTCCGGCGCTGGATCGGGGCCATCGACCCCGTCCAGAAGATGGTGGGGACGGTCTACATCTGCCTGATCGCCCTGCTGAACGTGATCCTGACCAACTTCGGCCAGGACACCAACCAGTACAGCTATATGGTCCTGATCTGCATTTTGCTGATCCTGGCCACGCTGGTGTATTTTGCCCTGTTCACCATGCTCAGCGTCCGGTCCACCCAGGCCAGCCAGACCGAGGCCCGGATGAAGATCGAGCAGGAGCGGGCCGACGCCCTGATGGAGTCCTACCAGAGCCAGCGCCGCCTGACCCATGAGTTCACCAACCACATGGGGGCGGTGGGCTTTTATCTGGAGCAGGGGGACGTCGAGGGGGCCAGGGCCTACCTGGCCAGCGTGTCTAAGGCGGTGGCCGCCGGCACCGCGGTGGTGGACACCCACAACCCCCTGCTGGACGCCGTCCTGAGCAAGGAGTACCGGCAGGCCGCCCGCAGCGGGGTGCTGCTGAACTTTGACCTGTGCGACCTGGCCCGCTTCCCGCTCCAGAACGCCGAGCTGGTGACCCTGTTCTGCAACCTGCTGGACAACGCCATCCGGGGCGCCGCCGAAGCGGACCCGCCCCAGGTCACCCTCCGCATCAAAAAGCTGGACGGGGCGTTCGTGATCTCGGTGCGCAACCGGGTGGCCCGGGACATCCCCCTGACGGCGGGGGAGCTGCCGGCCTCCACCAAGGCCGAGCCCGGCCACGGCATGGGCCTGGCCAACGTCCAGAGCGTGCTGGAGCGCTACGGCGGGGAGTACGTCCTCTCCTGCCGCAACCGGTGGTTCTGTTTTACGGGCAGCGTGCCGGAGGCCGGCTAGGGTGTATCTGAGAATTCAAACATGCTGAGATATTCGCCAAAAAGCGCCAGATGCAAGGCGCATGAGCGCTGAAACTCTTGCGCTTAGCCGATTTTCGCGGCGCGGGACGATGCCCGCTTGCGAAAACCGGAGCGCTGCGCCAGCCGTGCCTTCGCTGCTTCGTCCGCAGGACGCGCTCGGCGCGGCTGCTTTTGTGGAATGCAAGCGAATGCAACGCAGCAGATG